>PXBO01000073.1 GCA_003566885.1 Opitutia bacterium | reverse complement strand
GGGTGAGGATGTCGACCGGGTTGGAGACCACGAACACGATGGCGTCGTCGCGCATACCCGCCGAAATCATGCTGTCGAGGATCTGGTTGAACAGGGAAACGTTGCGGTTGATCAGATCGAGACGGGACTCGTCCGGCTTGCGGCGCAGTCCGGCCGTGATGATGAAGATGTCGCTATCGGCCGCCCGTTCGTAATCGCCGGCATAAATGAGCTGGTCGCTGGTGAAGGCGGAGCCGTGAAGCAGATCGAGCGCCTCGCCCTCGGCCATGTCCACATTGGCGTCGAGTATTTGGATTTCCGATACCACCCCGCCGCACTGCAGGGCGAATGCCGCGCACGATCCGACGCGCCCGCCTCCTCCGATGATGGTAGTTTTCATAAAGTTAAAAGTTATCGTTTGAGTTCTTTTGCGATCATTTCGGTGATGGCGCGGACCATTTCTTCGGCTTCCGGGTCGGAGGCGGAATTGCTCGCGCCGTTGCCGCCGGAGGCTGGCTTGGCGGGGACGGCGCAGGTGACGCCGGGACGAAACTCGAGGTTGTCGCAGAGTTCGCACTCTTTGAGGTCGGCGCGTTTGTCGTCCATGCCGAGGCTCTGGCGGATGCGAATCAGGTCCTGGAGTTTGTCGGTGCCAAAGGTCTTGAGTCCGTTGCCCAGTTGGGAGGCCACCCAGATGGTTTTGCAATAGGCGTCGGTGTTTTCCATCTTCCAGTAGGCGTCCTCGATGTCTTTGCCCCAGGTGATAACGCCGTGGTTTTCCATGATGATGGACTGGTGATTGATTCCCATTTCGCCGACCACGCGGGCGTTGTCGGGTGTGCCGGGCGTTTCGTAGGGGGCCAGGCCGATTTCGCCGAGAAACACTTCCGCTTCCGGAATCATGCAGGTGGGCGGTTTCACGGAGGCGACGGCGAAGGCGGTGGCGTGCGGCGGGTGGGCGTGCACGCAGCTCTTGGCTTTCGGCTGGCGCTTCATGATGCCGAGGTGGGTGTTGACTTCGCTGGTGCGTTTGAGCGTGCCGGCCAGCTGGTTGCCGTCGATGTCCACCATGCAGATGTCTTCCGGCTTCATGAAGCCTTTGGAAATCAGGGTGGGGGGGCAGAGCACGAGGTTGTCGCCCACGCGCACGGTCAAGTTGCCCCCGTTGCCGTCGACGTAATCCTTTTCCCAGATCCGTCGTCCGATGTCGCACATGCGTTTCTTCAATTCCCGGATCTCCGGCGAATTGAAAAAGCGCTGGATGTCCTGGGGCGTTTTCGGATCGCCGCCGGCTTTCCAGTGGTATTCGTAGTCGGGAATGATCGGCTCGGACGGAGTAGACGGCGAGGCTTTGGCGGCCGTTCGGGGAGTATCCGGCACGTGTGCCAGAAAATCGCGGGCCGATGGAGTGAGGAGAGCGTCGGCCGGAATGCGGCCCGGGTCCTCGCCCCGGGCGAGCATGTCCCTGAGGTCTTTTTCGGTGATGATGGTTCTCATGACTGCGGTTGGTAATTGATGGTGTCCACCAGCACACCGCTGATGGCGTCGATGGCGATGGGAGGAACGAACGGCGAAGCCGCTTCGCGCCCCTCGATGAACCCGACGGTATCTCCGACGCCGGCGCCGAGGCTGTCATAGATCACGACGCTGGGTTCGGTGCTGAGTTTGTCGTCGGCGGAGTAGGCGTCGACGGGCAGGAAGTCGCGGTTGTAGGGCGTGACCAGCAGCCAACGCGCTCCCGCGAATTCGGGGCCGGTTTTGCCCAGGGTGACTCTTCCTATGACCTTTCCTAGACGCATGGTTAATTGGTGAGGGAGGGGCGAGGGGATTGGGAGGAGGAGGAGGAGGGGCGAGGGGCGTGGGGCGAGGGGCGTGGGGGGGTGGGGGCGACGATGCCGACGATCATGTGGCGCACGGGGCTGCGGTTGTCGTCGACCGCGCGGCGCGCGGCGGCACCGTCGGTGGAGACGATGACGGTTTCGTGCAAACCGGCCCCGTAGGGATCGATCGCCACCACCGGGCCGCCCGAGGGCAGGCCGGCGCCGTCGACCGGCTGACAGATCAACAGGCGCCATCCCTGGAAGCTGGGATGTTTGACGGTGGAGGTGACGTGTCCTTCGACGCGGGCGATTTGCATGGATTAGTAAATTCTCAGGTTGTCCACCATGACGCACCGGCGGGTGCGGGTGAAAGTTTTCGGGTTGGTGACGCCTTCCCCGGTGGGGGTGGCGATCGAATAGCTCAGGTAGCCTTCGCCGCCCAGGCCGAGTCCGGCCATGGAGGGGCCGTTCTTGACGAAAAGGGTGGTGTCCATGGCTCGGGCCATGGCTGTCATGTGATTGACGTTACACGTGTGGATGATGGCGGTGTGCCGGTAATTGTGTTCGGCTTCCTTGGCGCAACGAATCGCCTCGTTGATGTCCTTCACCCGAATGACGGGCAGGAAGGGCATCATTTGCTCCTCCTCCACAAAAAGGTCGTCCGCGGCGGTTTCGCCAAAGAGCAGCGGGGTCTTGTCCGGGACATTGATCCCGGCGCGTTTGGCCAGAACGGAGGCGTCGCGGCCGACGAGGTCTTTGTTGACCGCGGCGTGCGAGCTGCCGTTGTCGTTGTGCCAGACAAAGGCCTCTTTTTTAAGCGCTTCGATCTGGCCGGAGTTCAGGCGCGCGGCGCCGGCCCGTTCCAGGTTGGCGATGAATTCGTCGGCGGCGCGGTCGATGACAAAGACCTCTTTCTCGCCGATACAGAGAAGGTTGTTGTCGTAGGACGCGCCCTGGACCACGCTTTCGGCGGCTTTGCGCAGGTCGGCGCAGCAGGTGACCACCACCGGCGGATTGCCGGGGCCGGCACAAATGGCGCGCTTGCCGGTTTTCATGGCCGCCTGCACGACCACCGGACCGCCGGTGATGCAGAGCAGACGAACGTGTTCGTCCGAGCAAATGGCGTCGAACGACTCCAGCGTCGGTTTGGCGATCACACAGATCAGGTTGGCGATGCCCAGTTCCCGGTAAATGGCTTCGTTGTAGGCGCGGGCGGCGGTGGCGGCGCAGCGCGCGGCGCTTGGGTGCGGGTTGAAAACGCAGGCGTTGCCGGCGGCGACCATGTTGATCACGTTGCCGCTCATGGTGGGCACCGAGTGGGTGGCGGGTGTCACCGAGCCGACCACACCGAACGGCGTGTACTCCTCCATGGTGATGCCGTGATCGCCGCTCATGCCGAACGGGTGGATAAATTCCACGCCGGGAACCAGTTTGAGGATTTGGAGCTTTTCGATCTTGTGATCGAGCCGTCCGATTTTTGTCTCCTCCAGTTCCTCGCGCCCCCAGACCTCGGCGTTGGCTTCGGCCATGCCCTTGACGATGTCGACGACCTTGCGGCGTCCCTCCAGCCCCTTTTCTCCCAATTGAAGAAACGCCTCGTGAGCCGCGCGACAGGCGGCGCGGGCGTCTTCGAAAACCCCGAACTCGTGTCCGCCGGAGCGGACCGTGCGAGCGGGTGTCGGCGAAGGGGCCGCCGGGTTGGCCGCGGGCGCGTTCCCGGGCTGCCGGCCAAGTTTGCGGAAGACCTCGGTTACGATGTCCTGGATTGCTTTTTCATCCATAGCTAATCTCCTGGGTGGGTGAATCCGACGATATTGTGGAGCGTGGTGACGCTGGGCGTGTTTTCCGGTTTTTGACCCCTCCCGGCGGCGCCCTCCAGGGCCGTCGCAAGCGACGACGCTACGAAAGAACAGTCGAAAACCTGATGAAACATGCACGCCTCCTACTTGCCTCCTCCGGCGCTGAAGATCTTCTTCCCCAGCACGTCGACCGTATCCACGATTCCGATCACGACCGCGTCCACCGGGCAATCCTTGAGATTGTTGGCCAGACGCGCCGAGCTTCCCTGGGAAAAGAGAACCATTTCGTCGACTCCGGCGCCGACGACATCGACGGCGACGATGGTATTCTGTCCCGGCCGGAAGCGCGAAGGATCCTTGTCGTCCACGAGCTGCGGGCGGAGCAGGAGCAACCGCCGTCCGTTCATGGACGCATCCTTCTTGGTGGAGACCACCGTTCCTTCCACTTTGGCCAGAAACATGGCGGTTTACTTTCCGGTTTTGGACGGAAGGATGCGAACGACGTCGTCGTGCGGACGGGCGATCACGTGGACGCTGACCACGTCGCCGCCCACGGCCTTGGCGGCCTGGACGCCGGCGTCGGTGGCGGCTTTGACCGCCGCGACATCGCCGACCACCGTGGCGGTGACGAGGGCGCTGCCGACCTGTTTCATCGGGCCGGCGAGTTCGACGTTGGCCGCTTTGAGCATGGCGTCGGTCCCTTCGATAAGGGCGACGAGGCCGCGCGTTTCCAACATACCTATTGCTTGCTGTGACATGGAACTTCCTTGGTTCTGAGTCTTGGTTACGTTTTTTTTCCTGGTGGTTTTCTTAACCATTTGAGAAATGGGTTGGGTCGTCAGGCGGCGTTGGCCAGCAGACGGCGGGCTTCGCGGGCGACGACCAGTTCTTCGTTGGTGGGGATGATCATGACATCGACCGGAGCCTCGGGGGCGCTGATGACCGCTTCATCGGGTCCGGCTGCGGCGTTGGCGTCCGTATCCAGAACAAGGCCCAGTCGATCGAGCCGGTCGCAGACCTTCGCGCGCAGCCACGGGTTGTTTTCGCCGATGCCGGCGGTGAAGACGAGGGCGTCGAGGCCGTTGAGCTCGAGGTGAAAGGCGCCGATCCAGTGACGGATTTGCGCGATGTACACGTCGATGGCGCGTTGCGCGGCGGCGTTGCCTTTGTCGGCTTCGGCCTTTATGTCGCGCAAGTCGTTGTGGCCGCCGGAGAGCGCTTTAAGTCCGGATTCCTTGCTGAGGACGTTTTCGGTTTCCTCGACGGACAAACGCTTTTCGCGCATGACGTGGAGCAGGGCGAACGGGTCGAGATCGCCGCTGCGGTTGTTTTGCG
Source organism: Opitutia bacterium (assembly GCA_003566885.1). Classification (GTDB taxonomy): domain Bacteria; phylum Verrucomicrobiota; class Verrucomicrobiia; order Opitutales; family T3Sed10-336; genus SLOW01. The sequence goes on along the minus strand of PXBO01000073.1, from coordinate 26,932 downwards.
GCAGGCCGGATTGCGGGCTGGTGCCGAAGCTGTTGCCGACGGCCACGCCGTCGAGCAGCCCGGTCACGGACGAACTCCCGCCGAGATGGCAGGAGATCACTCGAAGTGAAGGCGCATTCGCGGCTTGCGGCTCCTTCCGGGCGTAGAGGGTGCGGGCGCGTTCGGCGACATCCTCGCGCCCGAGGAGTTCGGCAGAGCGTTCGGCGATGAACTTGTGGCTGGCGCCGTGGAAGCCGTTGCGGCGAACGCCGAGTTCGAACCACGATTCGGGCACGGCGTAACGCGTGGCGGCCTCGGGGACCCACTGGTAGAAGGCGGTCTCAAAGAGTGCGATCATGGGTGTGCCCGGCATCTTTTCGGAAAAGACGCGAATACCCTCCACGTAAGGCGGGTTGTGGGCCGGGGCGATGCGATTGCAGGCCTCCATGGCCCGAAGGACCTTATCGTCGACCCGGACGCAGCCGCTGAGATTCTCCGCCATGATGGTCTTGAACGCCACCGCGGCCAGGTCGCCTTCGCCGCTCAACGCGCCGCTGTCGCGCAGGTCGGCGAGACAGTCGTCGATGGCGGCGGCGTAGTCGGTGACGCGCTCGAAGCCCCCTTTGTGCAAAGGGGTGGCCCTCTCTCCGGAGAATTCGAAGAGACGGTATTTGAGCGACGTCGAGCCGAGGTTGGCGACGAGAATTTTCACCGGCGGCAAACCCTTATCCGAGCCAGCTTCCGAGGCCGGCGAGGTCCTGGTGGGGACGGGGAATCACCTGCACGCTGATCACCTTGCCGATCTGTGCGGCGGCGGAGGCGCCGGCGTCGGTGGCGGCTTTGACGGCGGCGACGTCGCCGCGGAAAAAGGCCGTGACGTAGCCGCTGCCGACTTTCTCCCAGCCGACAAGAACCACGTCGGCGGCTTTGAGCGCGGCGTCGCTGGCTTCGAGCAGAGCGCAAAGGCCCTGCACTTCGATCATTCCTAATGCTTTTTGTGCCATGGTCGTAAAAAAGTTGCGGTTGTTATTTCATGAAGACCTTCAGGAGGTCTTCGTGCGGCCGGGCGATGACGTGCGAACTGACCAGTTCCCCGACGCGCGAGGCGGCGGAGGAACCCGCGTCCACGGCGGCTTTGACGCTGCCCACGTCGCCGCGGGCGAGCACGGTGATAAATCCGCCGCCGATCTGGACGGTTTTCACGAGGCTGACGTTTGCGGCTTTGACCATGGCGTCACTGGCTTCAACGCTGCCGGTATAGCCTTTGGTTTCCACCATTCCTAGTGCTTCATTCATGGTTGTTTTCCTTCTTTATAGGTAGGGTTGAAAATTCGGGTTTATTTGAGGAGTTCGCAGGGCGTGTCGGGACCCAGGTTGCAGGCGTTGCCTTCGTCGGTGTCGATGTGGACCTCGAGTTTCACCTTTTCGTCCATGCGGACCAGCACCTCTTCAAAGACGACCCCGCACGGTCCGCCGACGCGGAGTTTCATCATCTGTTTGTCTGTGACGCCGTAAAAGCGGGCGTCGTCCGGGTGCATGTGCACGTGGCGTTGGGCGCGAATGACGCCGACCGGCATTTCGAGAAAACCGGCCGGACCCATCAGCATGCAGCCGGGGGTGTCGGCGATGTTGCCGGAGAGGCGGAGCGGGACGTCGAATCCGAGCGCGATGGCGTCGGTGTAGGCGAGTTCGACCTGGTTGATGTCGCGGCAGGGACCGAGAATGCGGAGATTGGAAATCACGCGGCTGCGCGGGCCGATGAGCGTGACGGTTTCCTTGGCGGCGAAGTGGCCTTCCTGGTAGAGCCACTTGTGGACACGGAGTTGGTGGCCTTTGCCGAAAAGAATTTCGACCGCCTCCGGGGTGACGTGGCAGTGGCGGGCGCTGACATTGACCACCAGCGGATTCGGGGCCGCCGCCGCGGCGGGAACGGTTTTTCCCAACTGGCGGTAAACGGCCTGCCGGACGAAATGTTCGATGACCGCCCGGTCGGGCGGCGGTGAGGCTGGGCTTTGCATAAGGCTTGTTTTCGATTTACCGGGGGTCATAGTAAGGGCCGGTTTGAAAAAGGGTCAATAATTAAATTGCAAAAAACGCAAATATCTTCCATAATCTTCCAAAATCTATCAAAAAGCGTGATCTCTCATGAGCTCTGAAGAACGCCAGACCCGGTTGGAAGAATACCTGCAGCGAGTGGAATTCGCTTCGCTGGAGGAACTTGCGCAACACGTTGATATTTCCGTTTCCACCGTACGGCGTGATCTGACCGCTCTTGAAGAAGCGGGAGCCGTGCGCCGGACGCATGGTGGGGCGCGTATCGCACAGCCGAAAGGGGACGAATTCGTGTTCCGCATGCGGGACACACGCCAGCGGGAGGAGAAAGAGGCGATCGGGCGCTGCTGCGCCGAATTGGTCCACAACGATCAAAGCATCATCGTCGACGCCGGAACGACCGTTTACCACGTGGCCTGCCACCTAGGGGCGAAAAGGCCGCATCTAGTGACGAACTCGTTGCCGGTGGCCAATCTATTTTCTTCGGCGAGCCTGGTGGAGGTGGTGGTGTCGGGCGGGGTGTTGTACCCCAGGCTGGGGGTCCTGGTCGGCCCCCTGGCGGTGAACGCGTTTTCCGACATGCACGCGGATGTGGCGATCATCGGCGGAAGCGGAATCACCGTGGAGGGGTTATACAATTCGCACGCGCTGTTGATCGATATTCAACGCGCGATGATCGCGGCGGCGCGCAAGGTGATCCTCTGCCTCGATCACACCAAGTTCGGGCGGAAGTCGATGTCGTTCGTGTGCGGTTTGGAGAACATCGATTGTGTTGTCACGGACGGACTGGCGCCCGAGGAGGAGGTTGGATTGCTGCGGGCGAAGGGCCTGGAAGTGATACTGGCCGAGTCGGTGCAAACGTAACAATCAGTAAGGCGTCCGCAAGCGGACACGCCACAGTCGGATACATGTCCCTTTAGTTCTGAATAGATTAATAATCAGGTCAGTTGCCGAACGGCTGGGCGGGCCCGTGGGTTCGCCGCGGACGGTCCGGAGATTCCTCTCCTTCGTCAAAGGCACGACGCGGATCGATGGGTAATCGCCAGAGGGGATCCTCCAGCGTGCCGGTGAGTGAGACCTCCATGATGTGACCGAGGGGCTCGAGGATTCGTCCGATGACGGTGGATACCAGCGGCAACGGGCTTTCACGCAGGGGGAAGAGTTTGACTCGAAAATCCAGATCCCGATCCTCCAGGAAATAGTCGCCCCGTGCTTCCATTCTGACATTGGCACCGGACAGGCGCATGTCGGGAAAATGGATTTTTTCGCCCTGCAGCTCGAAGGTCGATTCCAGTTCGTTCAATTGCAGTGAAGTGAACCTCAGCGGGGTGAGATCGAGTAGCCTGGAAAGCAGTCCCAGGAGGCGGATTCGGCCGAGTTCTGCCCTGGTGATGTGGATCTTTCCGGGTCCCTCGAAGGATGCCGAATCCCGAAGATCACCTTCGATGTCCAGTTCGAAATCGGTCCGGCCGCCGAGGTTGCGCAGGTTTTCGATGGATTCCGCTTCCGTATCCGGGGCGATTCGCCGCACGAGAGTCGCGGTACCTTCTCCGAATTCGGCGTCAAGGAGTTGGCCCCGAACCGCCAGCCGGTTTTCCGATTCCCGCAGATCAAGGATCAGAGCCGCGTCGAATTCGCCTCCGGAGAAACCGCCGCGGATCGAATTTACGGTGAATATGGAATTCTCCAGGTTCAGGTCCAGATGGAGAGCTTCCAGCGGTAGGTCCCAAACGGATAACGGGTTCTCGGTGCGACCGTGCAGGGTGAGCGTGCTGTCCGGATGGGGACGGTTTCCTTCCGGCGGAAAAAGCCTTCCTTCTCCGCTCACTTCGGGTGGCGATTCAAACTGGAAGTGGGCGGTCAGGTTTTCCGCCTCCGCTCCGAGGAGCCGAGCGGTCGCCTGGACCTCGAGGTTGCTGCTGAAGGCGAAGGACAGGTTTTCCAGGCCCTCGCGTTCATAACGAAAGCGGCCTTCAGCCGAACCTTCCGGTCGCTCCAGCCGTGCGTCGGTGACCGATGCCCAGGTGGCGCCGGCTTCGTAGCGGGCTTCCAGTTGGTCCACCGGCACCCCGCGCAGGTGCAGGTCCCTGCCGGATCCCCATCCGCGCACCAGGATTCGATCGTTGTCGCCCCAGCGTCCGCTGATGTCGATTCCGGCGGCGGGGGGCGGGCCGTTGAAGGTAAAGGGCTCCCACAGGTTGTCCCACCAGGATTCGAACCAGGGGGAAAGGTGTCCCGGCCGCACGGTGCCCCGGTAGTGAAAGCGGTAATCCCGGTTGGTGAGGTCGTTCCAGTAGGAACCGGCAACGCGGAAATCCCCGTATTGAAGGATCATGGTGTGGACATCGAAGACGTCCGGAGTCCATCGGGCTGCAACCCGGGCGGAATCCATGGCGACGCCGTCGATGAGGCAGGCTCCGGCGCGAACCTCCATGTCGGCCTCCACGGGTTCCCAGTCCGGTCCGAAGCGCAGGGTGGCTTCGGTTTCCGGCGGTTCGCTGAAGCTCACATCGAAACGGAACCCGCTCTCCCTCAGGACCGGGTTGCGCAGGACCGATGTGGGGTTGGCGTTACCGTTGGCGGAAACCACGCCTTGGCCTCTCTTCCAGTCCAGGTTTGCTTTCCCGCGCAACGGTCCGTCCCCCAGGGTCAGATGCCACTCCAGGCCGGCCAGGTGGTCTTCGGACGTATTTCCCTCGAGCAGGAAATTCGTCGCGGGTTCCCCGAGCACGGAAACCCGTTCCGCGGTAATTCCGAGAGCGACCGCGGGCAGCGTTCCGTTCAGAACCGCGGGAGGCAGATCCAGACGGACCCGCGCGTTCTCCAGGTGGCCTTCGTCGCGATAAAAGGCGTTCTTCACTTCCAGGTAGAGGCGTCCGGTAGCATCGGGTTCAGGAGGGTCGAGAGTGAATTCGGCGCGTCCCGCGGTTCGATCCAGGCGTATTCCCGCGCGATGATGAAAAGCATCCGCGGAGAAAGCCGCCTGGATGCCGATTCGGTCCTCAGGCAGGAGCACTGTCCTGGCCTGCAACCAGCCGTGTTCGAGGTGTTGAAATGCTTCGCTACCGGCCAGTGAGATGATTTTGGCCGCGTTGATTAATCCCGTCTCCCAGCTCACGGGCTCGACATCCGGGGGCCGGGGAGGGGGAGAGGGAAGGTCGCCGCTGAAAGTCGCTTTGATTCCGTCTGCTTGAAAGCTCAAGGAATGGATTTTCCATCCCTGTTCGGTCGGACCGGCTCGCAGGTGCAGGTCCCGGATTGGCGTTTCCCGGTTGCCGGAGGCGGTGAGTTCGGCGGGGCAGAGCAGTTTCGCGTCGTCCAGGGCGAGGCTGTCGAGCCGAAGAATGGTTTTTTCCTGACGTTGAAGGGAAAACCGGACCGCGAGCCGCTCGGCGCTGACGGCGAGCGAGGGATAAGTGAGAGACTCGATGCGAGGAGAGGTTAAGACGGCGCGACCGGTGGGGTGCAATTTCGCCTTGGCGTATTCGAGGCGCAGTCCCTGCTCCTGTAAATGTTCCTCCAGTATCCCGACGGCGAAAGCCGGGATGGGAAGCCCGCCCTGTCGCCAGACATAGAGCTGAGCGAGCAGAAGGAGGATCAAAATGGCCTGCAGAACCGTCCGTGCAATCCGACCGGTGAGCGACGGTTTACGCGCTGGTCGGGCCGGGGTGACGGAGGATGCATTCATGGCTGGAAACGGGGATCGCGCTCCGAAGGTTTGGCTTCAGGAACTCGGGACGTCGCTGCTCTCCGGGGGATCCGTGACATCGGTCGCCGCCTCCTCCGCCCGGCTGCGGGCGTTTTCAGTGAAATCGATCAATTGGCTGATGGCTTCGACGAACTCGCGCCGCGCGGAAAAGACGACGTTCAGTTCCGGCGATCCGGCCAGAAGGTTTTCCCCGCCCATCCGATCGGTCAGGTAGAGTTCGAAGTAACTGATCTGGTCCTCTTCGCCTCCGGTGAGGGCGTAGGTTGTTTCCAGCACGTAGACCCAGTGCCGGGTTTCCCTACCCATTTCCAGGAGGGGAGGGAATTCGTTGAGAATGTAGCTTTCCACCCGGAGTTGACGAAGTTCCGGCAGCAGGGCCTGCACCGCCTGGCGAATTTCCTCATTCTGCTCGTCCAGGACTTCATCCCAGGTTGTTTCCCGGGAAGGCAATTCGATGCTGAACAGTTCGGCGTCGCGATCGAGACTGAAGAGTGTCATGGAGGTGATACGCGCCCCCTCGGGGCGACTCATCAGGAGCCGATCTCGATAAAAGCGGGAGATTACCGGAAGCACCTCGAGAATGGAGTTGTCGACCGTGTAAACAAAGTCGGAGCCCTCAAGTTTAGCGTAGATTTCGTTGGCGCGGGTCGGTGAGAAGTAACCCAGGAGGAGGGTACGCTCACGATCACCGCTCAATACCACCCGTCGCTGCGGTTCGGTGAACCCGAATTCCTCCAGGTCGGCCGCTGACGGGGCATCGCTGACAAAGGAACGGGCCCGGAGGTTCGCCAGCCGGTTTATCAGGCGGTTCACGATGGTGCTGTCCGCTCGCAGAAGCCGGATTGACTCATCAAGGTCCCGGGTCACCAGTTGCCAGCTTCCGGTCTCCAGCTTTTGCAGGGCGACTGGATTCCGGGTCGGCACACCGATGCTTATGGCGCTGAGTTGATCGAGGTCGAAACGCAGGAAATCCCGGTCCCGCAGGGTGTCCTGCGCCGCGCCGAGGGGGTCTATTCTGTCCGCCGCCACCGTGAAGACCGTTGCTCCGGTGCTTCCCCGCGGCATCTTGGCGTAGTACTGCCGTTCACCATCGGTGCCGGTGGTTTCGGCTCCCACCAGGAGCGATTGGCTCCGCATGTTGCCGTCGAGGGTGATGCGCATAAACGGCTGATCGAGACCGTACGACTCGAGGTCGTCGGAAATGTCGTTTTCAAATCGGCGCACCTTGATTGCGGCCAGATTGTTCACCGTCGCCTCCACCGCTTGCCGATCGGCGCGCACCTGAATCGGAGTCTCGAAGGTCCACAGGTCGTCGGAGCGAACCACCCGCATTTTCACGTTGCGGGGCGCCGTGGTTTCCAGGGTCAGGCTTCGGACTTCAAACAGGGGGATCTGAAAGACGGCATCGCTGCGCAGGTCTTCCAGCGGAGTGGTCAGCGCGTGCGCCAGTTCACGGCGGACCGCGTGAATTCTTCCCCGGGCCGGATCGAGGAGGTAGATGCGGTTTCCGGATTCGGTGGCGGCGCCGATTTTCAGTTCGTGACGGCGGCCTTCGCGTCCGAAGGTCAGCGCGATCCAGGGATCGTCGAGACCGAAATCGCTCAAATCCTGTCCGGCGCGTTGCAGGTCCGAGAGCGAAAACTCGGTCTCGGCTTCCAGGAATTGCAACTGATTGAGAATGCGACTGACCGCGTGTTCGTTGGCCGGCCAGGCCACGGGCGAGAGCAGGCGCCAGCGGTCGCGTTCTCTTTGCAGTTCATGAGCCGCTTCCATGTTCCGGCCTTCGATGCGCAGATAGTCGATATCGATGGTTTCGGCGTGAAAAATTTGCCGCGATCGTTCCGTTTCCGAGCCGTCGCCGAAAAAACCGCCTTCGAAGTAAAAGATGTAAGCGAACAGAGCCAGGTTCGCGACCAGCAGTGCAATGGTGGTTTTGGTGCGCATTATCGGTAATAATTCACTTTCGTCTTATCCAGTAAACGACCACACCGCAGAGGGCCATCATGCCCGGCAACAATCCCAGCAGCGTCAACCGGAGTCTCCGGATCTCGTCGCGGGAAAGCACGAGTTGAATGCGGTCGATCGGCCGGGGGGCGATATTGGTCATGGTGTCGCGGTCGACCATCCAGTTGATGGCGTTGAGGAAAAGGGTCAGGTTTCCGGGCGAATTGATGCGGTTGTTGGTGATCATGTCGGAAGTGCCGAAGACCACCAGGCGACCCCCGGGAATGTTGATTCCAAGTTGAGAGGGGATTTGCCTCTCGGACACGGATGCGATGCTCAAGGGGCCGGCGAGGTCGGTGTCCGGGTCGAAAACGAAGGCGATATCCTGCCGGTAGGACCGCTCGCCCCAACTGGTATCGGAGGTGCCGATCAGGGGTTGGACCGAGATGGAATCGTCGAGCGGGCGACCCGGGTCTTCGCGCACCGAGCGGCTGAAACCAACGATCAGGGGAAGGTGGTTGGAGAGCAGGCTCTGGGTGATGGGGTGTTCTGCGTAGCGGGTCAGGATCAGATCGCCGCCGGGCAGAGAGGCCGGACCGTCGTCCATGACGACCACGTCGTCGAGCTGGATTCCCCACTCGTAGAACAACTCGCCCAATCCATGTCGGGTGCGGGGGTCGATCATGGCGAGGAGCCGTCCGGCATCATTGGCCAGGTAGCGGCGGAGAATTTCTTCCTCGCGTGAGAGGAGGGGGGTGCGCGGAGCAATCAGCAGCACGAGATCTGCGTCCTCGGGCACGCGGTCAACCGTTTTCAGGTCGAGATATTCGAGCTTGAAATTCCGTTGCCACAGGGCATCACCCAACTGGGACAGGCCCCGGTAGGGATCCGGGTCATTGAATCGCATTTCCTCGTGGCCGGTTACGAAATACAGGGTTTGTGGTCTTTCCGCGGTGACGTCGAGCAAGGCCGAGGTGAAAATCTGCTCGCCCCGGAAGCTCTTGCGTTGCCGGTCGCGTGTCACGTAGATGTCGTTGGGAAAGAGGATACGCTGGCGATTTTCGGTGGCGAAGATAATCAGGTCCTCCTGTTCCACGCCGAATTCGCTGGCGATGAGCTGGGCTCGCTGACGTTGTTGGAATATATTGACGAATTCCACCTGAAATCGGCTGCCGCTTTCGCTGCGGGCAGCGTACTCGTACTCGCGCAGCAGACCGCGAACGTCGCGGTAGAGTTGATCCCGCTCGTCCATGCTTCCGTCCGGAGCGATGGTGACGATCACCCGGACGGTGGTGTCCAGGTTCTCCAGATACGAGAGGGTTTCCGCCGAAAGGGAATAGCGGTGGTTTTCGGTCAGATCGATCCGCCAGAAGAATTTCGAACCAAGGTGCATGGCTCCGGCGAAAAACACGAGCGTCAGGACGACCTGCAGGACCGTGTTCAGGATGTTTGACCAGCGATAGTAGGCGAAGTCTTTCTTCGTTTTCATGATCATCCTCTCCAGACTTTGCTGCGAATCACCAGGTTGCTGAAGGTCAACATGAGGCCGGTGGCCAAAAGGTAAAACAGGGCCGCGCGGCTATCCAGCACCCCCCGGCTGAGGTCTTCGGCGTGCTGGAAGATTTGCAGGGCGTCGATCCAGTTCCTCAGATGGGCTGAGTCAATGGTGTCCAGATGTTTCAGTTCGGACAAATAACGGCTGCCCACAATCAAACCGAAAAGCAGGGTGAAGGAAAGGATTCCGGCCACCAGTTGGCTGCGGGTCACCGTGCTGGCGAAGATCCCGATGGCGATGAAGAGAAGCCCGCTCAGCGAGCAGAATATAAATCCGCCGAGCAGCGGGCCGGTCTCCACCAGCCTTGGATCCTGGGCGAAATAGTTGAGGATGAAGTTGAAGCCCAGGGTGACACACCAAAGGATCAGGTAAAGGGTGTAGGCGGAGAAGAATTTCGCCAGCACGATCTCGCTTGTTCTGGCCGGGGTGGTCATCAGGTTTTCCAACGTTCCCATACGCTTCTCTTCGGCGAAGCTCCGCATGGTCAGCAGAGGCACCATGAAGAACACCGGCAGCCAGAAGAGCTGAAAAAATATGACCCACGGGGTGGTTTCCTGCGCGCTTTGATTATAGGTCTCGATCACCCATTGAAAGAGCGATCCCATCACGATCAGGAAGAGGAAGGCCGCGATGTAAGTGGCCGGTGTGTAACACAGCGTTCGGAGTTCGTGTCTGAGCAGCGTGGCGAAATGGCGCATTTTCGATTTGGACTATCCGGTACGGGTTGGGTGGACTTCAACTTCCGTTGGTGATGGTGATGGGCGTGGTGCCGGCAGGTGTTCCGCGGCGGCCTGGCTTTTCTTTTTCGTCAGGCATCAGGACATCCCAGCTTCGCCGGGTGGCGGCCATGAAGACTTCTTCCAGGGACGGTTTCAACCGCCGCAGCGAGCGCACCCGGTAACGTTTTCCGGCCAGCAGGGCTTCGGTCAGCTCTTCCCCGATTTCCGATTCGGAATCGGAGGTGAAGGTCACCGGGTAGAAGGCGCCGTTCACGGGTTCCTCCGGAGGGACTGCGGTAACGTCCGACAGGCCGGCGCGGGCCAGGGCGGCGTCCAACCCTTCGGGATCGCCCTGGATTTCGGCGGAATAGGTGGTCCGGGGGATGAATTCCCGGCGCAGGTTGCTCGGCGTGTTGGCGGCCACCACCCGCCCGCCGTTGATGATCACGACACGGTCGCAGGTCATTTCGATTTCCGGGAGGATGTGGCTGGAGATCAGAATGCTCATCTTGCCGCGCAAACCGGCGATCAGGTCCCGGATCATCACGATTTGATGGGGATCCAGGCCGATGGTGGGTTCATCCATGATGATTACGTCCGGTTCGGATAGAATACTGTCCGCGATTCCCACCCGCTGGCGGTAGCCTTTGGAAAGCGTTCCGATGATCCTTCGCGCGGCCCGTTTCAGGTCGCAGACCTCCAGGACCTCGTCCAGTCGGGATTTAAGCCGCCGGCGGGGGATTTCCTTCAGCCGGCCCCGGAGCCTCAGGTACTCCACGACCCTCATGTCTTCCGGCAGCGGATTGTTCTCCGGCATGTAGCCGATGTGGCGCCTGACTCGCTCCGGGTCGCGTGCCACGTCGATGCCGCACACGCTTACCGACCCGGACGTGGCGGGAATGAATCCGGTGAGGATTCGCATGGTCGTGCTCTTGCCGGCTCCGTTGGGTCCGAGAAACCCGATAATCTCTCCTTTGGCCACCGTGAATCCGACCTCGTTCACGGCGGTGACCCCGGCGAATTTCTTGACCAGGTTTTCGACGACGATGGATGGTGTTTCGGTGCTTGCCATGCTTAAGATAAGGATACCTACTCCGACAGGGTTCTAGCAATATCGTTTCAAGTTGAATTCCGGGCTCGAAATGCGGCCGCCAATCCCTGAAGGGTGAGGTCGGGTACTGTCATAACCTCGATTCCGGCCAGTTTGTTCCTTTCGGGCGAAGATTCTCCCTCCTTGCCGGCGAAAAGAAAATCGGCGCAGCCGCCGGTCAGGATCAGGTGCGGGTCGGTTTCTCCTTTGGCCGCGAGGTCGTCGATTACCGCCCTCAGCAAGGCGTCGAGCATGCCGCGGAATCCGAGGACGCACCCAATGGTCATGGCCTCGCGGGTGGATTTGCCGATCGACCCGGCAGTGACCAATTCCTCCGAAAGTTGCGGCAGGAGTGCGGTTTGGCGATGCAGGTAACGGGTCATGATGCCGATGCCCGGCGCGATAATTCCCCCCTCGTAGCCGTTTCGGGCCGAGACTATGTCGAAAGTGACCGCGGTGCCCAGGTCGATCACCACACAGGGCAGGCGATGAAAGAACACGGCCGCGGCGGCGTTGGCCAGACGGTCTTGTCCGATTTCGTCGGGCCGGGGATAGTTCAGTCTGATTTCCGGCGGAAGGGTTTTGTTCGTCAGATGAAAAACCGGCGGCCGATCGGGAAGGGAGGCCAGGCGGTCGCTGAGAATTTTCCCCGCCGATGGGACGACGGAACAGAAGGCCACGCCATAGGTTCCGGGAGAATCGTGTTCCAGGGCAGCCAGGTCACGGTGCAGCACGTTCCCGTGGAGATCGATATCGGCGGTGGCGATCCGCTTCGGTTCGACGGTCACCCTCTCCGGACCGAGCAGGGCGAAGTGGGTGTGGGTGTTGCCGATATCGATACAAAAAACCTGCATCCCTCTTTTGACTCACGACCGCCACCGCAATCGCAAGCAGAATTCTCATGAGGATGGCGACGCGGTCAGGATTTATCCGGTTGATCCCCAACCCGGCGGAGCCGGTACCAAAAAGATATCTGGAGGGCGGCGCTCCCGTGCCGCCGCTGGGTCTAGTGTTCCTGACGTTTGGCACGTAGGAACCGGACCCCGCCGCCGTTGCCGTCCGGCACGTTTTGCGGCAACGGTCCCGCCAATGCGGGATTGCCCTCCAGGAAATCCTGCGCAAAACGCGCTGGATTTCAGTAATAAGGGACTAATCCCAACCCGGCCGTAAGGTGACGTCTCCCGCGCTGAGGAGCACTGTTTCACCTGAACCGGTGATCACTCTGAGTCTGCCGTGTTCGTCGATGCCGGCGGCTTTTCCGGTCACCTGTTCCGTTCCTTGATAGGCCGTCACCTCCCGGCCGTGGAGCAGGTCGTAGCGCTCCCAAAGGGCGCGGAATTTGTCCCGGTGATCGCCCGCCAGGAACGACTCGTAGGCTTTGAGGATGGATTTCACCAGCGTTGCGGTCAGCCGGTTGATGTCGACCGAACGCCCCAGTGCCTCCCGCAGCGAGACCGCCTCGTGGCAGAGCGGGGCCGGCCAGGTGGCGGGAGCGCTGTTGACATTCAGGCCGATACCCAGAACCAGTTCCAGGATCTGATCGGCGTTGACCTTGGCTTCGGTCAGAATGCCTCCCATTTTGCGGTCGCCGAACCAAACATCGTTGGGCCACTTCAGACCCGGTTTCAGCCCGGATTCCTCTTCCAGGCATCGGCACACGGAGGCTCCGATCCAGAGGGTGAAATCCCGCATCCGTTCCGGGGTGGCCAGTGGCCTGAAGGCGAAACTGGCGTAAAGGTTGGATTCATCGTCACTCTGCCACCGCCGTCCCAACCGCCCGCGTCCCGCGGTCTGCCGCCGGGCCATCACCACAAAAGGGGCGTCTTTTCCTTCCGCCAGCAGGCGTTCGGCGTCGCGGTTGGTGCTTCCGGTCTGGCGATGGAATACCAGTCGGCTTTCCTCCGCGAGTTCGGGCAGCAGGCAGTGGAGGTAGGGTTCGGATAATCCGTCGGGAACGTGGTCGAGGCGGTAGCCTTTATTGCGAACGGCCTCGATTGAAAATCCGTCGCGCCGGAGATTCTCCATGTGGGTCCAAATGGTGACCCGGGAAACCCCCAGGAATTCGGCCAAGCGGCTTCCGGCGACATGGCTTTTGCCCGATTCCAGGAGCGCCTTAACGATTCGGGATTCGGCGGATTCCACTTTCGACGTTTTCACTTCTTGATCGTCTTATGGTCAGCGGACCCGGGCAAGCCCGTGCCGCGGAAAAATCTCTCACTGCGATCTTTCCGTCTCTGCGGTGTGAACGTTCCTGGTCGAGGCTGCGCCTCGCTACAGTTTTCCCCTCGCGGCCAGCACCAGGCTCATGCCGCAGATGCAGGCGGTGTCCGAGCGCAGCACCCGGTCGCCGAGATGAGCCAGCCGGAATCCGGCCTGGCGCAGGAGGTCGCGTTCTCCCGCCGCCCAGCCGCGTTCGGGGCCCACCGCCAGGGTGGCCTCGGCCTGCAACGTCTTGAGGGTTGAGAGTGAGGCCTCCGCCTCGTAGACGTCCAGGGCGATCCGGTCGCGGCCGGCGGGCAGGGCGGCCAGGGCCTCGCCGAGGGTGTCATGGAGCGCCACCTGCGGCAGGCGGGTGGAGAAGGCCTGCTCCGCCCCTTCGATTAATCGTTGCCGGTATTCGTTGCCGGCCCACAGTTTACTCGTCCGGTAGGAGGCGACCCCTTTATCGGCGGCGAAAAACAAAATGGCCTCGATTCCGAACGCCGCGGCCTCCCGCAGAATGCGTCTGGCGGTTTGGGGGCGCGGAAGTCCGACGACCAAAACGAGAGGGGAACAGGGAGGGATGGCGTTCTCCCAAACGAAATTCAACTGCAGTCGATCGGAATGAAATTCCTCGATCCAGCCCTTGCCGCGCGGTCCGTCGATCAATCCCGCGTCGAAGCGCTCCCCGCGCCCACGCTTGAGGTGATGCAACAGGTGTTGGGCTCGCGGGTCGGAGCGGGGAAGCGGCGCCTGCACCTCGTCCCGACTGAAAAGGATCAGGTTCATGGGGTGGGAGCGTTCAGGGGGTGGAGCGGTGCGGGTAGACGGAATCGAACCGACGTAGCCAGCTTGGAAGGCTGGAGTTTTACCACTAAACTATACCCGCGATGGTCACGGAGATTAACCCGTGAAACTATAGACAATGGAGCACAAGACCCGCGGGAATCAAAGCTTTTTTTTACCATTTATTACCCACCATTGAGGTTGCCTGAGAACGGCTTGTCAACCTACCTTCAAGCTCTACTTATGGCATTCATCTCCACCACCACGGCAAGCGCACGTCCCGCTATGGGCGGAACGGCAGCGACCAAGAAACGGGTCAGTTTTTCCGAGTCGCAGAAACTGGCCAAGATGCGCGCCTATGAAAAGAAGGCCAAGAAGTACAAGATCAAGCTGGGAGACCTCACGGTTTTCACCCAGCAATTGGGGTCGATGCTGGAGGCCGGCTTGCCCATGGTCAGTTCCCTTGAGGCTTTGATGGAGCAGACCGAGGATCCGGTTTTCCGGGTTATCATTCGCGACGTGCGAAACGAGGTTGCGTCCGGGAATCCTTTGTCGGCGGCTTCGCGAAAGTATCCGCGGGCCTTTAACAACCTGTTTATCTCCATGGTGGAGGCCGGTGAGGCCAGCGGCGCCCTGGCTCCGATCCTGAAGAAGGTGGCGGACTATTTCGAAGCCACCCTGGCGTTGACCAAAAAGGTCAAGTCCGCCCTGACCTATCCGATCGCGGTGATCAGTCTGTCGATTATTCTGGTCAATGTTTTGCTTATTTTCGTCATTCCGGTGTTCGCGGAAATGTTCGAGGACTTTGGCGAATCCCTTCCGGCGCCGACCCAGATGCTGATCGATGTCAGCGGGTTCCTGAAGAGCAATATCGTTTTCCTCATCCTCGGGGGCGGGGTAGGCGTTTATATCCTCAAAAAATTTCTGAGCACCGAGAGGGGCCGGCGCTTCCGCGACCAGCTCTTCATGCGTCTGCCCATCATCGGGAACCTGCGGCAGAAGATTTCCCTGTCGCGATTCTGCCGGACCTACGCGATCCTTTCGCGCAGCGGCGTTCCCATTCTGCGATCACTGGAGATCGTATCCTCCGCCAGCGACAATACTTACGTCGAAGATGCCTGCCGCGAGATTTCCAGAAGCATCAGCCAGGGCGGACAGGTTTCCGACGTGCTGCGGGAGGATCCCTACTTCCCGCCGATGATGAAACACATGGTGAAAGCAGGTGAACAAACGGGCAATGTCGACGGCATGATGCTGAAAGTGGCCGATTTTTACGACACCGAGGTCGATACCACCGTCTCTGGCTTGACCTCGCTTTTGGAGCCGATAATGATCGTTGTGATCGGTGTGATTGTCGGGGGAATCGTGATGGCGATGTTCCTTCCGATTTTCGAGCTGTCCAACGTAGTGGGAGGTTGACCTTTGTCAGCCGGGCGTCTTTAAACGGTGGGTCATTGTCACCGCGGGCGCATTCCCTCAGTTCAATCGTATCCTATGGCATCCTTACTTATCGTAGATGAATTGTCCTCCATTCATGAAATGCTGGAGGCGGTCATTCAACCCACCGGCCACGAGCCCGTGTTTGCTCAGGACGGCGAGAAGGCGTTGGCGTTGTATAAATCCCAGGGGTTCGATGTGGTTTTGGCGGATATTTCCATGCAACCCATGGACGGGATTACCCTCCTGAAGCAGCTCAAGGAGTACGATCCCCTGTGTGTGGTGATTATGATGACTGGCTACGCCAGCACCGATACCGCCATCAAAGCTCTGAAATACGGAGCCTTCGACTACATTAAAAAGCCCTTCAAGGTGGACGAGCTCCTCCAGACTCTGGACCGGGCGGTCGAGTACCGGAAAGTCCTGGCTGGGAGTCAGGGGGCGGCGGCGATGCCGCCGCCGGTCGCGTCGACATCGGAGACCAGCGGGGAATTGGAGGAATTGTTGCCCGGGACCAGCCAGAAGGCGGTCCGTCTGCGCCGGCAGGTCGCCAAGTTGATCGGATCGCAGACCCCCGTTCTCCTCCAGGGCGAAACCGGAACCGGGAAAAAGATGTTGGCGGAAATACTTCATCGCGGCCGAGGCGGTGAGGAGGCGTCCCTCATTGCCGTGGACTGCAGTTTGGGGGATGACGAGACTTTTCGGGAAATGCTTTTCGGAGAAGACAATCAGGGGGGGGCCTGGATTCACGAGGCGGCCGGAGGGACCCTTTTCCTGGAGAATATCGACCGGCTTTCCGCGGACATGCAGGAAACGCTGGTGAACGTTTTGAAGAACAATATCAGCCGGTTTCGTTTGATCTGTTCCTCTGCCATCGACTTGGAGGAACGCGTAGATGAGGGCGAATTCAGCGACGAGTTGTTCTATCGTATCGCGACCTTGCCGGTGAACCTCCCGCCGTTGCGCGAAAATTTCGCGGACCTGGAATCGATTCTGAAAACCCGCATCGCCCGGGTGGAGGGTTCGAAATTCGACGCCCGGCAGATCGAATTCACCCCGGAGGCGCTGGAGGCCATGACTCGCTACGGTTGGCCGGGCAACCTGACGGAGCTCAACCAGGTGGTTTCCAGTGTTGTCTCCACGGCGGAGGAGCGGGTGATCGGCCTGGAGCAGCTTCCTTTGCGGATCCGTCCGTTGGCCGATTGGCCGACTTTGGATGAATACCTCGCCCCCAGGGAGAGACACTACGTTCGAACCGTGTTGGCCGCTTGCGGGAACGATGAGGAAAAGGCGCTGAGCGTTTTGGGGTGTGAACCATCCCGGCTGGAGACCCTGGTAAACTCCTGAGGCGCCGCCACGCTTCCGGCTCAAGGGGCGGCCTCTCGGGCGACCGGCCTTCCCCGACATACCCCTAATAGCTTTCTCGCTTGCGCTGATTCGGTTCTTATTCAGGAATGGACGGACTCTTCAATTTCCATGCCAAAACGTACCGATATCAAAAGCATTCTCATCATCGGATCCGGGCCCATCGTCATCGGACAGGCCTGCGAGTTCGACTACAGTGGCACCCAGGCCTGCAAAGCTCTCCGCGAGGAGGGCTATCGAGTCGTGCTGGTCAACAGTAACCCAGCCACCATCATGACCGATCCGGATTTTGCCGATGTGACTTACATCGAGCCGCTTACGGTGGAAATGCTCGAAAAGATCATTGCGGTGGAGCGGCCCGATGCCCTGTTGCCGACCCTTGGGGGACAAACCGCGCTGAACCTTTCCATCGATCTCGACAAAGCCGGGGTGCTCGAAAAATACGGGGTCGAATTGATCGGCGCCCGCATCAAAGCCATTATGAAGGGCGAGGACCGGGAGCTTTTCAAGGAGGCGATGGTCAAGATCGGTCTGGATGTCGCTCGCTCCGCCCGGGTGAAAAATATGGCCGAAGCGCTGGAGGCCACCTCCGAACTGGGGTCGTTTCCGGTGATTGTGCGCCCGAGTTACACCCTCGGCGGCGCCGGAGGGGGGATCGCCTACAACCGGGAGGAGTTCGAGCAGATTGTTGCCCACGGACTCGATATCTCGCCGGTCCATGAGGTCCTGATCGAGGAGTGCCTTTTGGGTTGGAAGGAATATGAAATGGAGGTGATGCGCGACCACAAGGACCAGTGCGTCGTCATCTGCTCCATCGAAAACTTTGATCCGATGGGGGTGCACACCGGAGATTCGATCACGGTGGCCCCCGCCCTCACACTCACCGACAAGGAATTCCAGCTGATGCGCGACGCCTCCTTTGCGGTGATTCGCGAAATCGGGGTTGAAACCGGCGGCAGCAATATTCAGTTCGCCGTGGACCCTCAAACGGGCCGTATGGTGGTGATTGAGATGAATCCCCGGGTGTCGCGCAGTTCGGCGCTCGCTTCCAAGGCGACAGGCTTCCCGATCGCCAAAATCGCGGCCAAACTGGCGGTTGGCTACACCCTCGACGAGTTGCGCAACGACATCACGCGAGAGACTCCGGCCAGTTTTGAACCGACCATCGACTATGTGGTCACCAAGATTCCGCGTTTCACGTTTGAAAAGTTCGCCGGGGCCGATACCACGCTGACCTCCTCCATGAAATCGGTGGGAGAAGCGATGGCGATCGGTCGCACGTTTCGCGAATCGGTACAGAAAGCACTGCGATCGTTGGAGATCGGGGCCCGCGGATTCGGGGGCGGCGGCAAATACGGCGACGACGATATCCCCGACGCGGACACGATTCGTCGGCGCTTGATCAAACCCAATGCCGAGAGAATCTTTTACATCCGGTACGCCTTTAAAGCCGGTATGTCTCCGGATGAGGTGCAGGAGCTGACCAAGATCGATATCTGGTTCCTCATGCAGCTTTTCGAAATCCATCGCATGGAGGAGTCGTTGAAGGAGAAGACGCTCGATTCTCTCGACCGGGATCTCTTCCTGCGGGCCAAGAAATTCGGGTTCACCGATCAACAAATCGGAACAATGGTCGGGGCCGAACTGGAGGACGTTCGGCGGCGGCGCAAGGAACTGGACATCAAAACCACCTTCCGCCTCGTCGATACCTGCGCCGCGGAGTTCGAGGCCTTCACCCCGTATTATTATTCTTCCTACGGCGACGAGAATGAGGTGATCCCCTCCGATCGAAAAAAAATCATGATCCTGGGCGGCGGCCCGAATCGAATCGGCCAGGGGATTGAGTTCGACTACTGTTGCGTGCACGCCTCATTCGCGCTGCGCGAGGACGGTTATGAGACGGTTATGGTGAATTCCAATCCGGAAACCGTCTCCACGGATTATGACACCTCCGACCGGTTGTACTTCGAGCCTCTGACCCTGGACGACGTTCTGGAGATCTACCGGCAGGAAAAGTGCGACGGAGCCATCGTTCAGTTCGGAGGTCAAACTCCCCTGAACCTCGCGAGCGACCTGAAGAAACACGGGGTGAATATCATCGGCACCTCTCCGGAATCGATCGATTTGGCCGAGGACCGTGAGCAGTTTATCAAGGTTCTGAACCGAATCGATCTTAAACAGCCCCGCAACGCCATCGCGAAGAATGCCGAAGAAGCTTACAAGCAGGCGGAGGAAATCGGGTTTCCCATTTTGCTGCGTCCGTCTTTCGTGCTGGGAGGTCGAGGCATGTTTATCGTCTATTCGATGGACGAATTGAAGTTGGTGATTCGACAGGCGGTGGATGCCTCCCCGGACAAGCCTCTCCTGATCGATGAGTTTCTGGAGGATGCGATCGAGTTGGATGTCGATTGCGTCTCGGACGGCGAGACTTCGGTGATAGGCGGAATGTTGGAACACATCGAATTCGCCGGAGTGCATAGCGGCGACGCCGCTATGGTGATGCCGCCCCATACTCTGAGCGACTCGATGTTGAGTCGGGTGCGCGAGGCCACTCATGCCCTGGCGAGGGAACTCAAGGTGGTGGGACTGATGAACATCCAGTTTGCGATCAAGGATGACGAATTGTACGTCCTCGAGGTCAACCCCCGCGCCTCCCGCACCGTGCCTTTTGTCAGCAAGGCCATCGGCGTTCCCATGGCAAAGATCGCGGCCCGGGTGATGGCCGGCGCGAAACTGACCGACTTGAATTTCACCGAGGAGCGGATTCCGCGTCACTGGTGTATCAAGGAATCGGTGTTTCCGTTCGTTCGGTTCCCCGGCGCTTCGGTTGCCCTGAGTCCGGAGATGCGCAGTACGGGCGAGGTGATGGGTCTTGATGAGGATCTGGGCATCGCGTTTGTTAAAACCCAGATGGCGGCGAAACCGCCGTTGCCCGCATCGGGAAATGTGTTTTTGAGTGTCAAAGACGGGGATAAACCGCGGGTGGTTGAATTGGCCAAAGGATTGCAGGAACTCGGATTCGCGATCTATTCCACCGGTGGTACCGCCAAGTATCTCGGTGAAAACGGAATCGAGGTTAATCGACTTTTCAAGCTGGATGAGGGCCGTCCCAACGTGGTGGACATGCTGAAAAATGGAGAGATCTCCATGATCATCAACACCCCTTCGGGCATGATTCCGCTTCAGGACGAGAACAAGATCCGCTCGGTGGCCGTCGCCCATAATGTTTGTATCATGACAACCATTACCGGCGCCTTTGCGGCCCTGAACGGCATCCGTACCACTGCGCGGAAACCGGTTCAGGTTCGGTCGTTGCAATCCTACTACAAGAACGTCGATAGCGGCGTCCCCACCTGAGTTAATGGGAGAATCCCGTCAGAAACGGCTGATCGCTCTTCTTTCCGGTCCCGACCGAAGAGGCATTGTCGCGGAGTTGTCCGGATGGATCTACCGGCACGGCGGCAACATCATCCACGCCGATCAGCATCGTGACAGGGAGGAGGGGATTTTTTTTCAGCGGATCGAATGGGACGGCGGATCGGAAGACCTGCATGCCGAAGCAGGCGCGTTTCAAGCTCACGCTTCGACGCTTGGCATGAGGGTACGCGTGGCGCTTCCCGATCATGACCCGGTATTCGCGATCCTGGTTTCCCGCTACCCCCACTGCTTTCACGACCTGGTGCAACGTTGGCGAACGAACGAGTTTCAATGCCGGCTTGCGTGTGTGATTTCCAATCACGAGACCGTTCGTCCGGATTGCGAGCATTACGGATTACCGTTTCATTACGTGCCCGTTTCGGCTGAAAACCGGGATGAGGCCGAGAGTCGTCAGATCGAAATCCTGCGGGCGGTAAAACCCGATTTTGTGGTCATGGCCCGCTACATGCAGGTGTTGTCCGAAAACTTCCTCGGCCGGTTGGGCGTTCCGGTGATCAATATTCATCACTCGTTCCTGCCCGCATTTGTCGGAGGGAAACCCTACCACCAGGCTCACAGCCGAGGCGTAAAGCTCATCGGCGCGACCGCCCACTACGCGACCGCGGTTCTGGATGACGGCCCCATTATTCATCAGGACGTAGTGCGCGTTTCCCACCGCCACGGCGTGCGCGACCTCATCAGGAAGGGAAGGGATCTCGAAAAGATCGTTCTCTCGCAGGCGGTCGCCTGGCAGTTGGAGCACCGAATCCTGGTTTACGGCCGAAAAACGGTGGTCTTCGATTAGGGTTCCGCCCCCGCTTAGAAATAGAACGACATGGTGCCGACAAAGCCGTGCACGACCGCCCGGTAATCGCCGTCGGCCAATCCGAACGGACTGCCGCGAACGCGCCGGGTGGGCGAGTAGCCGAGTTCATAGGCCAGGTCCCAGCTGATCCAGTCGTAGGAGTAACCGATCCCGGTGGTCGCCAGATGCCGGTCGTATTCCGGAATGGCAGGATTGAAGTACTGATTCGGAATCGAGTTTTCGCTGAACATGTAGCCGAGGCTGACGCGATATCCGTTGTCAAAGAAACGGGTGACGCCGGCCTTGTAGACGAAACTTGATTTCCAATTGAACTCCATGTCTTCGTCGTTGAAATTGGGGTCGTCGATTTCCACGGTGACGGTTTTCAGGATGTCCCAATTGGTCCAGTCGAGGTTGACTTCGAAATTCCAGGCGGGAGTGGGCCGATAGGAGTACCCCAGCATGACCACTTCCGGGAAGGGGAACTCCGCTTTGGCGTCCGGTTCCATTCCGGCCACGGCAACCGAACCTTTCAGGTCGAAGTCGGTCCTGCTGTGGTAGGTGGCCCCAAAGGCATGACGTTCGGTGGGCTGCCAGTGCGCGGCCAGAACGTAACCCAGGGTTTGGTCTCGAAGTTCGGTGCGCACTTCTCCGAAATTGGGATCGATACGTCGAAGTTTCGCTTCGGCATCGTTCATGGTCAGACCGGCTGCGATAGAGAATTTGGGATTGATCTCCCATGCCAGCACCGGATTGTGACGAATATAGGGAACCTCCGAACGCGTGGCGATCGCGCTGAAGTTTGTGTCGTCCGGCCAGTCGTTTCTCAGGCCGAATGGAACGTGGACCGAGTATCCGAAGGTAAAAGGGGTTGTCCGTATGGGCAAAGTGAAATAAATGTGGGGAACATGCTGGAATTGGGCCTCATTTTTGTGCTTGGTTCCGTCGGGGGCCTTGTATTCGACATCGAAAAACAAGGCGTAAAATCCGCCGGAGAGCGCAGGCTGTTTGATCTGGGTGATGCCGGCCGGATTAAAATAGATCGCCGCGGGCGTGTTGGCGGTGGCGGTAAAGGCGTTGCCTCGCGCGGTGGCAAAGGCGTCATGATCGACAACGCGTATCCCGAGGCCGAATGCGACGGATGGGATCAGAGCGGTGAGGATCACCGTGGTTTTGAGCAGAGCCTTAGTGGTCATGGTTTCGGATTTGATTTAGGCAAACTTTAAATTGAGATCCGTGTGGATTCGGTATATTGTCGAACTGAATGCGCGTTTGGCAAACGCCTTTTTGTCAAATCGATGTGAACTATTTTGCCTTGGCAATGCGAATTGTGATTCGCCGGCGGACAGTAAGGCGAGAGGCATGTTATTGAACGTCGGATAAACATTCGGCGATACCTGATGGAGACGAGTCTATGATTTTCGAGGAAATAAGCGTGCGGCGGGTGATCGTGGTTTACTACCTCGCGACGGCTGTGGGTTTTCTCATCTACCGCAGTCTTTGGCGCCGCCGTTGGCAGGCCGCATCTTCCAATCCGAGCAGGCCGGTGGACGACAATCTCTGGTTGATCTTCGTCATTGGATTGAACCCGTTTTTCGGGGCTTTGCTCTTTCCCCTGTTCTGGCCGCTGGTGCTTGCGCTGCACCTTATTCTTAGATGGCTCCCGGACGGGATGCTTGCGGAGAATTTCCGGGAAAATAGCGATACCGTCATCGACCCTGACCATCGATCCGGGTTGGAGAAGCGGGTGGGAGAAATCGGACGGGCCGTCAGCGATCTTCGGCCGGCGGGTCGAGTGGAAGTCGGAGGAGAGATTGTGGAGGCTTCTTCCGAGGGTGGGTTTATCGGTAAGGACGAGCCGATCATTGTGATCGGAACCGATGGCTATCGTTTGCGCGTGAAGGAGCGGCCTGATCCGGCCGGTGACGAAGCGGGATCTACACAATAATATTCACAAATTACGGTTTGTCCGCTTTGGGCATCTGCCGTTGGCTGTTACTGTGATAGAGACAGACGGTGAACGGATTTGCATGGGTATAATCGGGATGGGGGGGTTTGCCGCCGCCCACCATCGCGCCTCGTTGCAACTGGAAAAGGAGGGAGCGTCTCGTCTGATCTGTTCCTGCGACCCGCATCTGTCGTCGTTTTCGGAGGTGATGCGGCGTTGGAAGTTCGCCGAGCGCGGGGTGCGGGTATTCACCGACTACATCGCCATGCTGGACGCCTGCGGAGAACGACTGGATATGGTGGTGATTCCCACTCCGATCCAGTTTCACGCCGTGATGCATGCGGAATGCGTGAAACGCGGAATCCCCGTTTATCTCGAAAAGCCGCCGACATTGGTGGAAAGCGAGTTGGAGCGGATGATCGAAACCGACCTGAAGCAGGCGAAACGCACCCAGGTGGGATTCAACTTCGTGGTCGAGCCCGCCCGGCTGGCGCTTAAACGCCGTATTCTGGCCGGGGATTTCGGCCGGTTGCTGCGGGTGGGGTACCGGGGTTTTGCCGCCCGTTCATCCGCCTATTTCAGGCGCAACAATTGGGCGGGCCGCATCAGGGTGGGCGAGCAGCCGGTGCTGGATTCCTGCATGGGCAATGCCATGGCCCACCACGTGCATAACACCCTGCTTTGGGCGGGGGACCGCGATGTCTTTTCCTGGAGTTCGATCGCATCGGTCAGGGCCGAAGTTTATCGGGCCAATCCCATCGAAACAGCGGATGTCTTTTTTGTCAGCGCTGACACGCCTTCAGGTGTGAAGCTCGATCTGGCGATTACCCATGCCTGTCGGGAGGGGGAAAAGTACCACGAAGAAATCATCTGGTGTGAGGAGGCTGTCATTCGATATTTCATCTACGATTGTTATACGATTGAATGGAAGGACGGCCGGCGGGAACGCATTCCCTTGCCCAAGGATTACGTCCTGCCGCTCAACTACCGGTTTTTTCAGAATTACCTCCGGGGCAAATTCGATCGGCCGGCCACCTTGTTGGAGGACTGCCGGCCGTTCGTTCGGCTTTACAACCTGGCGTTTGTCTCTTCGGGAGGCATCGGTGAAATCGACCCGGCATTCTGCACGTTTTTTGGTGGCGAGGGCGAGAGGTACACGGCGGTCAATGATATCAGAGGGGTGGCTCAGCGGTTCCTGGACACGGGATTGCTGCCATCGTCCCAGGGTGCTCCCTGGGCGGTGGCTCCGGTCACCACGGCCTATCCCGGGGATGTTCTGTCGATGGAACTGCTCACCGGGGGGCCGCCGTAATCGCTTTCCGGCCGGTCGGGTGGAGATTGGAATTTACTTGCCGGTACGCAAGTGAACAATGTTTCGTTTGATATGCCCAAAGACACAGCGGAAAAATCCACGAAATCGAAAAAAGCGTATGCGCAAGCCGGGGTCGATATCGATCTGGCGGACAGCATCAAGGGAGGGCTCAAGGACCAGTTGGCGCGGGCCAGCCGGCCGGAGGTCCTGGGCAAGGCGGGCGGTTTTGGCGGACTCTTCGATTTGTCGAAGTCGGGATACAAGCGCCCGGTCCTGGTGAGCAGCGTGGACGGGGTGGGCACCAAGTTGAAACTGGCTTTCTCCAGCGGCCGGCACGAAGGAGTGGGGCAGGATATCGTCAACCACTGCGTCAACGATGTCGCCGTCCTGGGAGCGGAACCCCTGTTTTTCCTGGATTATGTCGGCATGGGGAAACTGGAGCCCGGGGTGTTTCAGCGTTTGCTGGCCGGGATGGCCAAGGCCTGCCGGGAAGCCGGTTGTGCCTTGATTGGCGGAGAAACCGCCCAGATGCCGGGATTTTACAAGGCGGGTGAGTACGATCTGGTCGGCTCGGTGGTCGGAGTGGTGGAGAAACCGAAGATCCTCTCCGGCGCGGCGATTCGTCCCGGAGACAAACTGGTTGGACTCGGCTCCAGCGGTCTGCACACCAACGGCTATTCCCTGGCCACCCGGATATTCTTCAACAAACTCCGGTTCCGCATGGACGACCGCCTGCCCGGAAGCGAAGTGACGGTGGCGGACGCCCTGCTGGAGCCCCACGCGAATTATGCCGGCTTGCTGCAGCAACTCTTGAAGCGGTTCAATAAAGGCACGCGATCCGATCGACGCGCCGGAAACGGAATCTTCGGCGCCGCCCACATCACCGGGGGCGGATTCACCGGAAACATTCCCCGGATTCTGCCCGAGAAATGCGATGCCGTGGTGGCGACCGGCGCGTGGCCGAAGCCGGCCGTCTTCGAGATTCTGGCGGATCAGGGAGGCGTGACCTTCGATGAGCTCTACGAGGTGTTTAATATGGGCATCGGAATGGTGTTGATGGTGGCGCCGGAAGCGGCGGAGGATGTGGTGCGGAAGGCGCGGCGGGCCCGTCGTCCGGCCTGGATCATCGGTGAAGTGAAGGCGGGCCGGGGGCGCGTGCATTTGACCTGAGGCGACTCGGAACACCCGGTTGACAACCGAACGGGTTGTCGTTTACGGTTCTGCCACCGTGATAGAATCGGCGACAATGCGGCATGTGCTGGTGCTCAACCGCTGCTGGCAGGCGGTCAATATCGTGACCGCCAGGAGAGCTTTCTGTCTCCTGTTTCAGGATCACGCCCGGGTGATTTACACCGATGACGATTCCTTTCGGGTGTTCAACTCGATGGAGTGGCTGGACTTTTCCAGTCAGGAACCTCCCCGGGACCGGAGGGATTACGTGCAAACGGTGGACCGGCGAATCAGAATGCCCCGTATTATTCTGCTCAACGCGTTTGACCGGATTCCCCGCAAGGAGGTGAAGTTCACCCGGAACAACGTTTTCGAAAGGGACAAGAACCGTTGCCAGTACTGCGGCGAGAAGTTTGACCGGGGAGATCTGAACCTCGACCACGTGATCCCGCGCGACTACGGGGGTAAGACGACCTGGGAAAACATCGTATGCTCCTGTGTCCCTTGCAACATCCGCAAAGCCAACCGTCTGCCCCATGAGGCCGGCATGCGTTTGATCCGAAAGCCGCAGCGCCCCAAGTGGCGCCCGTTTGTCACCGTTGTGATGGGGAACCCGGCCTACGAATCCTGGAAACACTTCCTCGACGCCGCCTACTGGAACGTCGAGCTGAAGGAGGAGTGACCGGCGTTGGCCGCTTGGATCCCTGTTTGTGAGATTTTGAGAGTTTGCCCCTTTCCTCAGCCCATTATTCCTCCGGCCTTCTCCGGGATGACGAGCCCTTCCCGGGAATAAATCTTGTCCCCGGGAATTGTTGCTTTCTAGACTGAAGGCATGACCACAGATGCATCTGTAGCACACCGTTCGCACAATTTCAGCGCCGGCCCGGCGGTCCTTCCCCTGGAGGTTTTGCAAAAGGCCCGCGAGGAATTGCTGGACTACCGGGGTACCGGATCCTCCCTCATGGAGTTGAGCCACCGCGGGCCCGAATACATCGAGATCGATGCCCAGGCCCGCGAGCGCCTGATCCGGCTTTTGGGGTTGGGGGATGACTTCGAGGTGATGTTCCTGCAAGGAGGCGCCAGCACCCAATTCATGATGGTGCCGACGAATTTCCTTTTCGAGGGCCGTACCGCCGATTACCTGAACACCGGCGCCTGGGCCAAGAAGGCGATCAAGGAAGCGAAAATGATCGGCGACGTGAACGTGGCTTTCAGTTCCGAAGAGGGCAATTTTAATCGCGTCCCCCGCGACGAGGAGATCAGCCTATCGGACAACCCGGTGTACCTGCACTTCACCTCCAACAACACCATTTTCGGCACCCAACAGCCCAAAGAACCCGAATCCAACGGGGTTCCGCTGGTCTGCGACGTGTCCTCGGACTTTCTTTCCCGTCCCATCGACGCCGCCCGTTACGGCTTGATTTACGCCGGGGCGCAAAAGAACG
>PXBO01000088.1 GCA_003566885.1 Opitutia bacterium | reverse complement strand
GGCTTCCAACTCGGCCAGCCTGGCCTGGTATTCCCGCTCCGCTTCCGCCCGCGCCAGGATCGACACCAGTACGACCGGCAACACCAGGATCAGGAGTGCACCCAGAACACCCAACGCGACAACCACAGGAGTCGACTTTAGCCTGCGCACGGCGTTTTGGAGCGACTTCTTCATTCGGCCCAAAGATCGTCCGGCTCGATCGTTAGATTGAACGGTCGCTCGTATTTGTCGATACAGGCGACCGCCTGCAGCCGGGCCGCGTTCTCTTCGGGTTCATTTTCCGCAGAGACCCCGAACTCGCGGATGCTGCGCCCCTGCGCCGGCGATACCTCCGCCGCCAGAAACCCGCTGAAACCGATCACACAGCCCAACGCAACCATCCATCGCATCATGGGTATCATGCCGAAAGGGTTTAACTTCCGTAACGATCGCTGTCGAGAACTACCCTCGCAACGGAATGTGATAATTCACGCTTTGCGGAAACCCGCGCACCGATTGGCCCGGCATGGGAACATTCCCTATCTCTTCTCCGGGAAGGCTCCCGATTGTTTGATCGACCGCCTCTTGCTATAGGTGATTTGTGATACGCTCGAAAGGACACAAATACCGGCGAAAAGGTGATTTCGGAATGAAAGGCGCCCGCGACCGGTTTGGTTTCAGCATCGAGCCGAACATTATCGATTGGGAACTCAAGCGCGAATTCATGTTTTCGGGAAAGCATCCTTTTAAAGCCCGTTCCGGGAAAGTTAAGAATCATGATCACGACCTGTTGAGGGACGAATGTTCCGGCTGGGCCGGATGTCCTCCGGCGCGGGTTGACGACCTCGGGCACGCTTTTGAAGTCCGTATTCCGATCGCCGGTTTGGAAACCGAGTCGCTGGTGATCGAAATCGGCGAGAATGCGGCGGTGATATCCGGTCTCCGGCGCCTGGGAGGGTCGGATGGAACCTCGGAAAAGGTGGCATCGTTTCGCCGGCTGATCGACCTTCCGAGCCCTGTCCCTGACCAGGAATGCTGCGCTTCCTACCACGAAAACACCCTTTTTCTGCTCATTTTGAAATAATCGTCCTTCGGGCGAAAGGAATTGATTTTCCTGATTTCGTGTATTATTATTTCTTACATGGAACCGGGGTATCGATTTCCCCGGTGCGGCAGTTGGAAGCCCCGCCGGGCGGATGGGAAGGAAGATGAATCCGCACGCCACCAGTGCGGAAACCCTGAGAGAGCTGTTTCCGGAAATCCAGCGAAGGCCGCGTCAGGAAAAAGGAGCGATGCCAGGCGGCAGCGTCGAATTCTCCTGCTTGATGACCATCGCATTCTTCGCCAGGGACTCAAGGAGATCATCAACCGGGAAAGGGACCTAATCGTCTGCGGTGAAGCCGGCGAAGCCCGTTCGGCGCTTAAGCTGGTTGACAAAGCCGATCCGGATTTGGTGCTGGTCGATATATCGTTGCCGGGACCCAATGGAATCGAGTTCATCAAGAACCTTCATTCGAAGAATTCCCGGGTATTGGTGGCGGTCCTCTCCATGCACGACGAGTCCCTATACGCCGAGAGGGCGCTGCGTGCGGGGGCGCTGGCCTACATCAGCAAGACCGACAGTGCGGAGAAGATGCTGACCGGAATCCGGGCCGCTCTGAAGGGGAACTTCCATGTCAGTTCCATCGTTGGGGAGGATATATTCTTTAAGTTCCTGGGACGGAAAAAATCAGTTCAGCCCGGGATCAGTGACTTGAGTGACCGGGAACTGGAGGTGTTCGAACTGATCGGCCGAGGGCAGGCCAGAGCGGAAATCGCCGCCGGTCTTAAGGTGAGCCCGAAAACGGTGGATTCCTACAAGGAACACATCAAACGAAAACTCCGCCTGACCAGCGGTCGCGAGGTCATCAGCCAGGCGCACCGGTGGATGGCACAGATCAGCGACCGGGAAACGTAGGGCTAAAGAAAAAGGCGTCGAAGGAAGGCCGCGGGTGGTGAGGGTTGGGATCTCTGCGCGACTTAGAGCGTTCCGCTTTGTTGTGACAGCTAAAACTGGTCGTTTGCTTCCTCGGCAATCGCTATCGCTCTAAAACGACATGGTTCGAGAGCGATTGGTGTCGAATCGAGCTCTGAACCTGGCGCCATCCATGGGATTCACCTCCTCTCGGGGCGGTAGATCTTATCCGGGTTCAGCTCATTCCCCCAGGGCAACCCACTGTTCTGCCAGCCGTTTTTCCGTCGAAACCCGGCATTCTCTCCTTCGGAGACGGCATCCCCCTGGAAGCCGTGCAACACAAAATAGGCGTTGGGGAAACCGTTTTCCCGCAGGTAGGCTGCGCTGGGTTCCCCACGGGCACTTCCGGACCGGCATAGGGTTACGATCTTGGCTTCCCGGGTGAGTCCCCGATC
This sequence comes from Opitutia bacterium, assembly GCA_003566885.1. Lineage (GTDB taxonomy): Bacteria > Verrucomicrobiota > Verrucomicrobiia > Opitutales > T3Sed10-336 > SLOW01. The sequence goes on along the minus strand of PXBO01000088.1, from coordinate 29,839 downwards.
GAGTAGCGCGGCTTCCACCTCTGCAAGAAACCGTGGGTTCCGTGGCATGGGAAAGGCCTTCCCATCTTCGGACCACCCCGTCCGGTCCACCAGGAGAAAGGGTATGTTCAGATCCACGGCGTCGGTAAATCCGGTGAATTGAATTTCCACCGGATCCCGAACATCGAGAAAGAAAACCTCTTCTCCGAGTTCCTGTTTAATGGCATAGGTCTCAGTCGGAGTAAGGCCAAACTCCTCTGCGAAAAGAGGCGCCGCGAGCAGCGCGAAAAGGAGGACACGAAATGGTATTCCAGGGATCATAGTCTTTAAAAGGTAAGGAGTTTCACATCCTTTTGCATCATTAACGCCGCCACTTCGGGAGGTCGTGCCACGGTAACGCCGTCCCACAAGGCGGTTTCATCCAGTTCACGTTGAGGAAGAAAAATCGCACAAACCGCAACATTGACTCCGTTCGCCTGCAGATTTCGGAGCAAATCCCGAGGACTTCGTCCGGCGGGGGCGAAGGTTTTAGATTCTTGAATTTCGGTGGCGAGGTAACCGGCTTCGCCGCACAGCAGGATGTTTACTTCCGCCCCCTGATTATGGGCCTGAGTGGTCAAAACCAAGGCCATCATCTGCGTTTCCTGGTTGTCGGTGGCAAGAATGGTCAGGAGTCTTTCCGAAGCCCCGGTCGCGGAAGCCGTCGCGAGCAGCAGAACGGATATCCAAAGCGACTTTCCAAAACAATAGATAGGCATGCATTATTTCTATCGTGAAAACGCGCTGCCGTCAAACAGCCTGTTATTCTTGCGGTGATTAAGATTTTGGAAACCCGTGAATATCGTGTGGCGTCCGCGCTTGCGCGGGCCTGTGCCTGGAGGGCCGCCGCAAGCGGCGACGCTACCTAAGAAAGTCCGAAAACTTGATGACGGGGCGTGTAAATCTTGCTCCCGTGCTGGTTTACGAATCGATCCATTTGCCGCGGGCTTTGATGAGTTCGATCAGGCGCTGGTCGGCTTCTTCTTCGGGGACGTGGTATTGAACGCATTCTTTGCCGACGTAGAGGTTGACCCGCTTGGGAGCGCCGCCCACGTAGCCGAAATCGGCGTCGGCCATTTCGCCGGGGCCGTTGACGATGCAGCCCATCACCGCGATCTTGACCCCTTTGAGGTGACCGGTTTTCGCGCGGATGCGCTGGGTGGTGTCCTGCAGATTAAAGAGGGTGCGGCCGCAGCTGGGGCAGGCGACGAATTCGGTTTTGGTGATCCGGCTGCCGGCGCCTTGCAGGACGTTGTAGGCCAGGCGGGTGCCGCGGACCAGATTTTCCTCGGTTTCCAGGCTGACCAGGTCGCCGATACCATCGCAGAGCAGGCTGCCGGTGAGAATGCTGGCGTCGATCAGGCGGTCGAGGAAGGTAGTGCTGTCACCGGTACGCAACGATTCCGTGTTGCGAATCCAGATCGGCGAGTGCAATCCATGGGCGCGCAGGCACTCCGCGAGGTGCCGATAACTCCCCGGCCCATGGCAACCCTCGGTCGGATTCGACAGTGTGAATATCAGTCTCCCGGCCGGAGATTCGCGCAGGACGTCTCCCAGGGTGGAAAACGCCGCTGGGGCGATTTCAGCGGCGAGCAGTAAGTCGCGATGTTCGCAATGGTGCAGGAACTCGCGCAGGCGATCGGCTTCCTGAGCCGAGAAACGGCGGTGGAGGACCACGCCCAGGTTGTCCGGACGAATCAGTTGTTCGATGTCCGCGGGGGTCAACTCTTCGGAGACGGGCAGCACGATTGCAGCCACCTTCCCGGCCAGCTTCTCCAGCAGCGTGCCGATTGTCGGCAGGGCGGCCCGGGTGAGTTCGGGGCATTCGACGCCTTCGATCGGCGTATCCTTGAGTTCGTCGCGGGCGGATTCAATTTCCTGAAGAAAGGCGTCGAGCGATTCCGGCGAGCTGGGCAAACGGGCGATCACCCGGGGAGGCTGGTCGGAGGCCACCTGGACGTTTTTGCCAAGGGTGAAGGGGGCGACGGCCCTCTTTTTGAATTCGAACGGGTCGAGGGAATCGGCGACTCGATTGGACGGTGCCGCCGGGGCGGCGTCCCATAGACTCATGGCTTTGGTGGCGATGGCCCGGGCCACCGGGATTTCGTACACCGAGTCCTCGGTCAGGGAGACGCGAATGGTGTCACCCAGTCCATCGGTCAGCAGGCTGCCGATGCCAATGGCGCTTTTGATGCGGCCGTCTTCACCGTCGCCGGCTTCGGTTACGCCGAGATGCAAGGGGTAGTGCATGTCTTCCTTTTCCATGCGGTTGACCAGCAGCCGATAGGCCTGGATCATGATCTTGGGGTTGCTGGCTTTCATGGAGAGGATGATGTCCCGGAAACCGTGCGATTCCGAGATGCGGATGAACTCCAAGGCCGACTCCACCATTCCCAGCGGGGTGTCGCCGTAACGGTTCATGATCCTGTCCGACAACGAACCGTGGTTGGTTCCGATGCGCATGGAGCGCCCGAGTTCCCTGCAACGCAGAACGATGGGAGAAAAGGCTTCGTACAGCCGGTCCAGTTCCTCGTTGTATTGAGATTCCGAATACTCTCTGACCGCAAACTTTTTTCGATCGGCGTAATTGCCGGGATTGACCCGGACTTTTTCGACGTATTTTACCGCTTCCATGGCGGCGGCGGGGAGGAAATGGATGTCGGCCACCAGGGGGGAGGAGATTTTTCGCGCCCTAAGGCGGGCGGAAATCTCTTTAAGGCATTTGGCTGCCGTGACGTTGGGGGCGGTGACGCGGATGATCTCGCACCCGGCTTCGGCCAGAGCGGTCGCTTCCTCCACGGTGGCGTCGATGTCCTTAGTGTCACTGGTGGTCATCGATTGGATGCGGATGGGATTGTCTCCGCCTACGCCAATCCCGCCGACCATGACTTCACGCGTCGGGCGGCGGTGGCAGCGGAATCGCGATTGACAATAGGTTTCCATAAATCCAAAATCCAAGATTCCCATCAGGGATCCGGATCGGCCGGTACCGGTTCGATGTAGCTTTCCCGGTATTCGCGGGCATCGCGACTGTCATGCCACCATCGGTCGAGATCGAAGAAGGTGACGTACAGCATAAGGAAGAGCAGAAGCATCATGAAGACGCCCTGGGTGGTGGCGATGAAGTTGGGCGGCAGGCTTTTCCCCCGCAGCTTCGCGATGGTGGCGAAAACGATATGTCCGCCGTCCAGCACCGGAATGGGAAGCAGGTTGAGGATGGCGAGATTGACGTTGATCAGGACCATGACAAAAAGCACCAGCCGGAAATCGGCCTGCGCGGCCCAGTGAATGATGCGGGCGATGCCGGCGGGACCCGACATGTGGCGCAAACCGACATCGGTCTGCGGATTGACCAGGCTGCCGAGCATCTGGAAGACCCGTTTGCGCGCCTGGTCCACCTGCTCGACCGGATTGCGGTAGACGAGGGTGCGCGTTTCCTGCCGACGGAATCCCAGCATGAACTGGGTATCTCCGTCGCGGGTGACCACGGCCTCCCGGGGGGCGATTCCGACCTCGAAGGTCTGGTCGTTTCTTTCGATGGCCAGGATCACCTCCTGTTCGCCCATGGCTTGGAGGTGTTGTTGGATTTGGCCGAGCGAGAACACTTCCGCACCGTCGATGGCAACGATGCGGTCGCCCCGCTGTATCCCGGCGGCTTCGGCGGGAAAGCCTTCGGTCAGAGCCTCCACGATCACCGGATGAGCGCCTTGGATGCCGACGGTTCGCAGGCGATCCCGGCCCACCAGGATGGGGTAGAGACGGAAGTCCGTCATCTCGCCGTCGCGTTCGGCGCTCAGCATTACCAGGGGATTGCCTTCGGCGTCGCGACCGGAACCCATGAGGATGGCGTGTTGGATGTCGGTAAAGGTATCCACCTGCTTTCCGTCGATGGCGCGAACGACATCACCCGGACGAAGGCCGGCCCGGGCGGCGGGCGACTCGAATTCTTCCCCTCCGGGAAGCGTCAGACTGGGGGCGACGAACCCGATCGTGGTGGTTTGCTGTTCCACTGCGGCCGGATATCCGACCCCCCAGAGCACCAGGGACATGGCGAATGCGAAGAGGATATTGAACACCGCTCCCATTACCGAAACGATCACCTTCGACGAGTAGCTGATCGGGGGAAGCTTTTCGGATTGGCTCTCGCCCTCGATCCCCTGCATGTCAGCCAATTGCGGCAGGGCGACATAACCGCCCAGCGGCAGCCAGGAGACCCGGTATTCGACGCCGTCGCGGTTCCAGCCGAAAATCTTGGGTCCGAAACCGATCGAGAACCGTTCCACCTTGAGGCCGCGCCGGCGGGCGGCCAGAAAATGGCCGAGTTCGTGTACGAAGATGGAGGCTCCGAAGAAGAAAATGATCAGAAATATCGACCAGAATCCGGAGAGCAGTGTGATTAAGAAGTTTTCTTCCATGTTTTCCTATCGATGCGTTCAGTCGTCTCTTGCCGAACCAGTTGTTCCAGGTTGAGAACGTCCTGCAGGCCTCTTGGTTCAAAATTATCGAACCGATCGAGGGTTTTTTCAATCAAGCGGGGGATTTCCAGGAAATCGAGCCGTCCCTCGAGAAAGGCTTCGACTGCCGTTTGGTTGGCGGTATTAAAGATCGCCGGCGCGACTCCGGCCGCCTCCAGTGCCTGGCGGGCCAGACGGAGGCAGGGAAAACGATCGAGGGGCACGGGCTCGAGATCGAGCCGATGGGATTGGGCGAAATTCAAGGTCGGCCGGGTGGTGGGGGTGCGCCGCGGGTAGGTGAGGGCGTGGTGAATGGCGAAGGTCATGCTGGGCGGGGACAACTGGGCGAGGATGGAACCGTCCACCAGTTCCACCAGCGAGTGGATCACGCTCTGGCGATGCAGGACCACCTCGATGCGGTCGGAGGGCATCGAAAACAACCAGTGGGCCTCGATCATTTCCAACCCCTTGTTCGCCATGGTGGCGCTGTCCACGGTGATCTTGGGTCCCATGGACCAATTCGGGTGCGCCAGGGCATCTGCCGGGGTCACGCGGTCCAGCTCGCTCAGGGGACGGTCCAGGAAAGCGCCTCCGGATGCGGTCAGGACCAGGCGGGTCACCTCGGTGGAACGCCGGCCTTCGAGGCACTGGAAAAGCGCGTTGTGTTCGCTGTCGACCGGCAGCAGGGGCACCTTTTTTCGTTTCGCCGCTACGGTGATGAATTTTCCGGCCAGCACCAGGAGTTCCTTGTTGGCCAAAGCGATCGGTTTGCCGGCTTCAATGGCCGCCAGAGTCGGACGTAAGGCCGAGGTGCCCGAACTGGCCACCAAAATGATGTCGGCTCGCTTGTCGGTGACGAGGTCGATCAGGGCGTCCTCGCCGCACGACGCCTCGGTGTCCGGGGGAAAGGCGCCGTCCTTTTTGGCGCGGCTCCAGGCCGTTTCGTCGGCCAGGACCGCCCTGGGAACGGAGAATTCGCGGGCGATGGCGCCGAGTTCGCGTTCCCGGGTATTCCCGGCGATACCGTACAGTTCCAGGGTTGCCGAAAGTTCCCGCAGAACTTCCAACGTATTGCTTCCGATTGAGCCGGTGGCGCCCAGCAGGACAACTTTCTTTTTTTCGGACATCGGGTGCGGGCGCGCCGGGTTCAACCCGTGATGAAGAGTTTGAGCAGGATAAAGGCCATCGGGGCGCTCAACACCAAACTGTCGGAAAGGTCGTAGGCGCCCCCGATCCCGGGAATGGTCCGGCCGGAATCCTTGGCGCCGGCCGCGCGTTTGAAAAGGGATTCCAGCAAATCGGAGGGGATGGACGCGGCGGCGATGGGCAGGGCCAGTCCGGCGGCGGCCAGCGGGTGCATGGCTTCCGGCAGCGCCTGGCGGAAAACCGCGGCGAATACGGCGGCCATCAGAACGGAAGCGAGCAGTCCTCCCGCCACCCCTTCCCAGGTCTTTCCGGGGCTGAGGGAGGGAGCCATTTTATGACGCCCGAGGAATGAACCCGCGAGGTAAGCGCCGATATCGGTAAATTTCACGGTCACCACCACCCAGAGGGCGAGGATAAGGCCTTGGGCGCCGCCTTCGACCAAGAGCAGGATCTGGCTGAAGAAATGAAGAGGAAACGCGACGAGGGCGAAGCCGAGCACGCCGGAGGACAGAGAATCGATCCGGGATTCCAACGGGGAGGCCAACGCGACCAGGGCGAGGCCGATGAGTCCCAGCGCGAAGAGCGAGAGGCCGGTAGTGACAGGGTCCCAATCCCCCAGAGCGGCGTAAAAGGGGGCCACCAGCAGTAACGCGCCGGCGATCAATCCGGCGCAGCGAACCGGGCGGTCGGCGGTTCCAGCCAGACGGTAAAACTCGTATTGGCTGGCTACCGCCAGCGCGGCGACGAGCCAGATGCCGGCGGCGGCGCCGAAGAAATAGAGAATCGCTCCGAGGGCACCCCAGAGTGTGACCGTGCTGACCGTGCGGCGAATCACAATATTTGGGCGGTTGCCGGAAGAGGCGCGCTGACCTGTTCTCCGGTTTTTCCGAAGCGGCGTTCCCGGCTCTTGTAACACTCGATCGCTTTCTGGAACTCCTCCCGGTCAAAGTCGGGCCAAAGGACCGGGGAAAGGTAGATTTCCGAATAGGCGGACTGGAGCAGGAGAAAGTTGCTGAGCCGGCACTCTCCGGAGGTGCGGATTATGAGGTCGGGATCGGGAATGTCGTGACTGGTGTACAAGTGATTTGAGAAACGCTCCCAATCGCATTGATCGGGATCTTCGACACCTTTGATCACCGCGGAGCAATAGCTGCGAACCGCGTCGAGAACTTCGGTTCTGGAGCCGTAGTTCAAAGCAATGACCAGGGTGCGCTCGGTGAATCCCGCGGTCTCGTCAATCAGGCTCCGCGTGCGCTTCGCCACCGGGGCGGGTAGTTCGTCGATTCGTCCGATGCAGCGTAGGCGCACCCGGTTTTCCAGCAGGTAATGACGCTCCTCCTCCAGGAAATGGTACAGGAGCTCCATCAAGGCGTTCACCTCCGATTCGGGTCGCTGCCAGTTTTCCACCGAGAAGGCGAACAGGGTCAGGAAACGCAAGTCGGTGTCTCCGGCGGCGCGCACGATCTCCCGGGCGGCGTTGATGCCCCGGCGGTGCCCCTCGATGCGGGGAAGGCCCCGGCGTCGCGCCCAGCGTCCGTTTCCATCCATGATGATGGCGATATGAGCTGGTTGATGACCTGAAGATGCTGTCATGGCGTAATCCTAAAACCCGTTGTTTTAGGTCAGGGAAATGACGGGGTCAATGGTTTAGGGTTAAGGAGACGGTAAAATTGGCCTTGGCGAAATCCCGTAAAGATCGGATCCGAAAGCAAAAACCGCCGTCCCTTCGATTCCGGGACGGCGGTTTTCTTGGAATCAGTTGTCCGTGACCTTATTCGAGCAAACGAACACTCAGCCGAATGAAGCGGGTGGGGTTCGACCCTATCGCCACGTTGTCGGTGTAAGTAGCGGTACCCACGGCATTAAAGGTGGGGAAGGTGTGTACCACGTTCCAGCCTTCGTTCAGGTTGTTGGCGGCCTCGATGTAATAGACGAGGTTGGGATCGTCTATGTGATTGAAGGTCAGGGTGAGGAAGTCTCCGTCAAGACCCAGGTTGATGGCCCCGTGGGCGGCTCCCGCGACGGTTGGGTCCGTGCCGAGGGCGTATTCCACAAGATTCTTGAACCCGTCCGCATCAGGATCTGCGGTCAGATCGGCGTCGGGATTGCTTTCCCAGTCCGGACCGAAGTAGGAGTCCAACCAGTTCGCGATTCCTTCCGGAGGCGGCGGGGCTTCTCCCACGTCCGTCATCAGGACCTGGAAGCCGTTGAAGGCGTTTAAGCCAGGCTGTCCCGGAACTGGACCGACCGTCCAGGTCAAGGTTCCGTTGGCGCCGATCACCGCGTCGAAGGTGACATGCGCATCGTTATTGTAACGCAGATCGCGCCCTTCGAATCCGGTTCCCGGATCGATAACCGTGACATCCGACTGCGCTTCACCGGTCGGGCTGTTGGCGGCGACCAGCGTAACGGTGGCGTTGTCATCCTGGCTGTCCCCCCAACCGATCGCTTCCTTGCCCACGGCATAAACCACCAGGGTTACCTCCCGGCCGGCGAAGGCCTGCAAGCCGCCCAGCGTCAAGGTCATGACGTTGTCATCGGTGGTGAAGATATAATCGCGAAGCAGCGGCCCCGACCAATCGGTGATGGGGGAATCGATTCCTCCACTCGTTGCGTTATCCTCGATGCCGTTGGCGCCGGTCGCCGTAAACGTCAGGCCGGAAAGGAGCAGTCCTTCCGAATCCACGAGATTGGTGTGGACTCCCCCCTGGTGCGCATAGGGAACCCGGTTCCAGATCGTCTCTCCTTCGCCGATCTGATCGGGATTGCTGTCGCCGGCGGCCGGATTGACGGTGATAGGACCGTCCGTGCGCAGGATGGCATGTCCATGCATTTCCTCGCTGCGGTTGAAATCTCCGTCATCCGGTCCTCCCCCGCGGAAGGTCATGTCGGCGCTGATCAGTGCGAGTCGCGCGCTGTCCACCACCACAACCTCGGTGCTCGCCCTGGCTGTGCTGTTGGCGGGCAGATCCGACGAATCGGTCACAACCACGGTGTAGATTCCGTTGTCGGCCGAGGTCGCGTCACTGATCGTCAGAGTGCTCCCGGTGGCGCCGGAGATCCGGCCGCCGTTCGAGAGGTTCGCCCCGTCCTTTTGCCATTGATAGGAGACGCTTCCCCCCGGGTTAACGGACTCGGCGGCCGCCGACAGGGTCAACGTTCCGGAGGGAACAAAGCCGCCCGACGGTCGGGAGGTCAGGATCGGACGGGCTGGCGTAGATGCAGTGGTGTCCACAATGGAAATCGCGGCGATACCGCCGGAGTTCCAGCCCCATCCGTGTTCATTGTTGTCGAAATGCCGGATGGTGACGGTCGACCCCGTGGATTCCGCGAACCGGAAGTACGTCGCCGGCTCACTGTCGATCGCTTCCTGCAGGGTGGTTGCATGCGATAGGACAAACGGAATCGGGTTTGGCGTCGGATTCCCGGTCGCGTTCCTCATGAAGAATTCGCGCTCACCGTTGCCGTCCTCCATTCGGACATTGCGAATGAAAGCCCCCTGGTCGCCTTCCACGCTCATTGGATAGACGTAAACGTCGTAGGTTGAGTAGGGGATGTTATCAATCGTAATGGTCGTTGGATTTCCATCATCTTCGGCCCGGCGCTCGATGAAGCCGTGGAAGAGACGGCTGTTGACGTCCTTGGTCTGCGGGGCGCCGGCATCGGACCGGGCCGACCAGGTGTTCGCGGAGTCCCAGGTAGCCGTCATTTGGGTGGGAGTCCCCGTGTCATTGACCAATACGAGGGGCGCTGGCGAGATGCTCACCTCCGTTACCTCGGCCGAATTATTCCAGTTCAGGACCGGGACAACACCTGCGGCTTCGTGCGGGAAGATTTTCCCAAGCTCAGGAGATGAACCCCAATTTGAGCTCCCTGTGCCCACAAAGTTGAGACTGACCGCGCTTCGCACGTACGGAGCGACCGGGAGAATTGTGGAGAGAGTGACGGTCGTCGGATCCAGCCCTTCCGATGTTGCGGCATCGTCCGTAATGACCACGGAATACGTCCCGTCGTCATCCCGGGCGAGCGATTCGAAGTGAAGCGTGTTGTTCGTCTCTCCAACGAGATCCTCACCATCTTTTTGCCACTGGTAGGTGATATTACCCCCCGCGGAACTGGTCGCCTCAACAGTGAAGGTGAATGGATCGCCCTCCAACGCGAGTTGCCCGCCCGTCAGTCCCTGGACGACTACCGGATCCGGGAAACCAAACACAGACAGGGTCGCCACCTCACTGGTGATGGTGGTCGCGCCTCGGGTGGCAATCACCTGAAACTGCTTACCGTCATCATCGAGGGCGACCGATTCGACCGTGTAGGAATTATTCGTGGCGCCGCCAATGTCGGTCCAGGTAGCGCCATCGTTTTCCGAGATCTGCCACTGGTACGTCACTTCTTCCGTGCCCCCGCCGGCCGCAACCGCGGTGAAGGTGACATCGTGCCCGGCGGCGGCCGCGATACTGGTCGGTTGCTCCGTGAAACGGAAAACCGCGTTATTAAAGTTGAGGAATTCCTCGGGCCTCAAAGCGGCGTTGCTGATCCGCACTTCGTCGATCCGGCCGTTGAACCAGTCGCCATGGGATTGTCCGACGGAGTCGTCACCTCCCCATTGACCGCGTCCGATGCTCCACCGGGTGTCGGTGGTGGGAGGAATGAAGACACCGTCGAAATCATTGCGCGAACCGGCAGGCTCACCGTTGATATAAAACGTCAGCGTTCCGGCGTCGATATCCCCGACCGCGGCCACGTGGTACCATTCTCCAGCGACAGGCACCACATTGGTGTCGACTGTGAGATTGTTGTTGCTTCGGCCCCAGATCTCCACCCGGAAACCGGCGGGAGCCTTCTGCAAGTAGACAAGCGCATTGTTTCCGGCGCGCTGCTGTCCGCGGTCATCCCGTCCTATGATGGTTTGGTGGTTGGGAAGCGCATTGAAATTCACCCAGGCTTCCAGGGTAATGCTGTCGAACACTACCTGACTCAAGCCATCCCCGTCCGTGCCCTGGACGGCGTACTGTTCCTGGTTGGTGAACAACTCGAGTGAATACTGGTTGTCCTCACCGGAAAACGGGATGGGATCGGTCGGCCTCAATGTCGTGTATTGAGGACTTCCCAGCACCTCGTTCATGTGGTTGCCGTTGCCCGACGAATCGATCGCTCCCGTGACCACCCCTCCATCGGGGCCTTCTTCGAACCGGTAATAGGCAACAACTCCCCGAGACTCCGGAACCTCGGCATCACCCACACGCAGGGTGGCGGGTTGGGTGGCGATGCTTTGCTCCCCGTGTGTTGCCGCCACACGGTACTGGTTTCCGTCCAGCTCCGTGCCAGGAGCTTGGATTGAATAGGAGAGCGAATTGGCGCCGGTGATCGGCGTCCAGGTTCCGCCATTGTCGGTGGAAACCTCCCACTGGAAGTCGGTGGCTTGCGGACCGAAGAACGTCGCGGCGAAAGTCACGTCCGTGCCCGCCCAGACGATTTGATCCTCTGGATCGGACAAAAATTCGAAGGCATCGGGATCGAGCGAGTAGATTCCCTGTCCGCCCTCGAACGAATACAGGAATACCGAAGTCACCGCCGACGATCCGTCCAGGGTGATATGGCCGCTTTCGACCAGGGCCTCGAAATCCGATTCCTCCCATCCGAGGATGGAAACGTATCCGGAGCCGCCGCTGATAAAATTGATCCTGCCGCTGCCGCCGATCGAGACTTGCTCGGAGCCGGTTTGGACAAATGCCCCGTCGAGAATATTGATCGTACCCGTGCCGGCGGTCCCGATGCGGGTGGCCGCGGGCGCCGAGTAGGTGAACGTCCCGCTGTTGAGATTGGCGATTGCCACGCCGCCGCCAGTGCCAAACCAGAGGCCGCGGTCGCCATGGGTCTGATCGTCGTGACCGAAGGATACGTTTAGATCGCCGCCGTCCAGGTTGATCGTCCCGGTCGAACCCCCGTTGTGTGAGACCCGAAAACGCTGTTCGCTGGTGCCGGAGAGAATCAGATTGACCGTGGCGCCGCCCGAAATGTTGAGTTCTCCGGTCGCGTCGGCGAAGGCCACCTTCGAGTCCCAAGTGCCCTCGTTATTAAGGGTCAGGGTTCCGCCGACAACATTGAGAATTCCAACCTCGCCGGCCCCGCGGGCAATGTTGAAATCGCCGCTGGTGAGGGTGAGGGGATCGCGATCGGCGTCCGCTCCAAGACCATCGTAGGTCTGCTCTTCGTTTAGAAAGGTGGTGCCGTCCCAGGTGAGCTGGGCGGGCAGACTAATGGCGAAAAAAAGTAGAGACAGGCATCCGATTAATCCGGAGCAGGTCTCCTTTTTGAATAATTTCAGGGACGGTCTTAGGTTCATAGGTTTGCGGGTTCTGATTTAGTGGTGTGAAAAAAGATTAGGGAAACGGGGTTCGGCCTGTCGCGAAAACCGATAGGAGTCCGCAAGACCGTTCCGTCGAGATTCGGCGCAATCCGGATCAAAGGAAGTGAATGTTGGGTTACGAATTGGCACCGGCTGATCGGGGAGTCTCAGAAGTAGTGGTTTATAGGGAGGTCGCGATTATAAAAAAATGGATTTTGGAAATATTTGGCAAACAAATAATTAAATTAGATAAATCCATTGTATGCTGAGTAAAGTCAATCTCAAAAAGATCCGGACGTTGAATGTTCGGTAATCACGAAATAGTTGCATCGTTGACCAGGCATGATAGCCGGTCGATTTGGCTCTTGGTTTCGGTTGCGAAGCGCTATTTGATCCTGCTCATCCGCCGGGCAGCTTCCGCTCTATTCGTCGTTCCCGTTCGGTTCGGCGCGAACGAGGCGGAGATCGAATAGCCCCCCGGCCAGGGAGCCCGGACGGGCCACGAATTCAATGGTGAGTGCGGCGCCGGCGGCCTCCTCCAGAACGCCCGCGGGAATGGCATGGCGCACGTCGAAGAATTCTCCGGGGCGTTCGGCGCGGAGACGTTCGGTGACCAGGAGCCGGTCGTTGACCCGAATATCGAAGGTCCTGTCGTCACCTCCCCAGTAGGTCAGGATCAGTTCGGCGGCCGTTACGTCTTCCGCGAGAGGAATTTGGTAGCTGAACCGCTGACCGTGACGGTACCGGCGTCCGTTCCATTCGCCGGCTTCGGTATCTTCCCCCTGGAAGTTGTGTTCGACTTCGGGTTGCTGTTCGCCGGGACGAACGTGACCGAGGGTGATCGCTTCCAGGGCGAGAGCCTCACGCTCGGAATCCGCCGTGTGAGTCCGGATCGCCTGTTGCGATTCCCGGTCCAGAACCTGCCAGTACATCTGGTAGCGGGTGTCATGCAGCCTGAAGAAAGGACTGAGTACCGTTCCGGCAGAATCGGCGGGTTCGATGGCGCCATCGATGGTGAAGGTCAGCGGCCGGTCGTCGACCGGATTGATGGCGTTGATGATTTCACCCAGGTCGTTGGCCACCAGGGCGGGTGCTTCGTTCAAGGGACGAAGAGGACCGTGGGCAATGTGCGACCAGCGGGAATCGTCGGCCCGCAACCCGACCAGGTCGTCGCGTCCCGACTCCGCGGCCAGCAGGATGGGCCCGTGCAGGATGGCATGCCACTCGGAGCCGTCGGGCAATGGTTCGAGGCGGGTGGTCATGGGCAGGTCGACGACGACTTCGTCGCCTTCGCGCCAGGTCCGGCGCACGGTGACGTAGCTCGAGGGTTCCGACTCTCCTTCGAATACCGCGCCGTTAATTCTGATTAGGAACCCGTCTTCGACCCAGCCGGGATGGCGAAGGCGCAGGGCGAAATGCCGGGGTTCGTTCAGGGAAAAAGTCAACCGGACCCGCGATTCGTCGGGAAATGCGGTGTGCTGGGTCACCGTGACGCCCCGTTCCTGCCAATCCAGGGTGGAGGCGGTGTAAAGATTGACCCACAGCCCGTCGTTGTCATGGGCATAGATAAACTGGCCGTAACGTCCGGGATTTTCCATGCCGGAGCCGACGCAGCACCAAAAGTGCCTCTCCGGCACTGAATAAACGCGGTAATGGGCCGGGCGGATGGGGGTGAAATAAACGTAGCCGGGATCGTCCGGGTGAATTATGGAAAGAATGTGGTTGTGGAGAGCCCGCTCGTAGTAGTCGGCGTATCCGGCATCCGGATTCGCGGCGAAAAGATGCTCGGCCAAACGGAGCATGTTGTAGGTGTTGCAGCTTTCCGGACCTTCGCGGTGTTCAAGCATGCCGCGAAAATCGTCGGGGCGGTTGAAGTGCTCGGCCACGCTGTTGCCGCCGAAGGCGACGCTGCGACGATCGATCACCGTGTCCCAGAAGAAACGGGCGGCGGAGGCGTGCGCCTCGTCGTTGGCGAGCCCGGCGATGCGGGCGAACCCGATAACCTTGGGGATTTGAGTGTTGGCGTGCATTCCGGTCATCCGGTCCTCGCCCCGGGCGAGCGGATCGAGGATTGCCCGATGGGAGAAGCGCCGGGCCAGTTCGAGGTAGCGCCGGTCGCCGGTGATGGCGGCGACATCGGCCAGCACCTCGTTCATGCCGCCGTGTTCGGAGCGGAGCATGTCCTGCAGTTGTTCGTCCGAGAGATCGGCCACCAAAGTTTCACACCAATCGGCGAACGCGATCAGCGCATCGCGCGCCTGCTCGTTGCCCGCGACCAACCAGGCGTCCCGCAGGCCGGCGTAGGTCTTGTGGATGTTGTACCAGGGGACCCACCGGTCGTTGAGGCTGAATGCGCCGGCGCGAATCTCACCCCGGGCGACTTCTTCCCAGAGTTGCTTGCTTCCGGGTACGCCGCCGATATAGCCGTCGCCGTAAGCCTCCTGGCATTCGACCAGTTCGCTCACGATGTAATCGAGACGATCGCGAAATTCCGGTTCCCCGGTGAGCGCGTGCATGTAGGCCAGGGCCGAGAGGTAATGACCGAGGGTATGCCCGTCGAGCCCGGTGTTCTCCCAGTTGCCGTACGATTCGCCCCTCGGTTCGAGGCCGGCCTCGCGCCGGAACGGCGCCAGGAAGCGGTCCGGGTCGTGGGCGAGCAGGTATTCGGCGTTTGAATTGACGGCCGCCGTGAACGGTCCCGGATCGAGACGAACCTGGTCCGGCGGGAAGTACTCAACGGCCAGAGCGGAGTTTGCGAGGGTCATGGCGAGCAGGAAACATTTGAACTTTTTCATGGGACAATGGAAGCGATTAGAGCGGAAAGGTGTGGCGCTGTCGATTCGCCGAATTCTCGTCGGGCCAAGAATCGATCTTGCTGATACCGGTTATAACCGGACCTCTCGAATCGTGCCGAATCTTCTGGAGGGCAACGCTCCGTCGTTGCCGATGGATGTCGGGGCGGCAACGACGGAGCGTTGCCCTCCAGGGGTATCCCTTTTGGGTGCCGGCTCCGCCGGGCTGCCAGGCTGCTAGGCGGTGGAAAACAGGCGCCGGAGCTTCTCCGGGACGCGGCGGGGGCGACCGGTGCGGGGATCCACCGGGCACCAGAGGGTGCGGGCGCGCGCCAGCAGGCGGCGGTCGCTTTCGCGCAGGATTTCGGTGTGGCGTTCGAAACTCAGGCCCGAGGCCCGCCCGACCCAGGTTCGCGCCACGATGCCGTCCTCCGCGCGAGCGGGGTGTTTATAATCGATTTCGTGCCGCAGCACGACCCAGACGATTTCATCCTGCGCCTCCTTTGGGGCGAGGAACTCCCAATGGGCGACGGCGACGTCCTGTACCCAGCGCAGGTAGACCGTGTTGTTGACGTGGCCCAGGCCGTCGATGTCCGCGCGTTGCACCGGCAGCGGCAGTTCGAAGGGGTCTGTCGATCCGTCGGCAGTCACGGCGTCAGGATTTGACCGCGCCGGCGGTAAGACCGCTGATAAAGTTGCGCTGGAAGAGCAGGAAGGCGATGATCAGTGGCAGGGTGGCGACCAGACCGGCCGCCATTATGAGCCCGTAGGGAGTGCGTTCTTCGCCCTGCAGCAGGTAAATCAGCAGCGGCATGGTGGTCATGTTTTCCGTTCGCAGGACGATGAACGCCCACATCAGGTTGTTCCAGACGTTGATCAGGGCCAGCACGCCCAACGCGCCCATGGCCGGACGGGCGATGGGGATAATGACGCGCCAGTAGGTGTCGAATTCGCTGGCGCCGTCGATGGCGGCGGCGTCGTAGAGGTCTCCCGGCACGTTGTTGGCGATGTATTGCCGCATCCAAAAGATGCCGAAGGCGTTGGCGGAACCGGGGAGGATCATCGCCCAGTAGGTGTTGATGAGGTTCAGGTTGGTCAGGACCACGAACACCGGAATCATGGTCACGGCCTGCGGAATCAGCATGGTGCCGAGCACGAAGGCGAAAAGCCAGCGGTGCCCGGGGGCCTGCGGATAACGGGCGAAAGCCATACCCGCCAGCGAGCAGAGAAACAAGGTGAGACAAACGTGAACGACGGCGATCAGGGTCGTATTAAAAAACGCCCGGGGCAGGGGGGTCTGATCGAATACGGCGATCAGGTTCTCGAAACGAGGGGGCCAGGGGAAAAAACTGGGCGTGGAGGTGAAGATCTCGGCCTGGGTCTTGAGGGCGGAGCTGACCAGCCAGTACATGGGCACCAGGAAGGCCAGCGCCGACAGACCCAGCATCAGGTAGAGAAACAGTTTTTCCCGCTTCGCCGCGTTGTCGCCCAGGCTCATGCCGCCGGGCCGGGTCTTGGTCGCGGATTTCATTCGTTATGCGAGCGGTTGGTCCGAAAGATGAGGAGGGTCAGGATAAATACGACGAACGCCACCACGTAGGCCGCGGCGGAAGCATAACCAAAGCGGAAGTTGCCGAAGGCTTCATCGAAGAGAAAAAGGCCGAAGGTGGTCGAGGAAATGCCGGGGCCGCCCTGAGTCATGACGAACACCTCGTCAAACAGGTACACCGTGCCGATCAGCGACATGATGGTGACAAAGACGAAGGTCGGCCGCATGTGCGGGATGGTGACATGAAGCAGTTGCTGCAAACGGCTGGCCCCGTCGATCCGCGCCGCTTCGTAGAGCGAGCGATCGATGCCCTGGAGCCCGGCGAGCATGATGACCATGTTGTAGCCGGTCCAGCGCCACACCAGCAGGATGGCGAGCGACGGCTTGGACCAGCGCTCGCTTTCCAGCCAGGGAACGCCCGAAGGACTCAGGCCGAACCAACCGCCCACGGATTTGATGATCTGATTGAAGATGCCGAATTCGGTTCCGAACATCAGGCCGAAGACGATGGCCACCACTACGGCCGGAGTGATGACCGGCACAAATACGGTGGCCCGCCAGACCGCCCGCAGCTTGAGCCAGGGCTGGTTGAGCAGCAGGGCGAAGATGAATGCCAGCACCAGCATCGGCGGCACGTAGAGCAGGCCGAGGATGAGCGTGTTCCACAGGGAGATAAAGAAAAGCCGGTCCTGGAAAAGCGCCCTGAAATTCTCCAGGCCCACCCAGACGGGCTCGGTCAATCCGTCCCAACTGAGAAAAGACAGGTAGAGGGAGAAAAGGAGAGGGTAGAGCCCGAATACGGCGAAGATGATAAAGAAGGGGGAGATGAAAAGGTAGAAATACCGGTAATACCACATGCGCACTCCCAGGCGGCGAAAACGGGTGGCCATTCCGAAGGGAGCTTGTGCCGGGCCGGCGGAGGATTGCGGGCTGTTCATGAGCGGTCGGCGGTGTGCTCCGTGGCCGGGGCGATCGGACGATTGATCTTCCGGCTCAAGGCGTCGGCCAGGTTTCTCAGGTAGGTTTCGTTATCCAGCCGGCGGGTGAGCCAGCCGCTGAGGGTTTGTTGCAGCATGCGCTCCGCTTCGTTCCAGTCGCGGGTTCGGTTCATGGGAGGAATATGCTCCAGGTCGGTGGCAAAAAGCCGGTGGACCTGTTGGCCCGCGAAGAAGGGGTCGGGTTCGTCGAAGTAGGGGTGCTCCAGCGCCGGAAGGTAGGCCGGAAACAGCCCGCGTTCCCGGTACTGAGTGACTTGTCCTTCCACGGTGGCATTGGCGAATTCGATAAAGCGCCAGGCCTCCAGGCCGACTTCGCTCTGTTCGGGAATCAGCAGAACCGAGCCCCCCAGATTGCTGGTGCGCAGACCCCCCGGGGTGAAGGCCGGCAGCCGGAAAACGCCCCATTCGCCCTCCCGTTGCGGCGGAAAATTATCCTTGATCTGGTTCATGAACCAGACCGCGTTCGGGTAGGAGGCCACGCTGTCGCCGTCGAACGAAGCCAACAACTCGGGACCGATAAGCGAGGTAGTGATCCCGGAGTCGACCAACTTCCGTACGAGTTCCAGGGCTTCGACGTTTTCGCGGGAGTACAGGATGATCTCGCCCTCCTGGTTGAAAATGCCCCCGCCGTTCTGTTGCATGAGGATCTGGAAAAAATCGGGCAGGCCGCTCAGCGCCAGTGGCATCATGGCGGTGCGACCGTTGGAGGCCTCCCGAATGTGCAGGCCGACTTCGATAAAATCATCCCAGGTCTCGATCGATTCCGGGTCCACTCCGTACTGTTCGAAAATCCAGCGTTTGTAGAACACCGCACAGGGTCCCATATCCCACGGGAGTGCATAGACACGCCCTTCATAGAGGCAGCTTTTCCAAAAGGCCTCGGCAAAATCATCGGCGTGGGCCGAGGCCAGGTCGGTCAGATCCATGAGGCGTCCGCTCGGAGTGAACTTCGGCGCCTCCCGTTCCTGCATCTGCCCGACGTCCGGAGCGCCTACGCCCGCGGCCATTCCGAGCAGGAAGCGGGATTGGAGGTTGGCCCCGCTGCGCACCACGCGCACGTCGATTCCCGGGTTTTCGCGCTCGAACTCCGGCACCAGCAGGTCGAGAGACTCCGCCGCGATATTCCAGCCCCAGACCTCCACGATGCTGCGGCCGTCAGGCTTGTCCTGAGCCCCCCATGACGGCAGCCAGGTAATCAGGGCACCCATGCCCACCACGCCGGCCGCCAAGGCTATTTTAATCAGGGTGGAGGATAACGGTGGGCTTGGGTTGGCCATTGGATTGATCCGACTTCAGTAAAATAGTGTGATGTAAGGAAAAATCGTTCTGCCGCCGAAACGGTTCGGCAGGGCGGGGCTCCTGTGATCGCAGTTCGAGAGAAAGGTTGATCAGTGGATTCAGGATGCACAAACCGGGGATCGCGTTTCAAGCAAATTGCGATTGGTGGAAGTTGATTCCCCGGCCGATTTATGGGTGACGCGGCTTCTCCCGGAACGGGTCCGCGGACTTTTCCAGTGCGAGCCAGGTTCCGTATTTCTTGGCGAAGAAACTCAAATTTCAGGTTTTCGATCCGAAATGCCTTTTCGTACGGCCTTCAAAGGCCAAATGACAAGTCGCGGAGGCGAGGTTGAATCTCTCAGACTTTGCCTTTGATTTTTCCCCCTTATGCTGAACAATGCGGTGAACTTTTATGAAGAAGCTTTTCCTGTTTTTCGCTCTGGGAGCCATTTTGACGCCATCCGGCCTGTCGGCTCTGATTGCCACCCCGATGTTCCTTTACGAAGCGGATCCCTATGTGTCCCTGACGGGCGGAGTCGGACGGGCCACCGATTATGCCCGCGGACGCAACCGGGAGATTCAGGTGGGGAACCATCATGGGATCGCGCTTGCGTTTGGTTATGAGTACAGCCGTTGGCGCTTTGAGCTGGAGGGGGCGTACCGCCGGTCCAACATTGACGGCCACCTTCACTTCGGCCCCCCGCCCACCCGGCGGATGCCGGTGTTGTTCGAACAGAGCGCCCGGGGCAAGGTTGAGGATCTTGCCCTGATGTTCAACGGAGTCTATTCCTTTCCCACCGATCGGCGGTGGCGTCCTTATGCCGGGGCCGGCGTCGGGTTTTCCTATTTGCGCCTGAGCGACTTTCAGCGTCATCGCTCGTTCAACCGTAACGAAACGACCACCGACGGAGATCTGGTCCTGGCCTTCCAGATGATGCTGGGTATCGTTTACAGCCTGAATCCGAATTTTGATCTCACCGTGGGGTACCGTTATTTCGCCACCCAGGACGTGGAGTGGTCGGTGCATGACTTCTGGGAGAAGAATCAGCGCGAGGACCTCAAGTTTTCCGGCACCAATCTTCACCTGCTCGAACTGGGGCTGAAGTATCGCTTTTAGGCCTTAAAACAGACGCCCATGGAAGCATTGATACAAGCGTTTCAAAACCTCCGCCAGCGCTGGCGTTCCATGCGGGGAATCGAATCCGCGGAAAACGGGTCTGCTCCCGAGTTGTTGGAGGGAACGAAGGAAGTCCTTTTTATCTGCACGGGAAATTATTACCGCAGCCGCTTTGCAGAGGCCCTTTTCAATCACAATGCGATCGAAGCCGAATTGCCCTGGCGGGCTTTTTCACGCGGAGTGGCGGTTCATCTGGCTCAGGCCGATCTTTCGCCCCACACCCGGGAGGCCCTGGGCGCGCGAGGCATCGACCTCCACATGACCGCGCCCACCCGCATAGCGCTTTCGGAGGAGGATTTTCGGCGGGCGGCGAAGTCTATCGCCCTGAAACGCACCGAACACGAGCGTTACATCGCCAAGCAGTTTCCCGAGTGGAACGATTCGGTGGAGTATTGGCAGATCGATGATATCGACGTGGCTCCGCCCGATGAAGCGCTGCCTCAACTGGAGCAGGCGGTGCTGCGTCTGCTGCGGGAACTGCAGCGCGAAGGAATGCAGTGAGGCCGGCCGGCCGGGGCCCGGCATTACGCCCCGACGGCTTCCTTCTCGATGCGGGCAATGTATTCGCTGACATTGCAGGTCAGCATCCGGCTGCCGTCGGGCCGGACTTCCAGCACTTTGGTCACTACGGGGTCGAGGAAATCGCGGTCGTGGCTGACCAGGATCACCGTGCCGTCGAAGAGTTTGATGGCGTCCTGCAAAACCGATTTGCTGCGGATGTCCAGGTGATTGGTCGGTTCGTCCAGAATGACACAATTGGCCGGTCGCATCAGCATTTTGGCCAGGGCCACCCGGTTGCGTTCGCCTCCTGAGAGGACGGAGACCGGTTTTTTCTGCTCGGAGCCGCTGAAGAGCAGGGCGCCCAGGGCCCCGCGGGGATTGGCGTCGGGATTGTCGGCGGCGGCCCCTTCGACTTCTTCCAGCACCGTTTTGCTGACATCGAGTTCCTCAGCCTGCTGCTGGGCGAAATATCCGATTACCGTGTTCACTCCGCATTCGCGCTCGCCGGAGTCCAGCGGTTCGATCCCGGCCAGGATTCTGGCCAGGGTGGATTTCCCCGCGCCGTTGACTCCGACCACCGCGATGCGATCGCCTTTGTCGATGCGCAAACTGAGTCCGTCGAACACCTTGATGTCGCCGTAAGACTTGTGGATATCGGTCAGTTCCACCACCTTCTGGCTGGCCGGCGGCGGGGGCGGGAAGCGGAAAAAGATCTTCTTCTCGTCGCGTTCCACCTCGATGATTTCCTTTTTCTCCAGTTGCTTGATGCGGCTCTGCACCATGCTGGCCTTTTTCTGATTCGAACGGAACCGGTTGATGAATTCCTTTTGCCGGGCGATTTCCTTTTTCTGCTCGGCGGCCTTCCGGCGTTGGGTGGCAATGCGTTCCTCGCTGTCCTTCTCGTAGAAATCGTAGTTTCCGGAATAGGTGTTCAGGTTGCCGAGTTTGAGTTCGAACGTCCGGTTGGTCACGGAGTTGAGGAAAGCGCGGTCGTGGGAAATCACCATGAGCGCTCCCCTGTAGTTTTTCAGGTAACCTTCCAGCCAGTGCTGGGAAAGGATGTCGAGGTGGTTGGTCGGCTCGTCGAGGAGCAGCAGCGACGG
This sequence comes from Opitutia bacterium, assembly GCA_003566885.1. Lineage (GTDB taxonomy): Bacteria > Verrucomicrobiota > Verrucomicrobiia > Opitutales > T3Sed10-336 > SLOW01. Next base: position 8,474 of record PXBO01000088.1, on the reverse strand, counting down.
GGTCTGGAGGAGCAGCTTGCCAAGCGCGATCCGCATTTGCCAGCCCCCGGAAAACTCCCCGGTGTCGCGGTTCAGGTCAGTGTCGGAAAACCCCAGACCGTGCAGCACCCGCTCGATCCGCGATTTCATTTTTTCCGGCTCGTGGTCGTCCAGTTGGTGTTCCCATTCCCCGATGGAGTCGATCAATTCGTAATACTCCTCCTCCGTCGGATCCAACTCGTACATTCGCTCGGTGGCGGCGTCGATTTTCTTCTGCAGGGTCAGGGTGTCGGCAAAAGCGGTTTCCGCCTCGGAATACAGCGTTTTTCCCTTCGAGGAAATGCCGTCCTGGGGCAGGTAACCCAGCGTCACGAAACTCGGTTTCTCCACCTGCCCCGAGTCGATCTCCGCTTCGCCGAGCAGGAGCTTGAAAAAGGTGGACTTGCCCGCGCCGTTGACCCCCACCAGACCGATGCGGTCGTGCTGACCGATCGTGACGGAAATGTCGTTGAAAAGGACGCGCTCTCCGTACGCGAGTTTAATGTCTCTGAGATTGATCATAACGCTCTGTAAAACCGTTTAACGGATCACATCCCCCGTAACGCGTCAACGCCGAAGGCGTCGGCAGTGGCCGGGAGCCGCCGAACCGCCGGACCCGCCCCCCTGGGAGAGCGGGCATCCTGCCCGCCATAATTGCGGGCCTTTTGCGTGATTCGGGGTCAAGGATTTCTCAACCGAATGCCATTCCCACGAGTCAAGATGCTCTCACAAAGCCACCAAGGCACGGAGGTCTTTGGAAGTAAAAAGTCAAAAGTGATAAGTAAAAAGGTGGCTTATCCGGGTTCACGCCTGTTCATCTCCGGTTGCCCATCTGCCTTTCTCGCTGTCTCCGGGAGAGAAAAATCCCTTATTTCTGAAATCTTGCCCGAAACGAACAAGATTTCATGGAGGGCGCGGCTCCGCCCGCGCCGCGGGATGGGTTTCGAATGGCAAAGAGATCGACGGCTTCAGAGGGGGCTGCGGCAACAATCCCGGCTTGCAGTGATTGCCCACCAGTCGCCGCCTTTGCGCTACCACCTCCTCCAGCCCGGGACCAATCCCCGCAATTCAGACGGCCGCGAACGAACGCACACTTTTCCCTTTTCACCGGCAAGGACTTAGGTAAAATTCCTTTTTGTGCATTCCCATCCTCAGGCCGACTCCTCAGCCGGGACCTCAAATTTCGAAGGACGAAGTTTGAATGCCCCAGCACCGAAACCGGAGGCGAAGCGGCGATGCTGAATCACCGAAAGGAAATGAAATGATCGGACCCCTGAAATACGAAATGACACAGAACCGCGCGATGCGTATCATCTGTTTCTTTCTGAGTCTGAGTGCGGTCGATTTCTGTTTGGCGGCTTTGCCGGTCGGCGAGTCGGTGCGACACGGAGATGTTGAGTTTGTCAGAGGTGACGACACCCTCACGGTCATCCAGAATTCCCCGAAAGCCGTAATCGATTGGGAAGCGTTTTCAATCGGGAGCGGACGTCTTGCCGAGTTCATCCACGCTGGAAGTGACAGCGCCGTGCTCAACCGCGTAACCGGTCATTTGAGCAGTGAGATTCATGGAAAGTTAACGGGCGAAGGACGCATCATCCTGCTCAATCCAAACGGCATCCTGATCGGACCGAACGGCAGGATCGATGCCGCGGGGTTCATAGCGAGCACCCTTGACGTTACGGATGCGGACTTTCTCAATGGCGGCAATCTCGAGTTTGTCGGGGACTCGGGCGCTGCGGTCGTTTCATTCGGACGAATTGAAGCATTTGACGGGGATGTCTTTCTGATTGCCCGCGAGATTTGGAATGAAGGAGAGGTCCGTGCCCCGGTTGGGACGGCCGGATTCGCCGCGGGAAACGATGTTCTTCTTCGAGCGGATGGCGAGGAACGGATTTCGATCAGGCACTCCGTGACGGGTGGACGCATCGAGCAGCGCGGATTGGTGGAAGCGGTTGTTGCGGAATTGCAGGCTGCCGGCGGAAATGAATACGCGCTTGCGATCAACAATGGCGGGATCGTGAGGGCAACCGGCGTCGAAGAGCGCGACGGGCGAATATTATTGAAGGCCGAGGACGGTGATGTCCGGCACCATGGGAAATTGGAAGCTTCTTCAAAGAACGGGCACGCGCTCATTCACGTAACGGGGTCGAACATCGAGATCGACGAAACGAGCCGTATCGGCGCGCAGGAAGGTGGTACGGGCGGCGAAGTGCGGTTGGTGGCGAGCAAAGAAATGGACTTTGCCGGATCGATCGATACCGGAACACAGGGAGTCGCCGAAATCAGCGGCATTCGTTCCATCCGCATTTCAGGCAATGTCAACACACGAGGCGGGTTGTTGCTGTTCGATCCGGCCGATTTTACAGTCGGCAACCAGGAAGGGGACGACATCACCGGCGGGACGCTTGCAGGGATGTTGCAGAATCAAAATGTTGCGATCGAGACGGCAAGCGGCTCCGGCGGGGAGGGTGATATTCGGATCAACGACCCAGTTCTCTGGGAATCACCCTACTCTCTTAGCCTGCTTGCCCATCGCCATATCGAGGCGAACGCAAGCGTTCAGAGCGATGGTGACGGGGATGTGATCCTCGTCGCCGGATGGGACGGCGTGACGGGATTCGATACCTACGGGCAGTCGGTTGATACCGGCTCGCTGCTGGACACTCCCGGAGCGTTCGGCAACAATGACGGTTCCATTTTTCTTGGTGATTCCACTCAGGATCAGGGAATCGCAGTTGGAAGCAGATTCGGCGAGACGGTGGCGTTTGGCCGTCATCTGAATCTTTTTGCCGGCCTTGGAAACGACGATCTTTTTGCCCAACTCGGTTTCAGGCCCGACCAGGACGTCGAGGACTACTTGATCGACGGCGGGATCACGATCGCACTGGAAGGCGATTTGAACGCCCGAGCGCACGGAACCGGGATTCGCAATTATGTCCAGGTCGGGCATGGGGCGGTTTTTCTGCAAGGCCCGGATCGGCCTTACCAGTCATATCACGGAGACATTACGATCGAAAGGGCGGCTGATCTCAGCTTCGCGGCCGGCGACGGTTTTGAATCCTATGCGCAACTGGGCCACGGAGGTAGAGGGGCTGAGGGGAATCGTACCGGGGATATCACGATCAAGGACGTGGGAAATATAATTTTTTCCGCCGGAAATGGAACCTACGCCTATTCCCATTTGGGCCATGGAGGAGGGCGCGCGGATATCACGCGAAGTGGCGACATTATCATTCATCGGGCCGAGGACATGGTTTTTACGGCCGGAGGAGGATCCGGGGGCGCGTCCGCCCACCTCGGCCACGGCGGGTGGCGCGGACACGGCGATATATCGGGCGATATCGGGATCGGATCGGTTCGCGACCTCGTTTTTTCCGGGGTCCAAAATAGTTACGCCCAACTGGGGCATGGAGGATGGGACCAGAGGGGTGATCGGGATGGTGACATCATGATAAATGAAGCCAGAGATCTCATTTTTACCTCAGGCGCCGGAAGCAGCGCGCCGGCCCGCCTTGGTCATGGAGAGTATGCGGGTCGAGGAGATTCACGTGGAGACATCGCCTTCGGGACGGTTCGCAACCTCCTCTTCACGGCAGATGCAAGCGAGGCCCAACTCGGTCACGGCGGCAGGAGTGCCTTTGGCGACCGCAGTGGCAATATCTCCATTGGCGCCGTTCACAACATCCGTTTCCATGCCGGCGAATTATCGTCGGGCAATGTTCATTTCGGCCATGGCGGGCGCGCTTCGGGAGGAAATTTTTCCGGGAATATCACGATGGATATGGCAAACGACATCAGTTTTATCGCGGGAAACGGTACGAATGCCTACGCGCATCTCGGCCACGGCGGACAAGCGTCTGAAGGCCTTTATAATGGAAAAATTACGATTCTTGAAGCCAATGACCTGAACTTTCTCGGCGGCGGTGGCAATTATGCCTACGTTCACTTCGGCCATGGCGGTTTCGAAATCGGCTTCGAGCGAGGCCAAGAGCACGGTGACATCGCGGTTTGGAACGCCGCGAACTTGATATTGTCCGCAGGCGAGCAGCGAGACGCGTACGCTCAGCTGGGACACGGCGGGCCCGGGCGAATCAACAACCAGAGCGGAAACATTGTATTGAATCTTGCGGGGAACCTGGCCCTTTCCGCCGGTTCTCAGGACCGCGCCTATGTCTTGTTGGGCCACGGCGGACGCAATACGTTCGGAAGTCCGCTCAGAGGCGAAAGGTCCGGCAGTATCGCCATCCGGGCGGCGGGCGACACCGTTCTCGCGGATAACGGCGACCCGGATGAGCAGCACGTATGGCACGTCGGTCACCTGACATGGAACGATGAAGACCTAACCGATGCCGGCGTGCAATTTATCACGGGCACGCTCGCATACGATTCGAATGAGCCGTCGGACCAGGTCGTGCTGAACGAGCTCTTTTTCGAGCGCTTCCGCCAAAACCTCCCGGGCGGAGATGTCACCATCGGAGCAACGGGTTCCGGAGGATTGAAGATCGAGGCTCCCTTCGCCTATCAAAGCGAGAACGATCTCAACCTGCTTTCCACTCACGATATTTTCATTGGCGCGGGCGTACAGAATCACGGAAGCGGCCGTATTCAGGTTGCGAGCGGCTGGAACGGAACCAGCGGTATGAGCGTCTCCGGGTTTTCTTTTTCCGATATACTCGCCGATTCGGACAATTACGCGGGTAACGAAGGGAACGTCTATATCGGGGACGGCACACAGGAAAGCGGTATCGCATTCGGAAGCCGTTTCGGAAATACTTCGGTCGCCGGAAACAGCCTGTCACTACGTGCCGGGGCCAACGACGACGACCTTTACGCCCAACTCGGGTTTCGGCCGGAAGTCGAAATGGACGGGAGCGAAATCAATGGGGCGATCCTGATTGTGTTGTCCGGTGACCTCATCGCCCGGGCCGGCCAAGGGGGCACCCGCAATTACGCACAAGTGGGACATGGCGCGGCTTTCAGCCCGCCGGGGGTCAATCCGGAACACCACTACCGCGGCGATATATCGATCGAACGAGCGGCTGACGTCAGGTTTCTTGCAGGCGAAGGAGAATCGGCGTATGCCCAGCTTGGGCACGGCGGGGAAAGCCTTGCGGCCGACTTAACGGGGGAGATCGTCCTGGGCGAAGTCGGGGAGATTGCTTTCGGCGGCGGAGCCGGAAATTATGCGAATGCCCGTTTGGGTCATGGCGGACGGCGCTCGGGCGGAGACCATAGCGGCTCCATTCGAATAGAACGAGCCAACGACCTGACGTTTTCGGGTGGCGTGGCCCTCGGAAGCAACGTGCAACTCGGTCATGGAGGATCGTTGGCCTTCGGCGACCAAACCGGAGCGATCACGATCGTGGATGTCGAAAGGGTTGTTTTCTCCGCCGGCCGCGGTTATGCCCATCTCGGTCACGGGGGAGATCTCGGCGCCCTGCCGCTTGGCGGCCATCAAAGCGGCGCGATCTCCATCGAAAAAGCGAACGAATTGAATTTTACCGGCGGAACAGACGGAAACTCCGCTTATTCCCAACTCGGCCATGGCGGCAGCGGCAGGCCGGGTACGAACCAAAGCGGCGACATTACCGTCTCAGCGTTGGGAAATATCGTTTTTTCGGGTGGCACGGAACCGGGAACGTACGCCCAGCTCGGGCACGGCGGTACCGTAACAAGCGGCCGGCAATCCGGCGCGATTGTTTTGAACTCGGATGGCAACTTGACGATTGCCGCTGGTCCCGGCCGGTGGTCATACGCACAACTTGGGCACGGAGGGTTTGCATCGTCCGGTGATAAGGAAGGGGACCTAAGCTTAAACCTATCCGGTGACATGATTATAGCGGCCGGGGAAGGCACCCAGGCGTATGCGATCCTGGGCCACGGAGGTTTCGGTACCACCCCCGAGGAGATGACGGGTCAACGCGAGGGAGCACTCGAAGTTACCGTCGCCGGACAATCGACACTGGTGGATCATTCCGACCCATCCGAGTCGCGTGTCTGGCACCTTGGACATCTCACTTCCACGGAAAACGGCATAGGCAATAGCGGAGCCCGCTTTTTGACCGGAACACTCGGATACGATATGAATGAGCGGCACGAGGATATCGTTCTCAACGATCGATTCGCCGAGCGGTTCACACGGAACATCGAGGCAGGAAGTGTAATGATCGGCGCCTCGGGCGGGAACGATGTTCGCGTGGAGGGGAATTTCACTTACAGCGGATCGGAAGAACTGGTTTTTCTTTCAGGGAAAAGCCTGTCCGTAACCGGAACGATTCAAAATTCGAGCGAAGGTACTCTTATCTTTGTCGTGGACAACGGAAATCCCGACCGTCCGGATTTCGATGAAGACGCCCGGTTTTCAAACCGGGGCGAGATCAGCGTTTCCGGAGGCGGTGAAATCTTCGTGTACGCGGTCCGGCCCGGAAACGTTGCGCCGGGAAATCTCCAAATGCGGGATCTGCGCTTCGACGTCTACTATGGCGATGAAGTCGCAGGCGGGGGTATCTTTTTTAAGATTTCACCGCGTGATTTCACCGCGAATGATGTGCTCGTACTGCTGCCCCCTGATAGTGAAAGGTTTTACGGGGAACCCGAGCATCGACTCCGCCTTCCGTTCGCCGGATTCGATTCTCGCTACGGCCCGCACCCCGGCCCCATGGAAAGACCGATCGCTCCCGCATTCAGATACGAGGGCCATCCGGGGGTTACCCTTCCGGAATGGGACAACGGGTTCGTCTCGATGGGCGTATTTTCCAGCGCCGGCACACGAAGCGGGGACGAGAAAGAATGACCGGCCGCAACAGCACGGCTCCACTATATATCGACATGGCAACCACAACTCGACCCCTTCCCTTGCCGCTGGATTTCCGATTGCTTTTTTCGGCCGTCATTTTCGCCCTGTTACCGTGTGCCGCATCGAGCCAAACCGAACAATTGCTTCCGCGCGAACCGGACAGTGAATACGATTTCCACCCTCAAGCGAATGAAGAGCGTCAAGAGGAGGACCACGCCATAATCTATCTTGATTCGCTGAAGGGAATTACCCTCGTCCCTTCCGAACGTTTCCTCAATTTGGCATTGGAGGAGCCCCCGGTTTACGGGGTGAGCTGGCGGGGATTTCTTTCCCCGGATGGCACAAAGCTGCAGAAGGCATTGAACGAGTATTTGTATGGCCCCCTTTCATCGCATTCTCTCGCCGAGATAAACCGGACGATCATAAGGCACTACCGTTTCGTGGATCGTCCGGTAGTTGACGTAATTGTTCCCGAACAGGATATTACGGAAGGCGTGCTGGTGCTGCTTGTGGTTGAAGGCCGTGTCGATTCGGTTTCGGTGGAGGGAAATCGTTACTTTTCGGACGAACGGATTCGCCGGGGTATTCGGGCGGAAACGGGAGACCGGATCCGGAGGAGCGCACTGCTGGAGGATCTGCAATGGTTGAATCGGAATCCGTTCCGCGACGTCGGCGTGGTGTTTGCTCCAGGCGAAGAATTTGGACAAACCGATTTGATCATCGAAACATTCGACCGCCGGCCGTGGCGAGTTTACGGAGGGTATGAAAATACGGGGACGCGTGCCACCGGGCTTGATCGGTACTTCCTCGGATATAACTGGGGAAACGTATTCGGCACGGATCAACGTCTGGGCTACCAATTGACCACGAGCTCGGACGCCAAACGTCTGTTGTCAAACGCAGTCACCTATACCGTTCCTTTTCCATGGCGACACGAATTGTCATTATTGTTTGCCCATGCCCGAAGTGAGACCCGGCTGGATTCCGGACCGGTTCCGCTCGATCAGGATGGCGAAACCGTCCAGGCAAGCCTGCGTTACTCGGTGCCGCGAATCCATGGACCCGGCGGTTGGCAGCACGAGCCCGCGTTCGGTATTGATTACAAACGCGCCGATAACGATTTGCTCTTTGGCGGTATCAGCGTCTTCGACGATGTCACGGAGATCTTTCAGGTATTTACCTCGTATGAACTCAGGATCCCCGACGATTACGGGAGCACTAGCGCCCAAGCGACGTTGATCTACAGTCCCGGAGGAATAACCGAAAGCAACGGGAACGAGGCTTTTCAACGTGCTCGTTCCGGCGCCCGCGCCGAATACGCGGTCACGCGCCTCTGGGTGGAGCGTCTCAACACGCTGCCAAAAGGATTTACGGTTTCTCTCGGCGGAACCGGACAGTTGGCTAGCGGCGCATTGCTTCCGAGCGAGCAGCTCGGCGCAGGAGGAGCGCGCTCGGTTCGCGGCTACGAGGAACGGGAGGCGCGTGGAGACCTTGGTGTATTGGGCTCGATTGAATTCGGGACATCCGCTATGGGATTTGCAGGACGAGGCGAGAGAATTCGATTCATAGGGTTTTTCGACTACGGCCTTGTTGGTAACCGCAAACGTTTGCCGGAAGAGCCCCGCACCACCGAATTACTCGGTGCCGGGGTTGGTGTGCG
>PXBO01000021.1 GCA_003566885.1 Opitutia bacterium | reverse complement strand
CTTTACGTCCTTCGACCGAACTCGGGGTTCGCACCGCCCGCGAGAAGGCCGCCCAGAACATTTGCTGTTCGGTCGCCTTGAACGTGGCGCGGATACTGGGTTGCACCTCGAACCCGGTGAAATCGTTGTGTTCGAGTTTCACTCCGCCCGTGACGCTGACGCGGTCGGGAACCAACTGAAACTCGTTTTGCACGAAACCGCTGAAGAGGTGGAGGGCGAAATCATCGTTGCGGACCTCAATAGCAGTGGACGTATCCTGGGTGGGCCCGCGTTCGATTTCGTTCACCATGTAACGGTATCCCAGCCCCCATGTCAAGGTGTTGCGGTCGCCGAGCTCGAGGTCGTGCTGAAGAGTGAAATCAAAGGTGTCGATGCTGTTCGTCGAGCGAGTGGCCTCACTTCTGCGGGTTTGGTTGTAATAACTTTGGGTTTCGATGCGGCCAACGCCCGTTTCGCGCGTCCAGCGGCCCAACGTGCTCAGGTTGCGTCCATCCGATTCTCCGTCGTCGAACTGGGAGAAAGTCGCATCGCCGAGCCAGGTGACCTGGGTGTCGGGGTTGGGGAAGCTGTCCATGCGGAAACCCGTGTGCTGGCTCGCCCAGGCGTCGCCGGCGTCGCTTCCGTCGGGCAGCGGATAATCGTCCTTGGAGTGATAACCGCCGAAAACGCGGTAATACGTATTTTCTCCGATTCGGTCGCCGTAGCGTACTCCTGTCATGGCGGGGTGCAGATTGCCGCCACCGCCGTAGAGCATGACGCCCTGGGTGTCGCGGGCGTCCCGGGTGACGATATTGATAACGCCGTTGACCGCGTTCGCGCCCCAAACCGTGGCGCCGGGACCGCGGATCACTTCGATCCGGTCGATGTCCTCCAGGGTCGTCGGGAGCGAATCCCAATAGACGCCGGCGAAAAGCGGCGTGTAGATGCTGCGTCCATCTATGAGGACGAGCAGTTTGTTGCTGAAGACCTGGTTGAAACCGCGGGCGGAAACGGCCCATTGGCTCGAGTTGACCGAGTTGACGTTCAATCCCGGTACCATGCGCAGGGCGTCAGGAATAGTCGTGGCGCCCGAGCGGCGAAGGTCGTCGTTTGTCAAAACAGTGACCGCGGCCGCGGATTCGGTGCGACGTTGTTCGCGTTTGGACACGGAGGTGACGGTTTCCATCATCAATTCCTCCAGACTGAGATCGGTGAAGTCCCGGGCGCTCGAAAGGGTCGATGATTGGGTGGCGGCGGGGACAATGGATAGGATAAGAATTCCGGCCGCAAGCGAGCCGCTCGCCCACAGGAGACGGCTAGTCGATGCCTTTGTTTTTGAAGGATTTACGGCATGGTTATGCTTGGTCATCAGAGATGTTGTCAATGTGGGATTCAAATCGAGTTGGGTATTTATTTAAAGGGGCAATCGGTTATCGAGGGGTGTTTTACGAAGCTTTTACCGCTTGGGTTTCGGCTTGAGCCGGTTTCTGGAATGGGAAAGATAGGCGCCATGGCTGAGAGCTGGCACGTCGCTGAGGACAAGGAGGAGGGACGGGAAGGGCGGCCGCCCGGATTCCGCGCGGGCCCGGCGGCCCGCTTGTTGCGGGTCAAGGGCGTTTTTCCCATGCTGAAGGGTGAACTCCACAATCCGTTCATCGCTTACGAAACCTGGGGCGAGTTGAACGCGGCCCGGGACAATGCCGTTTTGTTGTTCACCGGCCTGTCGCCTTCGGCGCACGCCGCGTCCTCGGTGGAGGATCCTCGTCCCGGCTGGTGGGAGGACATGATCGGGCCCGACAAGCCGATCGATACGCGGCGGTACTTTGTGATCTGCGTAAACTCGTTGGGGAGTTGTTTCGGGTCGACCGGTCCCGCCTCCGTCAATCCCAACACCGGTAACCCCTATCGTCTGTCCTTTCCGCGGTTGACCCTGGAGGACGTGGCCAATGCGGGTTTGGAGGTGGTCCGTTCCCTGCGGATCGAGAGGCTGTTCGCCACTGTCGGCGCTTCCATGGGAGGCATGACGGCACTGGCATTTTGCCTCCTGCACCCGGGGCTCTCCCGCAGCCTGCTGTGCATCTCTTCCGCCACCCACAGCTTGCCCTTCGCCATCGCCCTTCGTTCGTTGCAGCGCGAAGCGATTTGTTCCGATCCCGCCTGGCAGGGAGGTGCTTATCCCCTGGGGAGGGAGCCGGTCACCGGGATGCGCCTGGCACGCAAACTTGGCATGATCACCTACCGGTCGGCCGGCGAATGGGATGTGCGTTTCGGGCGCGAGCGTTCGGCCGAGCCGCGAGGCGGCGGAAGTCTCTTTCAGGTGGGATTTGAGGTTGAATCGTACCTGGAGGCGCACGCCGAGAGATTTATCGGTTCGTTCGATGCCAACTGTTACCTCTATCTTTCCCGGGCGGTGGACCTTTTCGATGTGGCCGATCACGGGGGCACGGTGGAAAAAGGCTTGCGGAGAATCGTGCTGGAGCGGGCTCTGGTGGTGGGGGTGGAGAGCGATGTCCTGTTTCCGTTGCGACAGCAGGAAGAGTTGGCGGACGGTCTGCGGCAGGTGGTTTCGGATGTTCGCTTGACGAGTTTGCCCTCGATACAGGGCCACGATTCGTTTCTGATCGACATGGATCGTTTTCGACCGGTGGTGGGAGAGTTCTTCTGAATTCGCGCAATATTTACCAACGGATGCCGAGTCCGTTGTGATCGACCTCGATATTTTTACGCTAACATATGGAAAACAAGGACTGGACTCGTTGGCGGGTGGTGATTGGAGCGGTGCTCGTCATGTTAATTCTGGGAACGGTTTACGGATACAGTATATTCTGGCAGCCGTTGTCATCGGAGGTTTTCCCGGAGATCGTCACCGAGGCGGAATACGCGGCTTTGTCCGACACGGAAGAGTCGCGCCGCGGTTACCGGGTGGTGGCCGACGCGGCGGCCGCCGAACGCGAGCGCGACCGTCAGCAGGCGTACCTGAAGTACGCGTTTTCCATCTGCATTCTGTCTTTTGCCCTGGTTATGGTCTTCGCGGGGCGGCTCCAGGATTTAAAAGGGCCCCGCGTGCCGGCATTGATCGGGGCCTGTTTAATGGGAGGCGGGTTTATCCTGGCCGGATTTCTCGATGCGCCGATCATCTTCTACCTGGCCCATTCGGCGTTTGCAGGGGGGGTGGTGGTGGTGTTGCTCATGGTGACGCATGCCTTTTTGCGCTCAGGCGGGGGGAGCGAGAGTCTGTTTGTGAAATACCTGCCCTTCGGCATTGTCACCGGGGTTGCGGTGGCTGCCGTGGTGCTTGCCGACGAGTATGTGGGCGCCCTTGGAGAATGGGACCGGGTCTTCCTTTTGTGGGGGACGGTGGGATTTCTTGCCGGCGCGGGAATTGGCTTCGCCTACGTTTGTCCGATCGCGGCCCTGGTGAAATGGTTTCCGCATCACAAGGGTCTGATGAGCGGTATTGCCGTCGCCGGCTTCGGGATGGGGGCGTATCTGTTCAAGGGGGATCCGTACATTGTGAATATTGAATGGTTGAAGATTCCCATCCCCGGAGCACAGGGGTTCATGGAAATGTACGGAATTCGCAGCCTCTTTGTGGCGCATGGCCTCGTCTGCATGGCGGGAATCGGAATCGGCGCCATGTTGTTGAAAAACCCGCCGGGCGTCGCGCCGGCGCCGGGGGCGCCGGCCGAATCCTCCTGGCAGGAAACGCTGAAGCACCCGGCTTTCTATATCATGTGGCTGATGTTCTTCAGCGGCGCCCTGGCCGGATTGATGGTGATCGGTATCGTGCAGCCGTTCGTAAGCGAGCGCATCGCCGCGGGAGGGATAGAAGCCGCGGAGGCGGCGGCGATCGGCACGGCCGCCGTGGGGTACCTGGCGATCTTCAACGCTTTGGGCCGTATTATCTGGGGGTTGATTTCCGACCGGATCGGACGCACGACAACGTTTGTCGTGCTGTTCCTCGTGCAGGCGGGGGTTATGTTCATGCTCGGGCATGTGAGCGGCGCTTTCGCGCTGTGTGCCGGCGCGGCGCTGGTGGGCTTCAATTTCGGCGGGTGCCTCGCCCTGTTCCCCCCGGCGACTTCCGACATCTTCGGCGCCAGGAATCTCGGGGCCAACTATGGCTGGCTGTTCACGTCCTACGGCTTTGCGGGGGTGTTCGGGATCGTGGCCGGAAACGCTGCGCGGTTGGCTACGGGGAGTTACACCGCGGCCTTTATGCTGGCCGGCGTTCTTTGCCTGATCTCGGCTGTCCTGACGTTGGTCCTGCGGGCCGTTACCAAACCGAAAAGCGTGGCCGGGTAACGGGCTACTTTTTCTTTTTCTTGGAGGACGACGAAGCCAGGGCTTTTGCCGCGTCCTTGCGGCGTTCCTGGTAGGCCTTGCGGCGGCGACGTTTGATCTCCTTGTTGTACTGTTTTCCCATAAGCGGGACACTATCGGGAATCGTTCCGGCGATTGCAAGCTATGATTGGCGAAAGCCGTGGCCTGAACGGAATGGCGTGCTCCGGGACCGGCGCCGAGTCCGAAAAAATGGAAGTTGCCGCCGAAACATCGTTTCTCCAGCATCGCCTCCAGACACTTATGGCACGCAAATCCAAGACGAAATGTATCGGCATTCTCACCTCCGGCGGAGACTGTCCCGGCCTCAACGCGGCAATTCGGGCGGTGGCCAAATCGGCCATGCACTATGGGATCCGGGTGCTCGGAATTCCCGACGGCTTTCGCGGTCTGGTGGAAAATCGTTTTTACCCCCTGGAGGATTCGGATGTGTCGGGCATTCTGAACCGGGGAGGGACCATTCTAGGTACCAGCCGGGACAAACCGCATAAAATGCCCATGGGCGACAAAATCATGGACATGACCAGCGTGGCGGTGGCGAATGCCCGCGGGAAGCAGATAGATTGTCTGGTATGTCTGGGGGGCAACGGTACCCAAAAGAACGCCCGTCGCATGCGGGACGCCGGACTGAATGTCATCACCCTGCCGAAAACGATCGATAACGACGTCATTGGGACCGATGTGAGTTTCGGATTCAATACCGCGATGAATACCGCGGCGGAGGCTATCGACCGGCTGCACACCACGGCGACGAGTCATCACCGGGTGATCATCTGCGAAATCATGGGGCACAAGGCGGGATGGCTGGCCCTGGGCGCCGGCATTGCCGGTGGCGCCGACGTGATCCTTATCCCGGAGATTCCTTACGATCGCGAAGTGGTGGCCGAACATTTGATGGAGCGACGGAAGCACAGCAAGCGTTTCTCCATCATTGCGGTGGCTGAAGGCGCCCGTTCGATCAAAGAAGCCAGGGAAGGCAAGAAGGCCGAACCCCCGGAACCGGAGGCGAGTAAAAACCTCAAAAAACCCTCGAAGAAGGCTGATGCGCTGCACGACGGCCCGCATTTGGTCCAGGAATCACTCGACAGTCGCATCGCCCGCCAGTTGCAGCAACTCACGGGACTTGAGGCGCGCACGACTTCACTGGGCCACGTCCAGCGCGGCGGATCGCCTTCCGCCTTTGACCGGCACCTCTGCACGTTGCTGGGGACGCGGGCCGGCGAGTTGCTGGCGGCGGGTCAATACAATGTGATGGTGGCCCTGCGCGGATCGGAAACCGTGCCAGTGCCATTGGACGAGGTCTCCAGCGGTTACCGAACCGTGCCGAACGATCATCCCTGGATCCACGCGGCGGAACTGGTGGAGACCTGTATGGGAAATCGAATCCGGCGCGACTGAGATGCCGCCGGGGCTTATTCCAGCAGGTTTTTCAGGTCTTGGATGCTGAGCTTTGCGTTGGAGCTCTCGCTGGCGGCAAACAGGTTGCGCAACAGGTGCGACTTGGATCGTTGAAGTTCCAGGACCTTTTCTTCGATCGTATCGGCGGCGATCAGTTTGATGCTGGTAACGACCCGGCTTTGGCCGATGCGATGCGCCCGGTCCGTGGCCTGAGCCTCGACCGCGGGGTTCCACCAGGGATCGTAATGGATCACGGTGTCCGCGCCGGTGAGGTTGAGTCCGGTGCCGCCCGCTTTGAGCGAAATGAGGAAGACCGGAATGTCCGGACTGTTGTTGAAACGGTCACATTCCTTGAGGCGGTCCTTAGTGGATCCGTCGAGATAGCAGTAACTCAAGCCCGCCTGATCCAGTTCGGCGCGCAGCAGTTGGAGCAGCGAAACGAATTGCGAGAAGACCAGCATGCGGTGGTCGCCGTCGATGGATTCCTGAACCAGTTCGAGGAAAGAATCCTTTTTTGCCGAATCCAGCGCGTGATCGGGCGCCGGTTCCTTCCCCTTGTAAAGGAGTCTGGGGTCGCAGCAGAATTGGCGCAGGCGCAGCAACTGGGTGAAAGCCGCCATCCGCAGTTTCCCTTCGGAGGCGCCGGCCATTTCCAGCTCGAAGATCGCCTTCTGGGTATTCTCCTTCAGTTCCTGATACTGCTGTCGCTGGATCGGACCCATTTCACAGTAGATGACCTGCTCGATCTTTTCGGGCAGCTCCGGCGCGACAATTTGTTTGGTTCGCCGCAGGATGTAGGGCGCCGCCTTTTGCTGGATACGGGTATCGTACCATTCGCGCTCCTCCGCCTTGGCATTGGCCGGCGGCTTGTGCAGGTAGCCGGGAAGAATGAAATCAAAAAGGGCCACCAGGTCGTCCAGACTGTTTTCCAGCGGCGTACCGGTGAGCAGAAAATGTCCGCGGCTGTAAAGGGAACAAATCGATCGGAAATTGCGGGTTTGCGGATTTTTGATGTGCTGCGCCTCGTCCGCGACGATGCAGTCGAACACCAGACTTTGAAACAGGTCCGCGTCGCGAATAAGCGTGGTGTAAGAGGTGATCACCAGGTCGTATTGCTCGAATTGCTCCACCGAAGTCAGCCGGTCGTTGCCGTGGTGGAGGAAGAACTTGAACATCGGCACGAACCGTTGGGTTTCCCGTTTCCAGTTCGTCAACAGACCCGCCGGGCAGACGACCAGGAAGGGAGAGGAAATGACGCGTTGCTGGCGTCCGCGCGAATTTTTCTTGCGGTTCTTCTGCTTGAATTTGCGTCGCCGGATCTGCCATTTGCGAATCGCCGCCAGGAGCGCCAGGGCTTGTATGGTTTTTCCCAGGCCCATCTCGTCCGCCAGGATTCCGCCGATTTTGTTGCGATAGAGGTGATACATCCACCCCACGCCCAGTCGCTGATACGCGCGCAGCGCTTCATCCAGGTCACGGGGAATGGGCGGGCGTTCCAGCCGGGAGAGATCGCGTATCGCCACGCTGCGCTTCTTCCAACTGCCGGGGGTCTGATGGTGGTCGGCGATCGTTTCCATCAGGTACTCGGTGTCGGGCATATCCCGAATCTCAATACGGTGCTGGGTGCGCGGCACCAGGGCCTGGTTGTGGTTGCCGGCCAGGGAGCGCTGCAGGTGCTCCAGGCCCTGGAGTTTGCGGTCCGAAATGAGGAAAACCCGAGTGGGTGTTTCCACGTAGTTTTTGCCGGAATTGATATTGTTTTGGATCTCGCGAAACTTGAATTTGCCGGCCTTGAGCGAGGTTTGCACCACGAAATGCCCGTCCTCCTCGCGGGCGATGCAGGTGATCTTGGCGTCGGTGATCCTCTCGGTGTTTTTTTTGAAATTTTCGGTGAAGTTGGCCTGGAACTTATTCTCCAGATCGCTCCAATGCTCCGCGAGGAAGTTCAACACCTTGTGCCGGTCGCGCATCCACCACTTCCGGGAGGAGGGATCGAGCAGGAACTCGTTGCTTCGCAGCAGGGCCAGCGCGTCATCGTACAACGGGTGATCGCGTGAAGGCAGGCTGATGGCGAGGAAATTGCCGGAGCCGTCCACTTCCATGGCAGTGAAACCGGCGTTGATGTCCGGCACCGGTTCCGCGGGGGCTGAGGTTTGCTCCCCGGCTGCGGGAAGCTCTTCCGCCTCCCAAATGTCCTCTTCCTCCTCTTCCTCTTCTTCCTCGTCGGATTCCAGGTGTTCGCTGAGGCCGTCGAGCCGCGATCCGTCCCAGTCGAGCGGCGTATCCCGGCTGAGGCCCAGGAAAAACACCGGTTCGTCCCTCAGCACGTCGATCAGCTTCTTAAGTTGGCTGCGCCGAAGTTTGGATTTTTCCGGCAACTGGTTTTGATTCCAGCTCTCCAACAGGCGTCCGGCGATGGCGTGCGGCGGCGCAAGGTTATACGGACGACCGCGGTCGAGTTCTTCGGGACTGCAGATGGAGCCATCGGCGAATTCGACCTCTACCTTTAGCGGAATAGCATTGCGCCTGGCGGCTGACGCAGGCTTGGCGGGGAGATGAATCAGAAACCTGATCGGCACCCCTTGCGTTTCCGAAAGGGAAAGAGAGTTCAGTGTTGGAGTTAGCTCGGTGGCTTGCGGCATTTGTTTTGAATTTCCCCATGGGAAAGGAAGGGAATTAATGTCCCGATCCTTTAATGGGCGAATCATTTACACGGAAAAACCGTCTTCCGAAGAGGAGCTTCGTTGGTTCGAAGCGCTGTCCGGATATGTTTACGATGTCATGAAATAGCAGAAATTAAAGTGTTGAAAAGAAGAAAATCAAACGACTTCGCAACGATGCCCTAATTGTTTTGAGTGTTTCATTGGCAACAGATTAACTGCATCATCAAGCAGCATCGGCCTTTTTGTTGCTTGGGAAACGAAGGGAAATGTGAGCTGTGAGCAGTCACAAAACCGGGAACGGGTCGTTTTGTGCCGGGAATTGATTTGAGATTTGTCCCCGAGACACGTTTGTTTAGAGGTTGATTATGACAGAATATCCGTTTTTGCAAGAGACTTTCTTAATTTCCTGGTCGAGATTAACTCCGGACCGGGTAAAGCCGGACATCGAAAAGGGCCTGGGGGAAGCGCGCGAGCAACTGGATGCCGTCGCCGGGCAATCCGGCGATGAATTGACTTTCGAAAGCACTTTGCTGGCGCTGGACAAGGCCACGGAGCGTCTGAGCGAGGCCTGGGGAAAAGTGTCGCATCTCAATTCCGTCTGCGACAACCCTCCGCTGCGTCAGGCCTATAACGAAATGTTGCCGCGGGTGTCGGAGTTTTTCGCCGGTATTCCGTTGGATGAAAAGTTGTGGAGGGTGATCCGGGAATACGTGGAAACCGAGGAGGCGGCTTCCCTGACCGGGGTCCGGAGGCGGTTTCTGGACGAGACCCTGGCTGATTTTCGCCAGGCGGGCGCCGATTTGTCTCCTGAGGGAAAAAAACGCATGGAGGCGATCGAGAGTGAGCTTTCCGCGCTGACTCAAAAATACTCCGAGAACGTGCTCGACGCAACCAATGCCTGGGAACTGTTGATCGACGATGAGGCGCGCCTGTCCGGTTTGCCCGCCAACGCCAAAGAAGCCGCCCGGCACAACGCCCTGGCCAAGGGATACGGAAGCGAAGACGAACCTCGCTGGCGCTTTACCCTGCATATGCCCTCCTATGAGCCGTTCATGACCTACCTGGACGACGCCGGACTGCGGCGTCAGATGTGGGAAGCGGCCGTGGCGGTGGGCGCCCGAGTGCCTCACGACAATACCGGGCTGATCGATCGAATACTTGCCTTGCGGCAGGAAAAGGCCCAATTGCTCGGAAAGGACGGTTTTGCCTCGCTCGTGCTGGAACGGCGTATGGCCGGGAACAGCCAAAGGGCTCTGGGATTTGTCGAGGACCTGCACCGCCGGTCCCGCGAGATGTTTGCGGACGAGAATCGCGAGTTGGAGGATTTCCACGGCGAACAGGCGCATGAGGCCAGCCTGCCTTTGGAGCCATGGGACCTGCTTTATTGGTCGGAAAAGCAGCGGCGGGCGACTTTTGATTTCGATGAGGAGGATTTGCGGCCCTATTTTCCGATCGACCGGGTGATTCGCGGCCTGTTCGCCATCGCCGAACGGATTTTCGACATCGCTATCGTGGAGCGCGAAGACACTGTGTTTTGCGAGCCGGATGCCGCGGACAAGGCGCCCGAGGGCGCGGTCGAAGTCTGGCACCCCGAAGTCCGTTTTTACGAGGTGAGGGACCGGCACAACCGGCATCTGGGGTCCTTTTATGCCGACTGGCACCCGCGTGAATCCAAACGGGGAGGCGCTTGGTTCAACCCGCTGGCAACCGGAGGGCCGACTCCGCGGGGCGAGCGATTGCCGCACCTCGGCGTGATCTGCGGAAATCTCACCCCGTCGGTGGGGGCGAAACCGGCCTTGCTCACCCATCGAGAGGTGGAGACGATTTTCCATGAGTTCGGACACCTGCTCCACCACCTGTTCGGTGAGGTGGAAATCAAGTCGCTCAACGGGGTTAACGTGCCATGGGACTTCGTGGAGCTCCCTTCGCAAATCATGGAAAACTGGTGTTGGGACCGTGAAAGCCTCGACTTTTTCGCGCGGCATCATGAAACCGGCGTTCCCATTCCGGACGACCTTTTCGAGAAGATGTCGGCGGCCCGTAACTACCGTTCGGCCAACGCCACCATGCGACAGTTGAGCTTTGCCCGGCTCGATCTTGAATTGCACGCGCGGTATTCGCGGTATGCGGACAAGGATCTTGATTCAGCCCTCAAGGAGGTGCTGATCGATTACATGCCGCCCACCCGAACGCCGATGCCCACCATCATTCGGCGGTTCGGCCACTTGTTTTCCAGTCCGACAGGCTATGCGGCGGGATACTATTCCTACAAGTGGTCGGAGGTCCTCGATGCGGACGCCTTTACCCGTTTTCAGGCGGAAGGCGTGCTCAATCCCAAAGTCGGCCGGGAATTCGCCGAAAAGATTCTGTGTAAGGGAAATTCCGAAGATCCTTTGAAGCTTTATGTCGATTTTATGGGACGGGAGCCTGACTTGCTGGCATTGTTGAAACGTGCCGGGCTGCTCAAGGAATGAGGGGCGCAAGGACCGAGGCTGAACCGAATGGATCGGTGGCAGAATCCCGGCCATCGACTTGTCTTCGGCGAAGCCATGGTTAGATTGCCGCTCTTTTGCCGCGCTGCGGAGCTGCGTTCATGAAAAAACTTATCTATATAGCGGCAGGTTTCTTCCTGGTTTTTCTCCTGATAATCCTGTCGCTCCCGCTCTGGTTGCCCTGGGTCGTCAAACCGGTTGGGGCACGATTCGGCCTGGAATATGCGGAATACGAAAGAATGGGTTACGGGCGGTTTGCCCTGCACGATGTCGACTTCGAGCATGAGGTGGTTTCTTTCTCCGGCGAACGGTTGGAAGGGTACCTGCCGCTGACCTGGATTATTCGCGCGCTGCGGCGGGATACGGAAGACGATTTTGTGTCTCTCGAAAGCTGGCGCCTGGTAGTCGACCCGCCGGAGAAGGTGGAGGTTGATGAACCGGCGGAGGTGTATGCCTACCGGATTTTCGAGCTGGTCGAGGGCATTCTGCCGCACGTGGTTCGCTGGGCGCCCGTGGTTTCCGCCCGTGAAGGGATGGTGGTGGTGGCGGAGGCGTTGGAGATAGCGGTGGAAGAAGTCGCCTGGGATGCGGGTCGGCTGCACGGCCGGGCGAGCACGTATTTCCTGGATGAGTTTTTCGAGGTCGTGCTGCGCGGGGATGTCAGCGAGCCCGGTCGCGTGGAGGTCGACGTTGAACTGCTTCCCTGGGAAATATTGTTGGCGGCAAATGCGGATCGAACGGAGGAGGCTCTGACGTTTGACGCCACCTTGACCTGGCGCGGCAATGACGTTGCCTTGTCCGCGCGGTTTGGCCCGGAAGATGTTTTGCCGGCGGAGGCATTGCTGTGGTCCGAGGAACTTACCGTGCCGTCCGAGTTGATCGGGCTGGAAGAATATGAAGCCCTGGTGGCGACGGTCCGGGCCGAGTGGCGGGAGTCGAATTATGAAACGGAAGTACGGGCCGAAGCGGTGCCCCGCGATCCGGCGTCTCCGTTCACCCGGGTGGCAGCGGATATCCGGGCGCAGGGCGACCTGGAGTCGGTCCGGTTGGAGGCGTTTAGCCTGCACACCCCCTTCTTGAAAGCTGAGCTGAGTGAACCTCTCGAGGCCGACTATCGAGGCCGATTGCTGGGAGAGGGGTCCGTTCTTCAGATTGAAGGAGACCTTGCCGAGCAGGGTTTCTTTGAGGCTTCCGGCACGATCGCCGCACGATTGAACGTGGAGCCCGGGGTCACCGATTGGCCGGATTTGGATTTTGTCCTGAACGCTGAGGCCTTGTCCGCGTTTGCCGTCTCGGGTGAATCGGTATCGGTCGAAGGCCGCCTGTTCTGGCCGGAAGCGGTTGCTGAGGGTGAGGCCTCCGGGCCTCCCTGGCCGCATGCGGATTACAGCATTACTGTGGGGCGAATCGAAGCCTTTGACCGCGTAGTGGAGGAAGCCGCGGCCCGAGGTCGCTTTATTCCGCCGGTGGCCGAATTGACTTCGCTGACCGCTTCCCTGGCGGACGGGACTTCGCTGGAAGGTTTTATCGATTTCGATGTCCTGGATCTTCGGGTCGGCCGGGGAGAGGTGGTTCTTGATTTGCGGGAAGACGTCGTAAGCGAGTTTCTTCCCGATGGCGTCGGCTTCAGTGCGGCCCGGCTCGGGGTCAGGGTTTCCGGGCCCGTCCGGACTCTTCAGCACGAGGTCGAATTTGCGCTGGATTCGCTGCGGGCTCCGGAGATCAAACCGGGAGATCTCACTTTTTCCTGGCGAGGTGAATTTCTGGATTTTGATGAATGGCTCCTGGAATGGCGTAATATCGACGATGCGAGAATACAGGCAGGCGGCGCCTTTCGAGGGGCTTTGGATCGCGCTGAGCTCGACTTGGGCCGCCTTGTTTTTGCCCTGGGCGAGGAGACTTTGCTGGATCTGCAGGCGCCAGTGCGACTGGAGGTCACGGAGAGTGAAACGCCGGTCGATCCCAACCTGGAGTCGGCCTTGCAGGAGTGGCGGGTCGTCCTGAGTAATCTCGTCCTGGAGGGCGCGGAGGAGAGGTTTACCTTGAACGGTTTGCTGGACTGGCCCCGCCAAGGAAGGCTGGAGGTCGGCGTCGAAGGTTTCGGGCCAAGCCTCCTCGGGCATTTCCTGAGCCGGGATCTGCCGGATTTCCATCTTGAATATTTAGGCCTGGAGTCCTTTTGGAACGATGGGGGAGCGTTGCATTTCGATCTGGAGACTCGACTCAACGGGGAGATTCCGGGTGAGGAACGCCTTCGCCTGGAGACCGCGATTTCGGGAGATGATTCAGGAGTTCGGGTTGATCGTCTCGACCTTTCCGGTAGTGAAGGGAGTGTGTTGACCGCTTCCGGTCATTTGCCGCTGAGTCTTTTCCCCGGACGACCTGACGAGTTGTGGGTCATCGATTACGAAAAGGAGCTTTTGCTCGCGGCCGCGTCGGATCCGGATGCGACGCTTTGGGAACGGCTCGACGAGATGACCGGCGTCAGGTTGGATACGCCAACGCTCAGGGCGGATCTGGAGGGAACGCTCCTGCGGCCGCGAGGAGTCGTCGCCTTCAGCGCGGACGGCCTCGAGTATGCCGGTCTGGGGGACCAACGGTTGCCCCAGCTGAGTGAGATCGATGTGCGGGCGGTCTTTGATGTGAACGAAGCCCGTTTGGAAACCTTCCGGTTCCTGGTGGAGGGTCAGGAAGTTCGCGCCGAGGCGGTTTGCCCCCTGGGCGGTGAAACCTGGAGCGCCCTGGTGCGCGAGGGACAGGTGCCGGACTGGACGCAGATCGAGGCTTCACTGTTGATCGATCGGGCCGAGTTGGCCCCGTTCGCGCAGTTCGTTCCGGCATTGCTCAGCCCCCAGGGCACGCTGAGTGTGGATTTGAGGTTGAAAGGCGATCGTTTTGAATCGGGTGAAGTGATTCTGGAAGGTGCGGCCACCCGCCCGATAATCCCGGTGGGGTCGATGCAGGATATGCGGGCGCTCATACGCTTTGAGGATCGCACCGCGATTCTGGAAGAGTTCTCCGGGAGGCTTGGAGGTGAGCGGGTTCGGGTGGCGGGCCGGTTGACCCTGCCGGAAAGCCTGGAACCCGACTTCGAACTGACGGTACGGGGCAACAACCTGCCGTTGACCCGCCAGCCCGGACTGGTCATTCGGGGTGACGTTGATCTGGCGATTCGCGGCGACGCGGACGAGACGCCATCGGTATCGGGTCATATCAACATGCGCGAGAGCCTGGTGATCACCGAATTGCGCGCCATGGCCCCTGTCTCCGTAGCCACTCCCGAGCGGAGGCCCCCGTTTTTTAGCGTCGATCAGGATCCCTTCTCCGAGTGGGTGCTCGATATCGATATTGAAGGGGATCGCTTCCTGTCGGTCCGTGCCCCGGGTTTTCGTGGCCGATTGTCGGCAAACTTTAACGTGCGCGGAACCCTGCTTGAGCCCCAGGCCATTGGCGAGGTGCAGATCAATTCCGGCGGAGTTCGCTTCCCGTTCGCCACCATGCGTATCAATCAGGGCACGATTACCTTGAGTCAGGATAATCCTTATCAACCTCAATTGTTTATTACCGCCTCGACACGGCTTTTTGGATACGATCTTAACATGGAACTCAGCGGAACCGCGGACGATCCGTCCCTGGAGTTCACCTCCCACCCTCCGCTGAGCTCGGAGGCGATTCTTCTGATGATTACCGCGGGAGAACTTCCCCGAGATGAGCTGCAGTTCACCGGTCAACAGAAGGCCACCAAGCTGGCCCTTTATATCGCGCAGAACCTTTTCCTGGAATTCGGCGGAGATGACGACGCCGCGGAGCGACTGACCATTCGTTCGGGCGAAAATATATCCGAGCAGGGAAGAGAGACCTTTTATTTGGAGTACATGTTCTGGCCCCGGGTCGGTTTGGTTGGTGAATACGACCGCTTCGATGCGTTCAATGCGGGAATCAAGTGGAAGTTTTACAGTCGATGAAGAAACGTTTTTCGATTTTCGTTTTGGCTTTGATGATCCTGTTGCCGGCGCCGGTCGCGGTCGCCGAGGAGGAGGGCGATTCGCCTAAATTGAAGGTGAGAGGCTTCGGGTTCTGGGGAAATCGGGAACTTCGCCGTACGATCGAACTTCTGGATACGGAGGAAGAGCGGCGATTTTTCGACGCCAACTTTATCGAGGATGCGGTTTTTATCCTGATTTCGCGGGTGCAGCAGGACGGTTACCTGCGGCCCACCATCTCCGCGCGGGTGACGTTGGAGGACGGTACGGTAGAACATTTTACCTGGACCGACCGGTTGGATACCCTTCTGCCGCGACCATTGATGGCCCGGGCCGTACGGTTCCACATCGACGAAGGGGTGCTCTTTTATTATGACCGGATTGAATTTGAAGGGTTGACGGTACTCGATCGCAGCGAGGCGGAAACCTATTTTGTGCCGTCCGACTTTCTTTTTCGGCTCAGGGGAACGCGGGCTTTCACCCCGCGACGCCTGGACGGCAGTATCGGGAATCTGCGGGAACTGCTGGTCGGTCGGGGATACGAGAGGGCGCGGGTCACCCTGTTGTCCATGGAGCGTGATGAGGACTCCGGAGCGGTTTCGGTGCGCATCGGGGTGGAGGAGGGGAAACAAACGATAGTCCGGACTTCGCGCGAGGAGGTGTTTGTCGAAGGTGAAGACGAGCCTTCACAGGTGGTTGACCGTGAGCCGGGCAGACCGTTTTCGCGTATGTGGGTACAGGACCGCAGTCTGGACCTGCGCAACAGTTTCTACCGTCAGGGCTATCCGGATGCACGGGTGGAGGTGACAACGCTTGCGCGCGAGGAGCTGGATGATCGGGTTGAAGTGGACCTGCTGTTTCAGGTTCGAACCGGAAACAAGATATACGTCGCCGACGTTCTCTTCGAGGGGGCGGAGAAAACGAGGGAATCCGTCCTTCGGCGGCGCGTCCGGGCGAGGTCGGGCGACCAGTTGGATCGCCTGGAAATGGATCAGGCGCGCTTTCGCCTGGCCCGGCTGGGAGTTTTCGATCGGGTCGAAGTGTCCTACGAAGAAGTGGATGAGGAGACCCGCAATGTGGTCTTCCGTTTGCGCGAAGGCAAGGAGGTCGATATCAGCCTGCTCTTTGGTTACGGGAGTTACGAACTGTTGCGGGGCGGTCTGGAGATCGAGCAGTACAACATCTTCGGCCGGGCGCACCGTTCCCGGCTCATGGCCATTCAATCTTTTAAGTCATCCAGTGCCGATTATCTCTACACCATGCCGGAGGTTTTTGGAGAGGACATTAACGCCTTCGGACGGGCCAGCGCTTTACGCCGCGAGGAAATTGATTTTATTCGCACCGAGTACGGCGGCACTGTCGGCCTGCAGAAGTATGCGCCTCGGATCGACAGCGATTTGACCCTGCGTTACAGCTATCAATTGCTTCAGTCGGGACGCTTTGACCTGGTGGAGGAAGACGGAATCGGGCGCGCGCAGGTGGGATCGATCGGCTTCGACGTTCGCCATGACAGGCGGGACAACCCGATTTATCCCAGGAGCGGGCACAGTCTCTTTGCGATTACCGAGGGGGCGTCGGAATATTTTCTCGGCGAGGCCAACTATCAACGGCTGGAACTGGGCACCTCCTGGCACAAGGGAATCGGACGCGGAGCTTACATCAATGCCGGTCTCACCCATGGGTTGGTGCATACCGAAGGATCGGTGAGCGACAACCTTCCCTTCAACAAGCGGTTCTTTCCGGGAGGTGACAGTTCCATTCGCGGATACCAGTTCGGTCAGGCGGCCTCCCGCAATGAGGCGGGTCGTTTGGCCGGCTCGGAGATTTATACCTTGCTGAACCTGGAGTTCGAGCAGGTGCTGACTCCTAATTGGTCGGTGGTTTTGTTTTCCGATTCACTGGCCATTGCCCGGAGATTCTCGGGGTATCCGTGGGATGAGGAGCTTTACTCGATCGGAGCGGGTATCCGCTATAAAACCTTTATCGGACCAATTCGATTGGAGTATGGGCACAATTTGAATCCCCGGGAAAGGGATCCGTCCGGCACGCTCCACCTTTCCATCGGCTTCCCTTTCTAGACGAGGAAAGCCGATGGCTGCTATCTATTCTTCCTTACCTGCGGGTCAGCAGGAAAAGATAAATCAGATTGGCCAGGCTGCTGACGAAGGCGGCGACGTACGTCAGTGCGGCTGCGTTCAGAGTCTGGCTCACTCCCGGCATTTCGTCCGGCCCGATTATTCCGATGGCGACCAGTTCCTTTTTGGCCCGGCGGCTGGCGTCGAACTCGACGGGCAAAGTGACCAGCTGGAAGATGGTCAAGATCAGATAGACGAACACCCCAAGCATCAGCAACCCAAGCATGTTGAAAATGATACCGCCGATCATGATCAGGGGCAGCATCTGCGCGGAAATATTGGTGATCGGCACCAGGGCCATACGCAGCTTGAGCGCATGATATCCGACCTTGTGCTGGATGGCGTGACCCGCCTCGTGCGCGGCCACCCCGAGGGCGGCCAGACTGGTGCCCCGGTAGTTCTCGCTGCTCAGCACCAGACGTTTGTTGACGGGATCGTAGTGGTCGGTCAGGTGGCCGCCTGTTTCCACGATCTGGACGCCGACCACTCCCGCTTTGCGCATAACGGCGTCGGCCGCTTCACGACCGGTGATACCACCCCGGGAAGGGACTTGAACCCACTTGTTGTAGGTCGACGTAACCTTCCGCTGGGCGTAGATGCCCAGGATGAACGTGGGAATAATGAGAATTAGAAATAGATACATGCCTGCTATGGTTTATGGAAATTAGAATCGGCTTAACGATGGAATGGCTCAATGGAAACGAAAAACGGGATCGGGTTCCCTGAAAACGAAGAAAGCCGGGCTCGCGCCCGGCTTTCTTGGGTTGAAAGGACGGTCCCGATCATTCATTCCCGGGGCCGCTGAAACGAATCTGTGTCACGCCTTTATTGCGGCGTCTCCGGCGGGGTTCCCGGTTGTTCGGGATGTTGGGGCTCAGGCAACGGTTCGCCCGGAAGGGCGGGCTGGTCAGGATCCGGTGGCGGCGGCATATCGTCCGGCGCACAACCGGTGACGTTGATTCCGAGACCGATCGCGGCAATAGCAGCCAAGGCGACTGTCTTTTTCCCAAGTGATAGTTCAGTGTGTTTTTTCTTCATGACGCGGCTTTCTGGTCGATGGTTGTTCATAATTAGAGATTTAGCCTCACTTCCAGCGACAGGTCCAGGGACAGGAGGTTCCGGGATCGGTTATACTTCTACAGAAAAACGGAGCAAAAGTTGAAAAAAGTCAATCGATGTCACACACCGTTAAGTGGCAAATCGAAAAAGGGCAACATCGCCGTCCTGGAAAACGTAATCCTTGCCTTCCAGCCGTGCCTTTCCCGCCTCCCGGGCCGCCGTCATGCCGCCGAACTCCCTGAGATGCTCGTAGGAAACGACCTCGGCCTTGATAAATCCCTTCTCGAAATCGGTGTGAATGACACCGGCCGCCTGGGGGGCTTTCATGCCCAGAGTGATGGTCCAGGCCCGAACCTCCTTTTCTCCCGCCGTAAAGTAGGTGGCCAGACCCAGGAGTTGGTAAACTCCGCGTATCAGGGTGTCGACGCCGGAGTCCTTGACCCCGTAACCGGCGAGGAATTCCCTCACTTCCTCCGGGGCCAGATCGACCAGTTCGGATTCCAGGCGGGCGCTGACGTGGACGCAGGCGGCTCCGTGATGTTCCCGGGCGTAGGTTTCGACCTTTTGAACGTACGGGTTGGCGGAGGCGTTGGCCAGGTCGCCTTCCGCGACGTTGGCGGCGTAAAGGATGGGTTTTGCGGAAAGCAGGAAGAAACTCTTCATCACCGCTCGTTCGTCGTCTGACAACTCCGCGGTGATCGCGGGCTTGGTTTCGTTGAGGTGCGGCATGAGCTTTTCGGCGATCGACAATTGGGATTGGGCTTCCTGGTCGTTGCCGCGAGCCTTCTTTTTCAGCTTGTCGATCCGCTTTTCCAGTGACGCGATATCGGCCAGAATCAGCTCGGTGTTGATGGTTTCGATGTCCCGGATCGGATCCACCCCGCCCATGCTGTGCAGGATGTTGTCGTCATCGAAGCAGCGCACCACATGCACGATGGCGTCCACTTCGCGGATGTTCGACAGAAACTGGTTCCCCAGACCCTCGCCTTTGCTCGCGCCGGCCACCAGGCCCGCGATGTCCACGAATTCGATGGCCGCCGGAATGACCACGTCGGTCCGAACGATCCCCTGCAGAACGGCCAGGCGCTCGTCCGGAACGGTCACGACTCCCACGTTTGGATCGATCGTGCAGAACGGGTAATTGGCCGATTCCGCCTTGTGCGTTTTGGTTAACGCGTTGAAAAGTGTCGATTTCCCCACGTTGGGGAGCCCCACGATGCCGGCTTGTAACATGATTTCTGACTTCTCTGAAAAGGAGAGGGCGGCGTCGACCTAAAAACGAGAAAACCAGGAAAAGGGCTTGCCTTGACCCGGCGGTTTCCTTTTAGGTCAGGGTTTGGTTTAGGGCCTCGGGCCGTGGCGCAGCCTGGTAGCGCGCTTGCATGGGGTGCAAGAGGTCGAGAGTTCGAATCTCTCCGGCCCGACCGGAAATGAAAGAGGCTTCCGAAGTGACCCTTCGGAAGCCTCTTGGCGTTGAAGTTTCGGGTCGTTTGAGCTTTACGGATCCAGTTTGCGAATACGGACCGACCGGATGTCGGTGGGATGGCTTTCCGACTGCAGCGCGATGTGCCCTTCGGTCAGAGGGGTGCCGTCATCCAGCTGGGTGCCGGAATACTCCATAACGAGTTCACCGTTCAAGATATGCTGAATCAATTCATCGCCGCGAACGATCAACTCGGCGGTGACCCATTGATCGCCATGGTGGGTCGGTCCCCCGGAGCCGATGCAGTGCTCCCGGCGCAGTTCGCCGTCGACCACCACATGGGTTCCCGGGGTGCAAATGCTGCCGTTGGGCCGGTCGTTTTCGCCGTCGCCCCCCAGCAGCTGATACTCAATGGAGTTGGGGAAGTCCTGATTCAGGAGCATGGTCGCGGCCGGCTGGGAGTGAAACATGATCCCGTTGTTGCGGTAGGCCCAGCCCGGACCGTTTTCCACCTGTTCTCCGACGAAGCGGTACTCCACGATCAGGTGGTAATGGGAGAACGGTTCTTCGTAGAAAATATGGCCGAAACGGTCGCCGAAGGTGTCGTATTGATCGTAGCGGACCTTCAGCAGCCCGTCTTCGACGCGAAACGTATCTCCGTAGTTTTCGTTGAGTTCGTACCCCCGGATCTTGATATCCCAGCCGTCGAGGTTTTCCCCGTTGAAGAGATCGACCCATTCGCTGTTGCGGTTGCCTGCGGTCTGGCAGGCGGCGAAGGCGACGGTGGAAGCAACCGCTGCGAGGCGGAGCAAACGGGAGGAGAGGGAACTCCGGTTTTGATTCGGTTGGTGAGATGTGGTTTCTGCTTTCATAAGAGCCTTACTGTTATTGTTTCGGATGGCTGTTTGGGTGCCCGTCAACCGCGCATGAGGCGTTTCATGTACTCCGCGTTTTCACGCACCGCGTCGATCGGCGTAGTGCCGGCGTAGGCCTCTTGTTCCACCAGGAAATATTTCATCCCGTTGGCCCGGGCCACCGGAAGAATGGCGTGAAAGTCGATTACACCGGTGCCGAGAACCGTGGATTCGCGGTTGTTGTTGCCGGCGGTCAGGTCCTTGACGTGGGAGGAGGTGAAGCGTCCCGGATAACGGTTGATCCACTCGATGGTGCTTTCGCCCGTGATTTCCACCCAATAGATGTCGAGCTGGAATGCAACAAGGTCCGGGTCGGTGCGTTGCATCAGAATGTCCTGAGGCATCTCGCCGTCCTGCTCCCTAAAGGTGTAGTCGTGGTTGTGATACGCGAACTTCAGTCCGGCGTCCCTGGCGATGCGGCCGCGTTCATTAAATTGGTCGGCGATCTCCCGGTAGCCGTCAAGGGTGTCCCGGCGACCTATCCAGGGGCAGACAATGTACTCCATCCCGATCTCGGCCGCTTCTTCGACTTTGCGTTCGAAATTGTTGAATACGTTGGCGTGACTGGAGACCGGGCGCATGCCGTGATCCTCGAGGAACGTTTTGAACCCGGTGTTGCCCATTCCCCAGAACATGCCCTGAGGGCCTTCGTAACTTTCAATCTGGGTGTAGCCGAACTCACCGACCTGGCGTAACACGCCCTGGGGATCGTCCGCGATCACGTCGCGCAGCGTGTAAAGCTGCAAACCGAAGGCGGTGTCCTGGGACCGGCGATTGGCGTGAGCGCATCCCTTCATCAGAGGAATGCCGCCGAGAGCCAGGCCGGAGGCCAGTATGCCGGAGGATTTGAGAAAGGAGCGGCGACTGAGGTTTTTGTTCATAGTAGGTCCAAGTCAATGATTTCCGGCGCGCGGGTCGAGCAAAAAGC
Organism: Opitutia bacterium; assembly: GCA_003566885.1. GTDB lineage: Bacteria > Verrucomicrobiota > Verrucomicrobiia > Opitutales > T3Sed10-336 > SLOW01. The sequence goes on along the minus strand of PXBO01000021.1, from coordinate 56,617 downwards.
CGCTCAGGGGAGCATCAACGCATCGGCTTTCAGGATCATTAAAGACATTAATTCCAACCCGGCGGAGCCGGTATCAAAAAGGTGTCTGGAGGGCGGCGCTCCCGCGCCGCCGCGGGGTCCGCGGTAACCCTGAATACAAAAAAGCCGCTAAATCATTGATTCAGCGGCTTTTACTTGGGGTGCAGGGGCCGGATTTGAACCGGCGACCTTCAGGTTATGAGCCTGACGAGCTACCAGACTGCTCCACCCTGCAACAGATGAAAGGGTGAAGATAAGCCCGGCTTGGTTCGGCGTTCAAGTGAAAAATAAACTTTTCTCAGGATTTCAGTGCGGAAACCCTTGGACGTAGGCTTGGTGATGAGCGTCGATTTCCTCGCGCTCGAGATCCTCCCGGCGGTCGGTGATCCAGAAACGATAGCGAAAGTCGAGCGGTTGATCTGCGGTCAGCGTGGTGGGGATGAATTCACCGAAACGGCCGTAGAGCCTCTCCGACATCTCGCGCCGGTCGTCGCCCGCGATGTCGCCGTTGGCGGGATGGGAGAGGTAAGCGACCGTGTAATCGTGGCCCTCGATGGTGAACTGGAATGCGTTCCAGGGAAGCCCGGTGATTCCGGCGTGTTCGCTTGCCGGGTCGCGGTCGGCCCAGTCCGCGGGCCGAAGAAACCGGGAGTGCTCCCGGTTGTCGGCCACGTACTGGGCGGCGCGGAATTGAACGCCCGCGTGATGGTTGTCACCGCCGAGTTCGATATCCCCGACTCTCGACGCCAGGGTGGAGGTGAAATCGATGTGGAAGTCGCCGCTGGACTGTTTGAACACTCGCAGGGTGCGGGTCTCCTCGATGAATCGTCGATCTTCGGCGTCGGTCCAGTCGATACGCACTGAATGGCCTCCGAACACCGGCCCGGCCCAGGCGCGCAGGGTTCCGCGGTGTTCGGAGCGTTCGCCGCGGGTGGCGTGCCAGATATCGGCTCCGCCGCCTTCGAAGCGAATGTGGTTGTAACCGAAATAGATTCCGCGGTGGTGGGGGAATAGACCGCCCAGTCCCTTGGTGAGGCGCCGCGCGCCATCCGGCGAAAAAACCTGGTGGAAGGGCTTCTTGGTGTCCTCGATGTTCTCCGGATCAAAACGGGGGTGGATGTACTCGAGGACAGGGATGCCGTCGAAGGTCAACAGCGTTGTGCCGTTGTCCTCCGGAGCCCAGGCAAAGCGTTTCTCCGCCTCCGGCGCATCTGGAACGACCACGTATTCACGGGTCTCTCCGGCGGGCACCGTGGCCAGGAACCAGAGGAGCGTTCGACCGTCCTCGGCCGCTTCCACCTGGGCGGGAATCCGTTCGCCGTCGCTGGTCAGGTGGACGGACGAATCTTCGCCCAGCACTTCGTTGCCGGTCCATTCCACGGCATAGGGAGCTTCGTTCAGGGCGTGATCGCCGGCTCTTACGCTAATGGTGGTTGCGGCACCTTCCTCGGCGACAAGGATTTGGCCAAAAATAGCGGTGAGAGCGCATAATACGGTCGCAATTGCGGTCGGGTTGATCATTGGTTTTTTCATAAAGGTGTTGGCAACGTCGCCGATCAGGATGCCTTCACCCTGATCCCCTGGCAAGTTTTCCCGGGCTGAGGTGGAGGTTTCGGTTGTCCCTTTCGTCTAATCCGGGATGACGACCTGTCCGGCATGAGAGGCCTTGGCCTGTTTTTTAGCAGTGGCAAAGTTCACGAGTGTTGGGTTTGGTATTCTAATATTTAAATTGGCCCGAACCGCAATGGCATTCAGTTACTTGCCAACCGGGGCCAGCCGACTTTTCACCGTCCGCCGGTCGAGTCCGAGCCGGCGGGCGGTTTCCTCCAGCGTTCCGGCGGCGGCGTAGACGTCGGTGCAATAACCGTGCAGAAGCTGGTCGGCGGTGAGGGTATGGCGTCGGGCTTGTTCGATCCAGTGGGAGCTTTGGGCAGTCCCCCGGTCCGGAGGTGAGTAGTGTTTGCGAATCAGCAGGTTGCGGAGACATTGTTCCAATTCCCGGAAATTTCCCGGCCAGGGATATCCGGGGCCGAGGTTTCCTTCAATCCATTGCCGGGCTTCGTCCGCGAAGGCGACGGCATCCGGCCGGTCGCCGATCAGGCGCCGGGCTACGAATCGGGTCAGGGCGGAGAGTTCCTCCGGCGAATCGGCCAGTTGTTCGTGCAACGACGGCGTGCGGACCAGGTCCGAGCAGAGGCGGTAATAAAAATCCTCCCGGAACCTTCCGGCGTTCATTTCATTGGCCAGATCGCGATTGGTCGCGGCGATGAGTTTTCCGCTGAACCGGCGCGGCTCGGTGTCGCCCATGCGCTGGAATGTCCGGTCCTGAAGAACCCGCAGGAGTTTCACCTGAATGGACGGATCGACGTCGCCGATTTCGTCGAGAAAAACCGTTCCGCTCTGAGGACAGATTTCCAGCCAGCCGGTACGATTTTCCACCGCGCCGGTGAAGGCCCCCCGGCGGTGACCGAAGAGTTCCGATTCAATCAGAGTGGGGGAGAGCGCGGAGAGATTGAGCGGATGGAACGAGCCCGCGAAATTTTCCTCGAATGCGCCGCGCGATGGGTCGAACGCCAGGTAGCGGGAAAGTCCGATGGCCCGAGCCACCAGCTCCTTGCCTGTTCCGGAGGGGCCGGTGATCAAGGTGGCGAAGTCGCCCATGACCGGATAAAGGGCATTGCGGTAACGTCGCATGTCGTGGGTGAAAATCGACTGCCAGATGGCGCCCCGCAACCGGGTGATGGGGAGGCTGCTGCCGATTACCGACCGGTGAATGTTGTGAAAGGCCCGCCGTATCTGAAAAAACGCCGCGAACAGGTGGTCCGGGGGAATTCGCTCCTCTTGCGGCAGGCCGGGCCGGTCGAAGAGCGCTTCGTAATCGCGCCGGAACTGGGGGAAAAACGCGACGCGGTTGGCCGGACGAGGGCCGTCCAGCACGGCCCGAATGCTTTCGTCGAAGCGTTCGCAGTAGTTGTGAAACAGCTTGTAGAGGGCCAGCGCCTCAAAAAGCCGGGCGTCCTCGGCCCCAGGTTTTTTCCGTTGCGGCCAGTCTCTTGTGAGGCGGGCCAGCACTGATTCCACAAGTTCCAGCAGACGTATCAAGTTGGGATGTTGCGTTGCCAGGAGCGCCTGGCGATTCCACTCCGCTCCCGTTTCGACAAAGGCATCACCCAGCGCTTCACGTTCTGCGGCAATCCTTTCCTTGAGAAATGGATTCTCGTAATTCAGGCGCTCGATGACCCGGGCGAAGCGCCGCTCCTCGGCGGTTAAGAGTTGCATTTGAGGACCGATGATACCGCAGCAGGACGGAATGACAAGGCTGGGAGCAGTTCGCGGTACAAATTTCGTAAGTAGGGGTTCATAAATTGTAGGATGATTGCCTCGTGGTGGTTTGGTTTTGATCCTTAGTATATTGAATTAAAGCGACTTATGTATCTTGGACGAATTGGCCCGGCACCGGCTATAGGAATGCGTTCCGCCGGGGGATCCTTTTCCCGGGGAATTTCGTTAGAACCACAAAATTAACCTGTCATGACTACGGAAATTACGGATACCCGATCTCTCAGCCGGCTGCTGGCCGTCCAGACTCAGGTCGCGTTCAACGACAACGCGGCCAAATTGATGCTCATCCTCCTGGCGGGCGCGCCGGGTGTGCTTCCCCCCGAGTGGGTGGTGCCGGTGATCGGCGCTTTAACCGCGCTTCTGGTATTGCCTTTCATCGGATTCTCACCGTTTGCCGGCTGGCTGGCGGACCGGTACTCGAAACGAACCGTTCTGCAGGCGGGCTTGGCCTTGCAGGTCGTGGTGATGGCCGCCTTGGCGGCCGTGCTGTACGTCGAAAGCATGGTGGGCGCGCTGGTCTGTTTCGGGTTTTTGGCGGTGCAGTCGGCGCTTTTTTCTCCGGCCAAGAGGGGCATCCTTAAGGAATTGGTCGGCTCGTCCCGGCTTTCGCTGGCGGTCGGTTGGATGGAGATGCTGACCATCGCCGCGATACTGGTCGGGAGTCTGGGCGGAGCCCTGATGTTCGACTATTTCACGCGCGCCACCGCCGGCCCCTGGGTCGGGGCCTTTCTGGTGGCCTGCGTACTGTTTGCGGCCTCGCTCCTCGCCTGGTTGTTTTTCCAGGGGGTGGCTTTGACACCTTCCCAGAGCAGGGAAGGTTATCGTCACCGTATCTGGTGCCGGCATTTCGCCGATCTGGCCGAGCTTTGGCGGGACCGGCCGCTTTTTCGGGCGGGCCTGGGGGGCACTTGGTTTTTCAGTCTGGGCGGAGCTCTTTACCTGACCGTTGCGCAGATCGGGCGTGAAGCTTATGGCGGCGACGCCGGTACCGGGGCGTTCACCGCGGTGATGCTCGGGTTGCTGGGGGCCGGAACGGTGGCGGGACACCTGTCGGCCGGCGTACTGTCGCGGGGCCGGGTGGAGTTGGGTCTTGTCCCGGTCGGCTGCCTCGGAATAGCGGCTGCGCTGGGAGTCCTGGCGATGGGAACGCCAGGGACGTTGTTTTTCAGCGCCGGTTTGCTTGGCCTGGGGTTTGCCGGGGGGCTGTTCCTGGTTCCGCTTTACGCCTACATCCAGGACCAGGCGGGCGATCATCGCCGCGGCCGGATTCTCGCCGCGGTCAATATCATGGAAAGCCTCGGCGGCCTGGCGGCGGCGGGAGCGTATGTTTTGATGGCACGTTTCCTGGGATTGAACGCGTCCGGCCAGTTGTTCGTGATGCTGGTGGCGACTCTCCTGGTCGGACTCTACATTGTGCGGCTATTGCCCGACAGCTTCGTCCGGGCGGTGGCGCGCTGCATTGCGTTCCCAATTTACCGGCTCCGGGTGCGGGGTCTGGAAAACCTGCCGCGCGAGGGAGGAGCGATTGTCATCGCCAATCACGTGTCGCAGATCGACGCCGTCATGTTGCAGTTTGCCTGTCCGCGCCGGCTACATTTTCTGGGCTTCGAAGGACTGCAGCGGTTTCGCTGGTTGCGTTGGGCTTTTCGTTTGTTCGCGGTCATTCCGGTTTCCGACCGTCGCGCGAAAGACGCCATCAGGGCCGCGACTGAGCGCGCGGCGGCGGGCGAGTTGGTTTGCATCTTCCCGGAAGGCGCGATCTCGCGGACCGGGACCTTGCAGGAGTTGAAGGGCGGATTTGCGGTCATGGCCCGGAAGTCGCGAACTCCGGTGATTCCGGTTTACCTCGATTCTCTCTGGGGATCGATTTTTTCCTATCGCGGAGGCCGGCTCTTCTGGAAGTGGCCGCGCCGTTTCCCCTACCCGGTACACGTCCATTTCGGAGAGCCTATTCCCTGGGAAGCGGCCTCGCCCGATCGGGCCCGGCGGGCGTTGCTGGACCTCGGAGAGGCGGCCTTCGGCGAGCGCCCCGAACTCTGTCGCCACCTGGGCCGGGCGTGCGTGCGGGCACTGGGACGCAAACCCTGGCGGGAGGCTTTTGCCGATTGGACCGGTGAACGGCGCTCGGTTTCGCGGGGAAAACTCCTGGCGGTTTCGGCCGCGCTCAGCCGGAGGATTCGCGAAATGACGCCGGAACGCCGCGTCGGCATCGTCCTGCCGCCGGGAGCGGGTGGCGCCATCGCCAACCTGGCGGTGGTTCTGGCGGGGAAAATACCGGTGAATCTGAATTTTACCGCGGGACGGGCGGCCATCGAATCCAGTCTGAACCGCGGCGAGATCGGAACCGTGCTTACCGCCGGGGCCATGAAAGCAAAAGTGGGCGATTTCCCCTGGCCGGCCCGGACCCTGGATATCGCTGAAGAAATCCGATCCTGCGGGCGCGCTTCCATTCTTGGATGGCTGGCGGCGACCTGGATCCTGCCGGCGCCGGTTCTGGCGCGGAGATTGAACCTTCCCCGTCACGGCGATCATGACGAGGCCGGCCTGCTCTTCACCAGCGGCAGTTCGGGAGATCCCAAGGGCGTGGCCCTGACCCACCGCAATATTCTGGGCAATGTCGAGCAGATCGACGAAATGGGGGTGTTGCGGGATAAGGATACCGTGCTGGGATCCCTGCCCCTTTTTCACAGTTTCGGGTTCACGGTGACCCTATGGTGCGCGATGCTCAAAGGCGTTCGGGTCGCAACCGTGCCCTCGCCCCTCGACGCCCGCCGGATCGCGCGGGTGATCGGTGAGGAACGGGCGACCGTGCATGTCGGCACGCCCACGTTCCTGCGCATGCTGATGCGCCAGGCCGAACCGGATCAGTTGCGCTCCCTCCGTCTGGTGATTTCCGGGGCGGAGAAGCTGTCCGACGAATTGGCCGCCGCGTTCCGCGAGCGTTTCGGCGTATCCGTTTTGCAGGGTTACGGCCTTACCGAAACCAGTCCGGTGGCGGCGGTCAACGTGCCCGATCCCGCCCGTCCGCGCGCCAGTATGGGAAGCCATATGGGACAAAAACCCGGCGCGGTGGGACGGCTGGTTCCCGGCATGTCGGCTCGAATCATTTCACCCGATACGGGGGATGAACTCCCTCTTGGCGAACCGGGGATCCTTCGGCTGAAAGGGGTGAATGTGTTTTCCGGGTACCTCGGCGACGAGGAGAGTACCCTCGATTGTTTTGACCGCGAGTGGTTCGTCACCGGGGATATCGCCCGTATCGACAAGGACGGATTTCTTTTTATCGAGGGTCGCCTTTCGCGGTTTTCGAAGATCGGCGGCGAGATGGTGCCGCATACGCTGGTTGAGGAAAAAATCGTGGCGGCCCTGGAACTCGAAGATCTTGAAGAGCCGGCGGTGGCGGTGACCGGGGTTTCGGATCCGTTGAAAGGGGAGGCGCTCGTCCTGCTCAGCGCGGTGGAAGTGAGCGTTGACACCCTGCGCCGCAAACTGGCGGAACACGGGTTTCCCAATCTGTGGATTCCCCGGATCATTCGACGGGTGGAACGCATTCCCTTGCTGGGTTCCGGGAAGCTGGACCTCAAAGCCTGCCGAAACATGGCGCTGGCATCCTGTAGGACTTATGCTACCGCCTAAGTCCTACAGGCTGATCGGTTAAGCCCTCCATCGGGATCGACAGAGTGAAGCGTAGATGGCGGAGCAAATCGCTATCGGGATCGAAAGAGCGCTCAACCGCGCTATTCTCATTCAGGCACCGAGGCCTTCTTTGTGTGCTCCGCGCCTCCGTGAGAGAAAAAGGATAACGGGTTTCGGGTGCGACCGTGAAGTCGTCTTTGCCGGCGCTGCAAGGATAAAGTCCTGATCCGAGCGCCATTTGCGGCTTAGTCGCCGCTACGGCGGTGTTGCCGCCAGTTGTTGCGGTACTTGCGAATCCAGTCGAGCAGTGCGCGTTCGAAACCGATGTCGCGCCCCGCTTTTTCGGATTCGATCCACTTGTGCTTAAGGATTTCCTCCCGTTCCGCGAGGAACTCCCGGTAAAGGTTGGAGTGCGCCATAAAGGGCTCCGCTGTGGAAGCGGAAGCCGTGCGATTATGATTGCGGTCACCCTTCATTGTAAGAGGCGAAAACGTTCCCCGTCATGGGTTTTATCAAAAACAAGTGCGATAATAAGGACAAAACGTAACGATTCATTCCTGATATACGGCGACCGAATTTGTAACATTTCTAAAGAAGGTTAAGCGCGGCCGCAGGAAATGTCAACCCAGTGTCTGGAGGATCTTATCGGCGATGGCGAAAAACGCGCCGGCCGCGTCTCCGTCCGGATCCGCGATGACGATCGGAATGCCGTTGTCGCCGGCTTCCCGGATGCCGGGGTGCAGGGGAACCTGACCCAGGAAAGCGGTTTCCAAATCTTCCGCCGCGCGCCGCCCGCCGCCCTCTCCAAAGATCGCGGTGCGGATCCCGGTAGCCGGATCCTCGAGGTAGCTCATGTTTTCGGCCACCCCGAGCAAGGGGACGTTTACCTTGTCGAACATTCGTGCGCCCTTGCGCGCCACGTTGACGGCCGCCGGTTGGGGAGTGGTTACGATGACCGCACCGTCGAGAGGAATGGTTTGCACCAGGGACAAATGGGCGTCGCCGGTGCCGGGAGGCAGATCGACCACCAGCAATTCCAGATCGCCCCAGTCGACGTTCTGGGCGAACTGCTGAATTGTTTTCATAATCATGGGCCCGCGCCAGACCACCGGGCTGTCGTCGTCGACCAGAAGCCCCATCGACATCACCTTGATGCCGAAGTTTTCCAGGGGAAGAATGGTGTTGTCGACCACCTGGGGGCGGCCGCGGACGCCGATCATCAGGGGCACGCTGGGGCCGTAGATGTCACAGTCCATGATGCCCACCCCGTGGGCGCCGCCCCGCTCCCGGAGCCGTTGCTCCAGCGCGCAGGCCAGATTTACGGCGAAGGTCGATTTGCCCACCCCTCCTTTGCCGCTGGCGACGGCGATGGCCCGTTTGACCCCTTTGATGGGGGTTTGCCCGCTCATGGGCGAACCGCCGGGCGCCGGCTGCTGTTTGGGTTGACTGACCGCGACTTCCACGTTCACCCCGGTGACGCCTTCAATGGCGCCGAGTTTTTCCTCCACCTCCCGTTTTATCTGCGCCGGAACTTTGGGGTCCGCCGTGGTCACGGCGAGCTGCACGGCGGCAATTCCGTCGTTCAGCTCGAGCCCGCGAATCAACCCGAAGGAAACGATGTCGCGGCTGAACCCCGGGTAATGAATGGTCTTGAGTGCGTTTTGTATGGCTTGCAATGACACGGATTTGGCCCGGTTTCGGTTGGAAAATGGCAATCTTCGGTACCTGTGCCCTCGAGGTCAACACCCCTGATTCCAAAACTCGAATCTCAAATTTCAAATTGGAAATACCCGGCGCCTCCCGCCGATTTCCAGATCGGTGGTTGCCTTGTCCCGACAGGTCGTTTTAAGAGAAATGGATTTATCGAAAGCAATGTGCCGAATCATGTGTAAATCTCTTGTTTTCCTTCTTTCCGCTGTCGCTTTCGCGATCGCGGCCGTTGATCTCCACGGACAGGGGCGCCAGGTGGACATCGAAGACATCGTGGCCCGCGGCGAGCGAGTGTTCAATGTGGACGTGGTTTCCAATGATGAAAACCTGCGCAATTTGCTGCGGCGCGCTTTTCGCACCCACGGCCAATTCGCCCTGGCCGAAGATCGGAGCCGGGCGGACTTTGTTTTCGAGGTGGTCGCGCAGGGTGATGACCGGGTTCGCCTGCGCATCCAGTCCGGGTCTCCGTTGCAGACCCTGCACGAGGAATCCGTGCGCGGCGACACCCTGAGACAGGCGACCTTGCGGGCCGGAGATGTGGCGGTCAGACGCACCACCGGCCTCCCGGGGTATTTTTCCGGAAGATTGACCTTCGTCGGCCAGCAGAGCGGTCACCGGGAGGTTTACATGTCGGATCTTTTTTTGGGAGAGCGGCGCCAGCTCACCACCGACCGCTCGAAATCCGTCAGCCCGCGTTGGTCGCCGGACGGACGCCGGATCATTTACACCGGTTATTACCGTTCGGGATTCCCGGATATTTTTGTGATCGATACCGATGGCATGCGGCGAACCCCGCTGGTCACCTTTCGCGGCACCAACACCGGGGCGCGGTTCAGTCCCGACGGCAGTCGCATTTCCATGGTGCTTTCAGGTGAAGGCACCCCCGAGGTCTACGTGGCGGACGCCTCCGCACGCAACGCGCGCCGATTGACCCGAACCGGGGGAAGCGTGCAGTCTTCGCCGACCTGGTCGCCCAACGGACGGGAACTGATTTTTGTTTCCGACCGCGACGGCCGGCCTCAGCTTTACCGGATGACGGCGGAAGGGGAAAACATGCGGCGCATTCCCACCGACATCAGTCGCTACTGTGCCGAACCCGACTGGAATCCGGTAAATCCCAACCAAATCGCCTTCACCGCCGCAGTCGGCGGGAGGTTTGCCGTGGCGGTGTACGATTTTTCCACCCGGCAGAGCCGTTTTGTGACCCAGGGGCCGCAGGACGCGATCGAACCGCGCTGGACCAACGACGGAAGGCACCTGATTTACACCTTGCGCAGCGCGAATCAGGAGGTGCTGGCCATTCTGGACACCCGGACCGGCAAATCGACTCCGTTGAGCGATGGCAGCCTGGGGCGCCTTTCCCAGGCGGACTTTTTGATGCGGTAAAAAAAAACCGGAAGCTCGCGAGCTTCCGGTTTTTTGTTAGTCAAGCGGATCGGCTTCAGGCGGTAAAGTTCTTTTCCGCCTGATCCCAATCGACGACGTTCCAGAAAGCGGCGATGTAGTCGGGACGCCGGTTCTGGTAGTTGAGATAGTAGGCGTGCTCCCACACGTCGAGGCCAATGATCGGTTTGCCCGGGCAATCCACCAGGCCCTTCATCAACGGAGAGTCCTGATTCGCGGTGGAGCAGATGCAGAGGGATCCGTCATCCTTTTTGCAGAGCCACGCCCATCCGCTGCCAAAGCGGGCCACGGCGGCGTCGGCGAACTGTTTTTTGAAATCCTCGAATCCTCCGAAAGCCTGGTCGATGGCGCCGGCCAGACTGCCCTTGGGGGCGCCGCCGCCTTTGGGCGAGAGAATGGTCCAGAAAAAACGGTGATTGGAATGACCGCCGGCGTTGTTGCGCAACGCGGTCCGGATCTTTTCCGGCGCCTGGGAGAGGTCGGCGATCAGTTCGTCGACGTCTTTGGCCGCCAATTCGGGGGCGGATTCCAGGGCGGCGTTCGCCTTGTCCACATAGGTTTTGTGGTGCTTGGAGTGATGGATCTCCATCGTCTTCGCATCGATGTGCGGCTCCAGCGCGTTGTAGTCGTAATCGAGTTTCGGGAGTTCGTAGGCCATAGTCGTTTCCTTCTTTTGAGATTAATTTCGAATGCTCAAGTAAACTTTGCTTACTCAGGCGATTGCGTTTCGTCAACCGCTGACGGGAAGGAATTTCGCTTTTCCCGGAAGAATGCCTGCAGCAATTGCCTGCATTCCAGCTCCAGAATGCCGCGGGTGATGGAAAAATGGTGATTGAGGGTCGGAATGCCGTTGAGATCGGTCACCCCTCCGAGACAACCCATCTTGGGGTCGGGCACGGCGTAAACCACCCGGGCAAGGCGCGACATCAGCGCGGCGCCGGAACACATGGGGCAGGGCTCTTTGGTCACAAAAAGCGTGGCTCCGTTCAAGCGCCAGTCGCCGAGGGCGCGCGAGGCCTGGGTCAGAGCGAGCATTTCGGCGTGGGCGGTGGGGTCGCCGGTGGACTCGACCTCGTTGTGGGCGGCCGCGATCGGCTCGCCCCCGTATTCGATGACCGCTCCGATGGGAACCTCGTCGCGCCGCCAGCCGTCGATGGCCTGATTGTAGGCCAGGGTCATGAAAAAGGCGTCGTCGCGCAGCAACTGTGACGGGAAGCGCTTGGGAAACGGACAATCGTTGGCGGAATCACGCATCATGGAGCGGTTTTGTCCTTCCGAATTGGCGTTGACTTTGATTTCGGGAGATCATCATACACGTTTTAACTGGATTTTTATGCGGCCGTGTCCATATTATTTCAGGTTTACCTAGTTTCAGACATAATTTATGGCAGAAAATCAATCGATCGAAGTAGAAGGCAAGATAGTGGCGGTGCTCCCGGGAACCATGTTTCGGGTTCAGCTCAAGAACGACCATGTCGTACTGGCCCACATTTCCGGGAAGCTGCGCAAGCACTTCATCAAGATCACCACCGGCGATTTTGTGAAAATGGAAATGAGCCCCTACGATCTGGACAAGGCGCGTATTACCTATCGTCTGAAGAACGCCAACGCCCAGCAACGAAACGCCCCCATTCGCAGTTACGGTCCCCGCGGTTCCCGCCCCAAGAAGCGCTGATTTCCCCAAGCACTCTACCTCCCTCGGCCAATTTCCCCGCAACCCGCGACCGACCCGTGTTGGCGCCGGCTTGACTTCCGCCGGGGTTGCCCGAAACAATCCGGATCAATTATGGCATCTATTTTTCCTGATATTGTCTCCACCGTGGGGAACACCCCCTTGGTCAAATTGAACCGGATCGCGGCGAATCTGGAAGCCGAGGTTTATCTGAAGTGTGAATTCTTCAATCCTTTGGCCAGCGTCAAAGACCGGATCGGTTACGCCATGATCGAGGCCGGGGAGAAGGACGGGTTGATAAAAGAGGATACCATCATCGTCGAACCGACCTCCGGCAATACCGGCATCGCGCTGGCTTTCGTCTGCGCGGCGAAGGGCCTGCGTCTGATCCTGACCATGCCCGAAACCATGTCCATAGAGCGCCGGGTGCTGCTGCGCATGCTGGGGGCGGAAATTGTGCTCACGCCCGGGAGTGAGGGAATGCCCGGAGCCGTGCGCCGGGCCCGCGAAATCCTGGAAGAGCAGAAGGATCATGGATTCATGCCTCAGCAATTTGAAAATCCGGCCAATCCCGAAATCCATCGCCGGACGACAGCCGAGGAAATCTGGGCCGCCACCCAGGGTGAGATCGACGTCTTTGTTTCCGGGGTCGGCACCGGCGGCACCATCACCGGAGTTTCCGAAGTGATCAAGAAACGGCGTAGCCTCATCAGTATCGCGGTCGAGCCCGAAGCCAGCCCCGTGATCTCCGGCGGCAATCCCGGACCCCACAAGATTCAGGGCATCGGCGCGGGTTTTATTCCCAAGAACCTGAACACCGGCATTATCGACGAAGTGATCCAGGTCTCGAACGAAAATGCCCTGGAAACGGCCCGGGAACTGGCCCTCACGGATGGTATTTTGGGCGGTATTTCCACCGGCGCCAACACCTGGGCCGCCTTGCAGGTCGCCCGGCGCCCCGAGATGGCGGGCAAGAAGATCGTCACGGTCGCTTGCAGCTTCGGCGAACGTTACCTGAGTACGCTCCTGGCCGAGAAGGCGCGTCAGGAAGTGACCATTTGACGACCTGGGAACGCGGGCATCTTGCCCGCACCGGCGGTTCAGCCGGTTGAGCTTCCCGACGAAATGGCGTTTGGCCGGCCGAGAAAGGCATGGTTGAAATAATTATCCTCCAATCCCTTGTGGATGCCGTTCAATTCATTCGCCAGCCGTTCGTACGCTTTGCCCAAAGCGATTTCGGATTCTTTGGGCAACCCGTCCGGCTGGTCTCCGTTGTCGGCGAGCAATCGGTCGGGCAACCGGCGCAGGCGTTTCCGGATCCTGTCCATGGCGCGTGTGATCTCGGGGTACTCATCGGTGCGGATCGTGGTTTGCAGCGCGTCGAGCACACTCCGTAACGAGGCCAGGCAATAGCCGATCGAGCCGGGGTTCTCCTCGTTCAGCCAGATAAGTGCCGCCACGCGATCGGGTTGAGGGCGAGACCGGTAGGTGCGGCGGTAAGCATCGAGGGAACCGAGCATTCGCAGCAGCGACACCAGGAAAGGGTCGGCTTCCTCTTCGCCGTTCAACCGCTCAATCTCGCGAAGAACGTACATGCTCACCTCCAGGGTGGCCTGAGCCCGCTCCATCAACTTGCCCATCCGGTAAAAATGCCAGCTTTCGTCCCGCGGCATGGTGCGGGACGCGGTTCCCCGCAGTTCGGCCAGGCGCCTGACCGTATTTCGGCAGGTTTCACGCAGGGTGTCACGGGAGACCCGTTTGGGGAGGTACGGTTTTTCCAGGGGTGCCAGAGCCTGCAGCAGCGCGGTCCAGACCTCGGGGGTCACGAATTCCCGGGTGATTTGCGTGTTGTCCCGCGCCGCACGCAAACACCGCAAAACCGAGGCGGGATCCCGGGCATCATGCAACAGTCCCCCGATAAAACCGCTGGACTCATTGCGGGTTGGTCGGCGGCGCGGACCGGCATCCTGCCCGGTAGCCTCGGCTACCGCCTTCCAGAGCGCCCGGGTGACGGCTCCCTGCGTCCGGCGGGCGCTCTCACCGCTGCATTCCTCCAGCACCAGCAGCATACGAGCGGTGTTCTCGGCGCGTTCCGTGTAGCGACCAATCCAGTAAAGGCATTCGGCGGACCGGCTGCCGATGGGGAGATCGTCGGTGAAAGTGGGGAAAACCGTCTCCGATTTTGTTCTCTCCGAACGTTTGCCGCCGGCTTGTATCCAGATGTCCTTGCTGCCCGAAAACCGTTCGAAATGTTTGTCCTCGTTCTGGCGGGTGCTCTGCAGACACAACCCTCCGGGTAATACCTGCGGGCGATCGCCCAGGAGAAAAAAGCAGCGCAGGTAAAAAGGACGATCCACCCAGCTTCCGCGGCTGTGGCGCGGGGAGCGGGACAGCTCCGGCTTTTGCTGGGCGGCGATGTACTCGGGATGGATCTTCAGCAACAGGTTCGGGTCGGCGTCGCTTCCGTTGCGAAACCGCGCTTGCAGGAAATGTCTCAACAACTCCGTGCTCTGCACCGGTTTCAGGGTCATGGCCGCCCGGTGTTGACGAACCAGTTCCGCCTGATCGGGGTCGCCGCAATCGTAGGTGGGAACGGTTTTCAGCAGGGGACTTTCGCCGAGATAGTGACGTATAATCCTGTCCGAATAACGAAGCAGAGCCTTGTTGTCGGCGATGCCGCTCCCCAGCCCGTTCGACACCGCGACGGTTCCCTTGCGCAGACAGCTCATCAACCCGGGGACCCCTTCGCCGCTGGTGGAGCCAAAGGACACCGGATCCATGGAAGTGCTGCGTATCCGCCGGTAAATGACATCCACCTGCTCCAGGCCGCCCACTGTTTTTAGATGAACGCGGTTTTCTCGCACCAGCAGATCGTCGGGGGTCACGATCGGTATTCCCATATGGCGCGCCAACAGGCTTTCCTCGAAAAACGACTGTCCCGGTTCATTGCGTCCGGTGAGCAGGACCACCCGCGGATTTCTCGCGGGCGACAAGGCCCGCAAGGCTTCCACCATCTGGCCGGCGAAGGCATCCAGGGAGTGTATTCCTTCGCCGGTCAGCAGTTCCGGCAGAGCATCGGCCAGCATGTGCCGGTTCTGGAGAGCGTAGGAGAGACCGAAAGGCAGGGCGAAATAGTTTTCCAGAACCTGCCACTCGCCACCTGAGGTTCGGCAAAGGTCCACCGCACCGAAAAGGACGTGATGCCGGTCGCCGGGGTTGAGTTCGGAGATCTCACGGAGAAAGGCGGGATCCCTCAGCACCAGCGAATAGGGCAGGGCCCGTTCGCGCAGGATTTTCTGTTCCCCGTAGATGTCGCGCACGAACAGATCGAATGCCCGGGCGCGCTGGATGACCGCGGCGCTCAGACGGTCCCACTCCGACTCCGGCAGCACCAGCGGAGTCAGGTCGAGGGCGAAGGCGGGTTCGTGGTGTTCGGTGCCCGCTCCGGCCGCGTAATGCAGCCCCAGTGCCGCCTGCGAACGGGCCAAACGCTGGCGCCTGCGGGTCAATTCCTCTTGCCCCAATCGGCGCAGCACCCGCTTCATGGCCGCCGGAAGGGGCAGCAGGCCACTGCCGCCACCGCGGCACCCGGAGTCACTTTTGGTCGAGGGCGCTGAGTTCATCGACCACCTTGCTCCAATCCTGCATGGCCCGGCTGAGGGCCTGTTTCAGTTCCTCGTATTCCGTCACCGTGGATCGCGCCTGGTCGGCCTTGTCGTAGAGGTTCGGGTCCGCCATCCGTAGTTCCAGTTCCGCCTGCCGGGACTCGAGCTCGGCGATCTTTTTCTCCAGTTCGGATTCGCGGTTCCGGAGCGGTTTCAGGCGATCGGCGCGCTGCTGCCGCTCCTCGGCCTCACGGCGTCGCCTTTCCCGGGGGGAGAGGCCGCCCGCGGCAGGAGTTCGAGCGGCCGGCATTCCGCCCTGCGGACCGGCAGCGGCTTTTTCCTCCTCGCGGCGGGCCAGGTAGTCGGTGACGTTCCCCGGGAGTGACCGCAGGCCGTTGTGACTGACTTCCAGGACCTTATTCACGATGGGGTCGAGGAAGGCGCGGTCGTGGGAGACGATGACGTAGGTTGCGGGAAACGCGGCCAGCGCTCGTTGCAGCACCGACTTCGATCGCATATCGAGGTGATTGGTGGGTTCGTCCAGGATGAGAAAGTTGCCGGCCTGCAGAAGCATGCGCACCAGTGCCAGGCGACTCTTTTCGCCCCCGGAGAGGACCGACACCGCCTTGAAGACGTCGTCGCCTCGAAACAGGAACGCTCCCAGCAGGGTTCGGATGCGGGTTTCCGCCACGCCGACGCCTTTTTCCTCGGCGGCTTCCAGCACGGTTTGCCGGGGATTCAGTTCCTGGGCCTGATGCTGGGCGAA
Source organism: Opitutia bacterium (assembly GCA_003566885.1). GTDB lineage: Bacteria > Verrucomicrobiota > Verrucomicrobiia > Opitutales > T3Sed10-336 > SLOW01. The sequence continues at coordinate 40,464 of PXBO01000021.1, read as the reverse complement.
GAAAGAAAGGCTGACGTTGTGACCCGGTTTTCGCAGCCCGGCGGTGGACGGCTCCACCCCGGCCATGATGCGCGCGAGCGTCGATTTTCCGGCGCCGTTCACCCCCACGATGGCGATACGGTCACCGCGCTCCACCCGCAGGTCGACGTCCCGAAATACGGTCAGATCCCCATAACGCTTCTCCAGACCCTGCAACTCCATCACCACCTGTCCGCTCTTGGGAGGCGTGGGAAATTCGAAGGCGATCCCGTCCTCCTCTTCCTCCAGCTCGATCCTTTCCACCTTGTCCAGATGTTTTATCCGGCTCTGCACCTGGGCCGCCTTGGTGGCCTTGGCCCGGAAGCGGTCGATGAAGCGCTGGGTTTGATCGATCTTTTTCTGCTGGTTGGCCTGGGCCTGGACGCGGATCGCTTTGCGGTGAGCGCTCTCCCGTTCGAAAAAGGAATAATTCCCGGAGTAATCCTCAAGCCTGCCCAGCGAAAGGGCCAGGGTGCGGGTGCAGAGCGTGTCGAGAAAAGCGCGGTCGTGCGAAACCAGGACGAGAGCGCCGTCGTAGTTTCGCAGGTAGCTCTCCAGCCAATGCTGCGACTCGATATCCAGGTGATTGGTGGGTTCGTCCAGCAACAGGAGGGACGGCTCGCGCAGCAGAAGTTTCGCCATGGCCAGGCGCATCTGCCAGCCGCCGCTGAACTCCCCGGTCGGCCGTTCCATGTCCTCCATGCGAAATCCCAATCCGAGGAGAATGCTCTCGATCTTCGATTTCATGCGAAAAGCATCCAGTTCCTCCAGCCGATGACGCAATTCGCCTTCGATCTCCAGTAACTCCGGTTGACGGGGATCGTCCGGGGGAAGGCTTTCGCTCTCCTTGTGCAGTGCTTCCAGGCGTTGCCGGACGTCCAACACCGCTTCAAACGCCGTTTCCGCTTCGCAGTACACGGTTTTCCCGGATACCGCGAGGCCGTCCTGCGGCAGATAGCCCACCGTGACGTAACGGGCGCGCGCCACACGGCCGCGTTCCGGATCCGCCTCCCCGGCAATAATCTTCAGCAGGGTGGTTTTTCCCGCGCCGTTGGACCCCACCAACCCGATGCGGTCGTGCGGCAAAATGTTGGCGTTGATTCCGTCAAAGAGTTTTCGTCCCCCATATTGAAGGAAAAGGTTTTCCAGCGAGAGCATATCGTTCCCACCATTTACGGGCGCGAAGAAAATGCGGGCAAGGATTTACGCATTTTGGATTGGGGATTTGGGCGTTCGGTAGGGTTCGACCGATTTTTCGTGCTGTCCCGAATGGCGCCGTTAAGGAGACGTCCTAATCTTAATCATTAACCTCGTTGTGTCCGAACGCCATGTGCTCGCGAATTCGATCATCGGGGATTGAGATTAAGATTAGGATTAAGATTAAGACAGAGAAAAAGTTGGGAAATTCGAAGCAACTTCGCATGCCTATTGTTCATCTGCAAAAGGCCGGATGCGCCCTGTGCTGCATATATTCCGACAACCCGCCTTAACCGAGTAGCATCTGGGCTAGAGGCTCTCGCCGAAGTCTTTCCGGAATTTTTCCGCCAGGCGTTTTGGCCAGTCGCCGATCGGTTCCAGTCTTCCGAGGAAGAAGCGAAGCACTTTCGGTTCGTCCACGAAGCGGAGGCCGCCGATGAGGGAGCGGTTGTCATAGAGCCACTGGAGCCGGTCGGAGACGTAACTGACCTGGGAGAGGGTGAAGACCCGGCGCGGCATGGCCAGGCGGAGGAGTTCCATGTCAGCGAGGATGTCGTCGCCGTTTTCGTCGCGAACGCTGGAGATCGTGCCCCGTTCCATCCCGCGGACGCCCGAGGCGATGAAGAATGCGGCGGCCAGAGCCCCCGCCGGGTACTCAGACTGGGGCACGTGGGGAAGGAAGCCTTTGGCGTCGACGTGGCAACCGAGGCCCCCCGGGGGAGTGATGACCGGGACCCCGGCGCCATCGAGTTCTTCCACGAGGTGACGGATGAACGACGGCGATTGGCTGATGACGGTTTCATCGGTGGTCTCGTAGAGGCCGACCGCCATCGCTTCGATTTCCCGGACCGACATGCCTCCGTAGGTGAGGAACCCTTCGTAGAGCGGGACCAGGTCCTTCATCTTGTTGAACAAGTCGATCCGGTTGGTGGCGATGGCGCCCCCGCGGGTGGAGCTGACTTTGCGGCTGGAGAAATACATCACGTCGCACAGGCTCGCCAATTCCCGCAGGATTTCCCGAATCGGGATGTCGGCGTACCCGGGTTCGCGTTGTTTGACGAACCAGGCGTTTTCACCGACCAGGCTGACGTCGAGCACCAGCATGATTCCGTGTTCGGCGGTGATGCGGCGTACCTCCCGCATGTTTTCCATCGAGAAAGGCTGCCCGCCGATCAGATTGGTGGAGGCTTCCATTCGGACATAGGGAATGCGGTCAACCCCGTATTCCGCGATGGTTGCGTGCAGTTTGTCGAGGTCGAGGTTTCCTTTGAACGGGCAGTCGCTTTTGATTTTGAGGGCTTCATCAGTGAAAATCTCAAGGATCTTGCCGCCGTTGACATCGATGTGGGCCTTGGTGGTGGTGAAGTGGTAATTCATCGGAACCACGTCACCCTCCTCGACGAAGGTCTGCGAAATGATGTTTTCCGCCGCCCGTCCCTGGTGGACCGGAAGGACATGCTGCATGCCGAAGACATCGGCGATCGCCTGCTGCATCCGGGTGAAACTGGCGGAACCGGCATAGGCGTCGTCGGCGACCATCATGGAGCCGAGCTGTTGATCGCTCATGGCGTTGGTCCCGCTGTCAGTCAACATGTCGAGGAAAATGTCGCGGGTGGTGAGGAGGAAGGTGTTGAACCCCGCTTCGCCGATGGCCTCCAGCCGCCGTTCCACCGGCCGGAGGTGGAGTTTTTGAACGATCCGCACCTTGTGCAGCTCGAGAGGAATTTCACGGCCCTTGTAGAAGGAGATCCGGGGAGACGATGATGGCTCGGACATGACGGTGTTTGGAAGGAGTCGTCTCGATCTTCCGGCCGGCCGGGAAGCGGGCAAGTGTAAACCCCTGATTGCGTTGTCGCGGATCAGGTTAGAAGCAGGGTTTAAGGGGAGTATTCCGGAATGTTGTCGCGCGGGGGTTTGCGCCAAGTTGCCGGAAATCGCGGGCAAGGAATTACTGATTGTTTCCGAAACTGGACATTTGCCGCAACCCCATGTTCTCTCTGGGGTCTTACGACGTTCAGTCTTTTATCCATTTGAAGCTTATGTTGCAGCAAACGAATCCGGAAGTTGTCGAGAAAGTGCGGTTGGCCCGGGAACGCACTTTTCAGGAGTTACGAAAAACCATTGTCGGGCAGGAGGAAGTCATCGAGCAGATCGTGATCGCCTTGCTGGCGCAGGGTCACGCGCTGCTCATGGGGGTTCCGGGGTTGGGGAAAACGTTGCTGGTGAAGTCGATCGCGCGCTTGTTTTCCCTGAGTTTCAAGCGCATTCAGTTTACCCCCGACCTCATGCCGGCCGACATCTTCGGCACCGAGGTCATCGAGGAGGATCCGGCCACCGGACGCCGCGATTTCCGTTTCGTCAAAGGGCCCGTTTTCGCCAATATCCTGCTGGCGGACGAAATCAACCGCACCCCGCCCAAGACCCAATCGGCGCTCCTGGAGGCCATGGGAGAACGGCATGTCACCGCCGCCGGGACCACCCACCCGTTGGAGCCGCCCTTCTTCGTGCTGGCCACTCAGAACCCCATCGAACTGGAGGGCACCTACCCCTTGCCCGAGGCCCAGCTTGACCGATTCCTGCTGAACTGCGTCATGGACTACCTCAGCGCGGAGGATGAGGAGAATATGGTCGCCGCCACCACTTCGCCCGAAACCGCCGCTCCCGAACCGATCTTTACCCGGGAGGAGATCCTGGATCTTCAACGCCTGGTCCGCGAGGTCCCGGTTTCGCGCAATGTGATTTCCTACGCCGTGCGCCTGGTGGCCGCCACCCGCCCGGACAACCCCCAGTCCACCCCCCGGGTGCGGGAGATGATCAAGTGGGGCGCCGGCTCCCGCGCCTCCCAGGCCCTCATCCTGGCGGGCAAAGCCCGCGCCCTCCTGGAGGGCCGTTACAATGTGGCCTGCGAGGACGTGCGCGCCCTGGCGTTGCCGGTGCTGCGTCACCGGGTGATCACCAATTTCCATGCCGAGGCGGAAGGGGTCCACTCCGCGAATATCATCGAGGATCTTCTCAAACGCGTGCCGGAGGATCAATGAGCGTTTCCCTGGTCGAGCTGCTCTCTCCGGCGACATTGTCACGGATCGAAAACTACGCGCTCCTGGCCAAAGTGGCGGTGGAAGGCTACCTGTCCGGCCTGCACCGCAGTTTCTCCCGAGGTCAGGGCAGCGAGTTCCTGCAGTACCGGAGTTACACTCCGGGGGACGACCTCAAGTACGTCGACTGGAAGGTTTTTTCCCGCAGCGACCGGTTCTACACCAAGGTCTACCAGGAGGAGACCAATATGAACTGCTACCTCGTCCTGGACGCCAGCGCCTCCATGGACTATCGGGGGGAGCGGGCGGTGTGCTCCAAATGGCGCTACTCCGCCATGGTCGCCGCCTGCCTGGCCTATCTGGCCTCGCGGCAGGGGGACAACGTGGGGCTGTGCCTTTACAACGACGATATCGTTGAGATGATCGACTCCCGCAACCGCCAGGGACAGTTGCAGCGCATTCTGGGCGCCCTGGCGAAAACCGCGCCCTCCGGCGGCGCCAATCACCAATACGCCTGGAATTACCTTTCGGGCCACCTGAAGAACCGGGGCATGGTGGTATTCCTTTCCGACTTCCTGGAGGCGGAGGACGGGTTGCCCCCGATTCTCAAACGGATTCGTTTTGCCCGCCATGAATGCGTTTCCATTCAGGTGCTCGATCCGGACGAGGTGGATCTGCCCTTCGACCGGGCCACCGAGTTCATCGACCCGGAAAGCGGCCGGCGCATTCTCACCAATCCGGAAAAGGTGCGGGCTCATTATATGGAAAGAATGAACGATTTTATGACACGGTTGTCGGTAGCCTTGATGCGTTCGCAGGTGGAGTTTTTATCGCTGACGAGCTCGGATTCCCTCGCTCGCTCCCTGGCGGCGTACCTGCATAAACGAGAGGCTTTGCGGTAGCGGACGAGGAGTATGCTGGCGTTTCAATATTCATGGGTGCTTTGGGGATTGCTCGGTCTGGCCGTGCCAGTGCTGCTTCACCTGATCCAACGCGAAATTTATCATCCGCTGCGTTTCCCGTCCGTGCGTTTCATTCTCAAGGGGAAACTTCCTTTTCAGCGCCGGAAACTGCCGAGCGATCTGCTGTTGCTGGCGTTGCGTCTGCTGCTGCTGGCGGCCCTCATCTTCGCCCTGGCCCGGCCGGAATGGCTTCCGCGGGAAGCGATCGCGGCGGAACCGGCGTCGGAGGATCGGGTGGTATTCCTGGTCGACCTTTCCGCCAGTATGTCCGGCTGGGGTGCCTGGGACGAGGCACGGCAGCGGGTGTGGAGTTTATTGGAGGAACGTCCGGGCGCCGAGTTCGGGCTGGTGCTGTCCTCCGACCGGGTGGTCGATACCGTGGCGCCCTCGGCCGATTCCTCCGCCCTGACCGCCACTCTGGAGGCGTCCGAGCCGGAAATGGTGGCCGGTGATCACCGGGAGGGATTGCGCGCGGCGGTGAATTTACTCGGCGACGGCGCTCAACGCCGGACTCTGTACGTGATTTCCGACCTGCAGGCGACCGCCTGGGAGCCGGGCGGATTGCCCGAGGTGCCGAGGGCGATCGACATCGAATGGGTTCGCGTGGGTGGCGAACGCGAGGAGAACGTTGCCATCATGCGGGTGAGAGCGTATCCGGGGAGTGGCGACAACCGGCATGTCCAGGCCGAGTTGTTCAACTTCGGCCGGAGCGACGTTACCCGTACCGCGACTTTGACTTTGGGGGGGCGTACCTGGGAACAAGAGGTGACCTTGCCCGGCGGGCGCTCGACGGAGCTGAGTTTCGATATCGACGCGGCGGATGGCTCGCGCGCCCGGTTGTCGTTGGACGACGATGCCTTCGCGGCCGACAATCACTACCATTTTTGGGCCGGGCGGCCGCCGTCCCTGCGCGTGCTGGCGATCGCCCCTCTGAGCGATGAGCCGGCCAAGGCGGAGGATTTGTTTTTTTTGCGCAGCGCGCTGGAAACCCGAGGGGAGATTCAGTGGTTGTCGTTCGACGTGGAAACCCTTGAGCCCGGCGATCTGGCCGACGACTGGAGCACCTACCAGGCGGTCTTCGCGCTCGGGGCCGGCGTCTATTTTTCGGACGCGGAGTGGCAAACCCTGAGGCGCTATCTGGAGCAGGGCGGGACCGCGATTCTGACCCCCGGGGAAACGCCGGGACGCCTGACCGGTCTCTTGCGGGAGCACGCCTTGCTGGAGGCCGAGTTTCTCGGCGCCGCCCGGGCCGATCGCCGGGGTCCGACCGGGCTGGCGCTGGACTGGATCGATCCGGAAAGCCCGCTCGGCGGAGTGTTCAGCGACGAGGCCGCCCGCAGCCTGCAGATGGCGCGTTTTTATCGCTACCTGAGATTGGCGGTTCCCGACGGCCCGGCCGAGGTTTGGTTGCGGTCCTCCGCCGATGAACCGCTCCTGGTGACCCGTACCTTGGGACGGGGACGTTTGGTGTTTTTGCCTTTTTCCTTCGCCACCGAATGGTCCGACCTGTCCTTGACGGCCGGGTTTCTCCCGCTGATCCGGGAACTGGTCGCAGGCGATATTTCCGCCGATCATGGGATCGTGCGCGAGGAGACCGGGTTCTCCCGTGCCGGCCTGGCCGCACGCATCGGTATGTCGGAGAGCCACCCGTTTCTGGATACGGTTCAGCCGCGGGTTCCGGGCCTTTACTCGGATTGGGACCGCCCGGTGGAGGTCAACCTTTCCCGTCGCGAGTCCGTTCTGGAAACCGCCGGCGTGATCGAGTTGGGGCGCGCGGTGCGTTCTCGCGTTGAGGAGGGGGTGTTGGCGGCGTCGACGGTCAACGGCGCCGATGAACGGTCGGGACGACCCCTCTGGCATTATTTCGCTCTGGCGGCCGGATTGTTTTTCCTGCTGGAAACCCTGGCGGCGGCGTTCGCCGATCGCAGCCGTCGGCGTTTGACAGCATCCCAACCCGGGGCGACGTATAGAGAGGTCGAACCATGAACGAATCCCTGACAATACGATTGGCCCGTGCGCGTTCCCGCCGGCAACGCCGCCGGTGGATCAGCGGCCTGATCTGGAATTTGTTCACCCTGTGTCTGTTACTTCTGGTGCTGGCCGGTCTGAACGCGTTGTTTCCTTTGCAGGAGCGGCAGGCCCTGGTCTTGCTCCTTCCCGTGTTTCTCTTGTTCGTGGGGCGTTTGGCTTGGGACACCTGGCGTTCGTTCCTGGCGCCGCCTTCGCTGCCGGCGCTGGCCGCGGAGTTGGAAAAGGGGAATCCCCGGTGGATGGACGCCTTGATTTGCGCCGTCGAGCGGGAGGAACGTCCGCCCGAATCGCTGGGAGAAATCGAGCGTGCCCTGGTCGACAAGATGCGGAGTGAAACCCGTTCGGTCGATTTTACCGCGTTGCTGATTCCGCCCCGCTGGAGCCGGGCGGCGCTGGCCGCGGGCGCGGTGGTCGTGCTGTTGTTGTTGTGGCCCGCGGGATCCAATCGCTACGCGGAGAAGAGCCTGGCCTACCTGGGCGACGTTTTGAGGGGAGAGAACACCGGGATGGCGGTGACTCCGGGAAATGAAGCGGTGCCGGTGGATACCGACCTGACCGTGCGGGCTGAAATCCTTCGCTGGGACAACGAAGCGGAAATCGAATATGCGGACACCAGGGGACGGCACCGGTTTCCCATGCATCCGGATTCCGGAGAAGGACACCGGTTTACCTTTTACGGAATCGACGACGAAATCCGTTACCGGGTCGTGACACCGGCCCTGACCTCCTCCTGGTACCGCGTGGTCCCTTATGTTCCACCTTCGATCGAAGGGATTCGGGTGACCGTGACGCCGCCGGCCTACACCGGAGAAGAAGCACGCGTTTTTTCCTCCATCACCGATTTTACTCTCCTGGAGGGCAGTGAGGTGCGTTGGGAGCTGGAGCTGCCGGCGGGCGTTCGGGCGACCCTGGTTCCGGAAGAGGACGGCGCCACCGCGATTCAGCCCGACGAGGGGGAAGCGAGTTTTTCCCGTCGAATCGAATCCGACCTGCAGGCGCGGTTTCATCTGGAAAGCGCGGCCGGCCGAACCGCCCGCTCCACCGCCTTCCGCATCACCGCACGTCCCGATTATCCGCCGACCCTGGATGTCACCCGTCCGGGCCGCGACATCGATGCGGAACCCGGCGACCGGGTGGGGATCGAAGCCTCCGCCGCCGATGATTACGGTTTGGCCGAGGTGGCGATCCGGTTCTCCGTCTCCGGAGCGCGGCGGGAGGCTCGCGTTTTATATCAGCCCGGAGAGGGGGTGACTTCGACGGAATTCTCGCGGGAGGAAACGGTGGCCTACACGCTCGACCTGGAGCAACTGGGAGTGGAGGAGGGTGACATCATCACTTATTTCCTGACCGCCACCGACAATCGCGAGCCGGAGCCGCAAACCACCCGGTCCGAGGTGTTTTTTATCGAGGTCCGCGAGGAGCGGGAGCCGGAGGAGATGGATGGCGAGCCCATGGATGAGGAGGAGATCGATATTCGCGCCCTGCTGGTCGAAGCCAAGCGCCTGATCCGTCTGAGTTGGGAAAGCCTGGCTTCGGAAGGCGCCCGGCGGGAAACCTTGACCGAGGAGTTGGCTCTGAGCATGGAAGCCCTGCGCATCGAGACCACCGGTATCGAACAGGAAATTCTCGATCTGATCGGCGGGAATGAAGATTTTCCAGTGATTCAATTAATGCGCGACGCCATCGGTCGCATGGCCTCGGCCAGTCGCCTGATCCAGTCCGATCTGGTCGAGGATTCCATCCCTTACCAGGAGCAGGCCCTGGCGCGTCTGCTGGCGGTGGAAAACGAATTGGCGCGTGATCCGGTACAGTCACAGGAGCCGTCCGAGGACGGGTCTTCCGGGGGCGAAGCCGGCGAGGCCGGCGAAGGCGACGAAGATGCCATGGAGCAATTGCTGAGCGATCTCCGCCGACTGAGTGAGGAGATACGCGATCTGACCGACGGTCAAACCGGGCAGAACCAGGCGGTCGGCCGTTTGGCAGGAGCCGGCGCGGGACCGGCTGAGCGCGCGGAACTGCGTGAGCGCCAACAGGCGCTGCAGGCGGAGGCGCGACGGATTCGGCGCGAGTTGACCGATCTGCCCGGCACCGCCGGGGTCTGGCGTCAAATGGACGCCGCGGCCGGGTTTATGGATCAGGCGGGACGGGAAACCATCGCCGATCGTCTCGACCGGGCGGAACGGGAAGGCGAGCGGGCGCGCGCCGCGTTGCTGGCTGCGGGGGACGAAATAAACGAGTTATTGGAGCGCGCGACCTCGAGCGAAGTCGACCGCCTTTCACAATGGGCGGAGGCGCTTTCCGAGCAGCATGGCGCCGCCGCGGAAGCCAGCCGGGGATTGGCCTCGGAACCGTCACCCGACCCGGGCGAGTTGGCCGCACTGCGCGATCGTCAGGAGCGGATGCGCGACTCCTACGAGGACCTGTTGGCCGCCATGGACCGGCAGGCGTTGGATTTGATGGACGAACATCCGGAGGTGGCCGAGGCCTTGTTCGGGCTCGGTCGCGACCTGCGGGACGAACAATTGGCCGGGGATATGGATCGCGCGGCCAACGCTCTGCTTTACCAGCGGCCGGATCGCGCGGGCGAAATCCAGGAGGAGCTTGCCGGACGCTTGCAACAGTTCTCCCAGGAACTGCGCGAGGCCGGTGAAGCCATGCCGGCTTTCTCGCGTGAGCAACTGGTGGAAGCCCTGCAACAGATCCGGCAGGCGCAGCAGGAACTGCGGGAAATGTTCGGCCAGGCGGGCGAGGAGGCGAGTGCGCGCATGCGCGAGCTCAGCCGGGAAATCGGCGATGGTTTGGGGCAAATCGGCGAGGGATTCGACGACGGCAGTTTGCGGGAAATTTCGGGTTCCCTTCTCGGGGTGGAGGGCGCCGGCGCGGAACGGCCCAACCCCCTGCGTCTGGAATCGCTGCTGAGCGCGGCCGGACGGAGCCTGGAGCAGCGTATTCTGGCTATGGAGGTCGAGCGCCAGATTCGTTTGAGCCGGCGCGGAGGCGAGCCGCCGGAAAGGTACCGGGGTTTGGTGGAACAGTACTTTCGAAATTTGAGTGAGACGCCATGATCGGTGTGGATACGCCATTTTCGCCCGGGTGGCTTATGCTGGCCGCGTTGCTGGTCCTGGGGGTGGTCGTTTGGACCCAATTGCGCTTGCGCCGGCTCTTGCGTCCGTCCTACCTGTGGCTGTTGACCGGGTTGAGGGTCACCGCTCTGCTGGCCATCCTCCTGCTGCTCCTGAATCCCTATTCGCTGCGCCAGGAACCGGATGCGGAGGGGTTTCGCGTCGCGGTCCTGGCGGACGTTTCGGGAAGCATGGAGGCTCGCGACATTCGCGGCGGAACCATGACCCGGCGCGAACTGGTGGCTTCGTGGCTGGAGGATTCGGATGCGCCGCCTTTTGCCCTCCTCGAAGAACGGGGCTATTGGGTCGACCGGCATCGCTTCGCCGAGGGACTGGCGCCTCTGGAAAACGGGGATCTGGCCATACTCCCCGGACGAACGGCCATAGGCGACGTTCTGGACGAAACCCTCGAGCGGGTGGAGGTGCGCCGGGATAACCTGGGCGCGGTGATCCTGTTGTCCGACGGACACAGCAACGCCGGGACGCCCCCGCAGGAGGCGGCGCGGCGTTTCCGTGATCGGGGAATTCCGATCACGGCCATCGGCCTGGGGTCGCGCCAACCGCCCGGCGAGGTTCGGGCGGATTTTACCGCCGCCCGGTTTCGCACCGAGCGGGGCCAACCGGTGGAACTGCCGGTGAACCTCGCCAACACCTCCGGATCCGGCGCCGAGGTGCGACTGACTCTGCGCGACGACAACGGCGTGGTGGAGGAACGGGACATCCAACTGGCGTCGGGCGATCGCGATCAGCGGGAGACCTTTACCGTGACCCCGCTCAACCGCGGCGAGCACCTCTATCGGCTTTCCATCACCGAGCCGGGAGCCAATGGGGGAGCGCGGGAGAAAATCCGCTATGCATTCGTCAACGCCGAAGAGCCCGAAACCTTTTCCGTGCTTTATCTGGGCAGTCGTTTGAGCCCCGAGTACCGCTTTATCGAGCGGGGAGTGGGGGCTTCGGAGCAGATCGGAATGCAGAGCGTGATTCGTACCGGCGAGGGGTCCTTCTTTCACGCCTTGTCGGAAGAGAACCAGGAAGCGGTCCCGCCCGACGCGTTTCCCGAGGAGCGGGCCTTTTTCAACCGTTTCGACGCCATTCTGGTGGACACGCGCCTGCTGCCGGAGCTTTCGGAGGAAGGGGTCGCGGCCCTGGCCGACTTTGTGTCCGTTCGGGGCGGCGGCGCTCTGTTTTTCGGACCGCTCAATGGGGTTCCTCCGGTCATCGGCAGCGCTTTGCCGGTGGTTTCCGTTGAGGATCGTGTCATGGGAGAACGGATACGTTTGGAGCTGGAGCCGGCGCCCATTTTCTCCCACCTCGAAGGGGGACGCCTTTTCGGAAGTCCGAGCCTGTTTCTGGAAGCCGGATTGCCGGCGGCGATCGCGACCGAATGGAAGCCTGGCGCCCGCCCGGTTCTGCTGCGCGAGGGACGAAACGAAGCCATTATGGCGGCGCAGGCATTCGGCGCCGGTCGAATCGCCCACCTCGGCTCGGAAACCACCTGGCAGTGGCGCATGGCCTCCGACGGCGGCATGGAGCAGCATCGCCTGTTCTGGCAGAATCTTCTGGTTTGGTTATCCTCGGCCGGAAAACCGCGTCTGACGGTCGCGTCACAGGGCGAGCAATACGCCCTGGGGGACGCGGTGCCGTTTGAGGCGAACGTGCTCGGATCCGATTTCCGGCCGTCGCGCGATTCCACTGTGACGGTGCGCATCACCGATCCGCAGGGGGAAACCTGGGAACGCCGTCTGCAGCCTTCCTTTGAAGTTCCTGGTCGGTACCGGACAACCCACACCGTGACCGTGCCGGGCGAGTACCGCGCCCAATACCGGATCGATTTTCCGGACGGCGAGCGAATGGACCGCGAGGTCTTTTTTCTGGCCACCCACGCCGGAGTCGAGGGAGAGGACACGCGTTACCGGGAGTCCGTCCTGCGCGATCTGGCGCGGGTTACCGGCGGGGCGTTTTACCATTACTCGGAAGTCTCGCGTTTCACGGACCTTCCGTTGTCGCGCGAGATACCGGTGCGCGACAACCGCCGGTACCTGGCCGACCAGGGGTGGCTGCTGCTGGTGTTTTTCGCCGCGTTGGCCGGAGAATGGTTTTCCCGCCGGCGGATGGGATTGAAGTAAATGATTTGAGGTGGATTTATGACCGCACGAACAACAGATGTTTTTTCCGGAAGCGTGGTGAGAGGATTGCCTTCCGCTCTCCGTGATTCCGTGCCGCCGGGTGAGCCTTCTTCCCGATCGGGCGCGGTGAAACAACGTCCGTGGAAATTGCTGGTCGCCTGCTGGATTGTCTTCGCCATGCCGGGAATCCTCTGGGCGCAGACCCAGCCGGAAACCGAACGCGGCACACCGACTCCCACCTCGCCGCCGTTGGGTTCCCCGGTGCTGCCGTTGCCTGAAAGCAGGCCGCCGCAGCCGCCACCCGGCGCCGAAGAACCTTACTGGTCCGAAACCGTGCAACGGGCTCTGGCCAACGTGGACTCTCCCAATCCGGAAGTGCGGCGCTCCGCGGTGATGTTATTGGGGAAATACCCGGTGCCCCAGGCGGAGATGGCGGTGGTGCGGGCGTTGGAGGATGAGGAAGCGCTGGTGCGACAGGCGGCATTGGTGTCTCTCTTCGAAACCCAGCGCATCTACACCGGGCAGACCGCGGTGCGCATCGGGCGCCGGGTGGGGGATCCGGATGTCGGCATTCGCAGGATTGCTTCCAATGTCCTGCCCATGGTCGTTCAGGGGTTTCCGGTCACCATCCTGCCGCAACACCGCCAACCTGTGCGCGATATCCCGGCCGAGCTGGAAACGATATTTCTGGAAGCCTTTCGCGACGAGGACCCCACCGTTCGGCGCAATATGATTCGCCATTACCGGTTACTCTACCTGCCGCTCCCGCGGGAACTGGTGGCGGAACGGATTCGTGATTCCGACCGTGAGGTGGCCATCGAAGCCCTGGAAGTGGCCTCGCGGGAGTTTTCTCCCGATTTTCTCGCCTCACAGGCGATGGACCTGGTGGATTATCCGGACCGGATTTATCGTTTGAATCTGGCCCGGCAGCTCAGCGACAGCCGGCATAGCGGCTCCCGGAGCGCCCTGGATGTCTTGCGCGGGGACGATGATCCGGAAATCGCGCTGGAGGCGTCCCTTGGTTATTTCCGGCAGGATCCGACGCCCGCCGCCTATCGATCGTTATGGAACGCCATGGAGGAGCGGGGAGCCTCGCGGGAAATGTCGCGCCGGGCCATCGAGGCAACCATTTTTCTTCAGGCTGACGCGGAGGAATTTCTGCGCCGGTGGATGGAGCACGAGGACCCGGCGCTGCGTTACGAAGCGGCGCGGGTTTATTTCCCCCGCTTCCCGGAAAGTGTGCGGGATGAGGAAGTCCGGTCGCTGCTGCGGGACGGGTCGTCCCAAAGCCGCGGGGTCGCGCTGCAATTCCTTCGGCGTTTCCCGCAGCGGGTGTCGGTCGCTTTGGCCGAGGAAGCGGCGGAAAGCCGCTGGGCCGACGTACGGGCCGGTGCCGTGGAATTGACCCGTTACATCGAACGCCGCGCCGGGGAAGACATCCTGCGCGAACTCCTCCTGGATCCCGATTCCGGCGTGCGTGCCGCCGTGCTGCGGGAGATGCCCGGCCGACAGATGGATGGCTGGGAACAAATCCTCGGTCTGTCGCTGGGCGATCGGAACACGACGATCCGCGATACCGCCCTGAGAGGCCTGATGAGTCAGGTCACCTCCGGAACCCTGGCCGAACTGCAGAGCTTCGTCGAAAGAAATCCGAGCACCCCTCTGCGTGCCGCCATTGAACAACACTTGTCCCGCCACAGCGGACGGCTGTGACATCTCCCCTTGTGAATGGGTTAAACCTGGATAGGATAAGAGCATCATGCGTCTCTCGTTCGTACTGTTGATCAGCTTCTTGTTTTTGCTCCCGGACGGACTCGGCGCCGTTTCGGTGCCGAGGGGCGGCGGTTCGCCGGAAGCGGGGGCCGTGCGGGTGGCGCAGTTGGTGGAGGGGAATCCGTTGCGGCGCAATTTTCCGGCGGCGCTGCCGACGTTGATTCAGCACATCAACGAGGAAACCACACTGCGCCTGCATCCCGATCCCATGATCATCGAGTCCTTCGAGGACGATCGCATCTTCACGACACCGCTGATCTACGCCAACTACGGAGACCGGGTGGACTGGGATCTCAGCCCGCGGGAAAGAGAGAACCTGAAACGCTTCCTGGACCGCGGCGGTTTCCTGTATATCGACGCCGGCATCAATTCCGAGTTCTTGCGCGGTGATGTGAGCCACGGCCAGCACCACAGTTTTGCCGACTGGCAGGTCAGTCCCGCCCTGGAGGCGCTTTTTCGCGATCTGTTTCCGGACACCTCGTTCCGGCGCCTGCCCAGGTCGCACCGGCTGTTCCGCAGTTTCTACTCGGGCTTGCCCCCGGTGGACGAACTCCCGGAAACCGTCCGGGATTACGTGGTGCATGAAAAGTGGCCCCAGGGAACCTATTCCTTTATGGGATTGCGCCTCGACGATCGGATCGCGGTTCTGGCATCCCCCATCGTCGCCATGGGCTGGGGGAAAACCGAGCGCGGCGTCTGGGCCAACCGGATCTCCTTTCGCGTGCGCGAAAGCTCCGAGGGCCTGGAAGATCAACTCCGCGACGCCGCCTACCGCGGTGAGCGCTTCGAGGCGGTGCGCGAGGACGGGCGACAGGATGTCATCTACTCGCAGGAACCGGCCAAACCCTCCTGGGTGAACGAACCCGACGGCGCCTGGCGCATCTTTCGTTACTACCACAGCAGCGAAATCAGCGACTACGCCCACACCTTTTACACTCAACTCGGCGTCAACGTCTTCGTCCACGCCCTTACCAACTAAGGGGCGAGGGGCGAGGGACGAGGGGCGTGGAGCGGGGGGCGCGGGGCGTGGGGCGACAAGGGGAGGATTATTTGGTTTGCCTGTGCGCGCCGAATCGTTTCCCTTTAGAGCTTCCACAGCCCAGGTGGTGGAATTGGCAGACACGCCAGATTTAGGATCTGGTGCCGAGAGGTGTGTGGGTTCGAGTCCCACCCTGGGCATATCCGGCATTATTCAGAAGTTTAAAGGACTCGATGACCTGATCCGTGTTAGAAGGCGATTTGATCCAACGTTTATTTCATGAAACCGAAAACCCGTCGTTCCGCGAGAAGAAGAGAAAAGGAAAAAACGCCCGTTACGTTTATCGCCATCCTGGTGGCGGTGATCGTCGTCTTCCTGGTGATCGCCATCGTGGTGAATTTATAGTTTTTTTCGCCGAATCTGATGGACAGGCACCCGCCGGGCGGTGATGTTCATTTGCTTTTGAATGAAGAACAAGACCGTTCTCGCCAAGAATTCCATCGCCTTGATCGGCTTGGCCTTGGTTTTCGCGGCCGCCGGATTACTGCACCGTTTCGGCGGTCCGGACCTGACGCAACCGGGCGAGGTCTCGGTGGATGCCGAGGGTGATCCTCAATGGATCCCCGAGGATTGATCCTCGTTGAGTCCTTTGGGAGGTGTCTGTCGAAATTTTCCGGTAGGCCAGGTCCGACACGATGCTAGGAGTCTGTCGGGCTTCGCCGACAGGCTGCTAGCGTGTGCTTAGCTTGCGGCGCTTTCGTTGACATTCGAACAGGCCGCGATCCTTGATGATTTCGGCCACCTCCGGCGGCACCATCTTCTCCCAGCTCTTATCTCCGCTCTGGATGCGTTGGAGCACATCGCGGGAGAAGATGTGGGTCAGGCTTTCGTCGAATCCGGTTACGGGTTCGAGGTATCCGTTTTCGGTCAGGTGACGGTAAAGATGCCGAAGGTTGTTCGGAACGTGTAGGTTCTCGGTGGTGATCAGGGGGTTGCCCTCGACGTTGGCGCCTTCGAGAAAAGAGGCGTTGCCGGTTCGGTTGGCGAAATGCTCCAGGCCCTCGCGCCGCATGGGATAAACGTAGAGTTTGACCGTGTTCTTGAACAGGCGGCCGAATGACTCGAGGATGCCGCCTTCGAGGTTTTCGTAATATTTCTCGTTGAAGATTTCCACCAGGTTGTTGATGCCGAGGACCGAGCCGATCATGGCTTTGGTGTAGCGGCGAAAATAGGCAGCCAGACGATAGTGTTCCGGGTAGTTGGAAACCATGACCGGGTAGCCGAGGAAGCTCAGGATGTCGACTCTGGCCAGGAAATCGTCGTGGTCCACTTCGCCCGAGGCCAGCAGGTTGTTCATGGTGATTTCCATTAGTACCTGAATGTCGGTTCCGGCGACCATGGGGTCGGCGGTGAACTGCCGCAGGCCGCACTCGAGCATGTCCACGTTGACGCGGGTTATGGGGCGAAAACTGCCGCGTTGGACAAACACCGCCTTCTTGTAGAGGATTTCGGACGGTTGCAGCACGTCGCCGTCCCGTCCGAACATGACCGCATTGGTCATGCCGTGCTGCACCAATTGGAGGCTCATCAGTCGATTGTCGGCGTAGCGGAAATCCGGTCCGCTGAACTTGATCATATCGATCTCGAACCGGTCCTTATGCAGATTGTCGCCCAGGGACTGAATCAGTGAGGAGGGATTGTCACGGTAATAAAAGGCGCCGTAGACCAGGTTGACACCGATCACGCCCAGGGTCTGTTGCTGGTTGACGTTTTCCGTGTCCAGGAGGTGACAGTGGAGGATGATGTCATGGGGTTCGCCGCCGGGATGGAATTGAAACCGGATTCCCATCCAGCCGTAGCCGTCGTTTTCGTTCCGGTAGCTCCGCGCCACCACGGTGTCGGCGAAGGCGAAAAACGTCGACTGCGAGCCGCGGGTCTCGCGCAAACGTTCCAACAGGAGGTTGTACTCGTAGGCCAGCATGGTGGTGAGTCTCTCGCGGGAAACGTAGCGCTGGCTCCGGCCGTAGATCTCGTCGCTGAACTTCATATCGTAGGCCGAGATCGATTTGGCGATGGTTCCGGCGGCGCCGCCGGCCCGGAAAAAATGGCGGGCGACCTCCTGGCCGGCCCCGATTTCCGCAAAGGTTCCGTACTTGGCGGCGTCGAGATTGACCGTCAATGCCTTGCGGTTCGTGGTGAGCATCGCCGTATCCTTCATTCCGGGAAAAAAACAGGGGTGGGGGCAATTGTCGCCACAAAACGATTCACGCGTCGATGGTTTCGTAAACGCCGCCGCCCAGCAGGAGGTCGCCGCGGTAGAGGGCCAGGATCTGACCGGCGGCCAGTGCGCGCTGGGGTTGGGCGAAGCGCACTTCGGCGCGGTCCTCGCCGAGGGGCCTGAAGGCAATTTCCTGCGCCGGATCCAGGTAGCGGGGACGCGCTTCGAGCTTGGACGGTTCCGTAATGGGAACGCCGGTATAGGAGAGTCCGCGCACCACCACGCGACTGGAGTAAAGGCCGGGCGAATCAGGACGATCGAAAGCCACCAACAGGCGATTGTTTTCCTGCTCCTTGCCCACCACCACAAAAAAGGCGTTGTCGGTATTGGAGGGTATTCCGATTCCGCGCCGCTGCCCGATGGTGTACAGGTGCAGGCCCCGGTGTCGCCCCAGGACTTGGCCCGCGGTGTCGACGATGTCGCCCGGGTTGTCGGGAAGGTAATGGGTCAGGAAATCGCGCATGCGGATGTTGCCGATAAAACAAATCCCCTGACTGTCCTTCTTGGTGGCGTTGGGAAGGCCCGCCTGATGCGCCATGCGACGTACCTCCGGCTTTGTCAGGTGACCGATCGGAAACACCGCCCGCGCGATTTGGTCCGGGCGCATCATGGCGAGAAAGTAGGACTGGTCCTTTTTTTCGTCCTTTCCCCGCAACAGGACGGGCCGGCCTTCGGGATCGGTTTCACACCGGGCGTAGTGGCCGGTGGCGACGGCGTCGAAGCCTTCGGCGAGGGCGTAGTCGAGGAACACTCCGAATTTGATCTCCCGGTTGCACATGACGTCGGGGTTTGGGGTGATTCCGTGACGGTAACCTTCCAGCAGGTAATCGACAATGCGCGAGCGGTAGTCCTCCATCAGGTTGACCACCCGGAAGGGAATGTTCAGGGCCTCGGCCACCGCGCGCGCGTCCTCGATGTCCTGTTGCCAGGGGCAGTCGCCCCGGATCTGCTCCTCATCGTTGATCCAGTTCTTCATGTAGGCCCCTTCGACCGGGACCCCTTGCCGCTTCAAGAGGAGCGCCGCCACGGCGCTGTCCACCCCGCCGGACATTGCGATGAGAACCTTTTTCATGCCACTCACAAGTGATAAACCGTTCAACCTGCCCCCGTTTGCCTCCGGATTCAACCGGAAAGCGAAACGTTGTCGTGCTTTGCTGACAAGCGGATCAAAGGGCGGAGGATTCCGCGATGCGGGCGCGGACATTGTCGATCAAGCGGTAGGCTTGTTCCAGATCGTCGAAGCTCCTGGATACCCACGAGGAGCCCCAGTAAAAATTACAGCTGGTTTCGGCGCGCAGGATGGCTTCGTAGCCCTGCAAGAGAAGGTCGTGCAATTCCTCGGGATCGGTCAGGGTTGGTTTTGCGGAGTCAAACTCCCTGACCACCTGACGGTAATAGCGGCTGGCGTTGGCGATTTCGTCGAACCCCTTTTTCTGCAGCAACGATCCGGTCCATTGCATAAAATCCCCGCCCCAGTGATCGCCGGTGTTCCAGGCGCCTCGGTGAACCTCGACTTCTTCGGTGGGCGGATAAAGGTCCAGGTATTCCGGGATGTGGGTCGGGCGATAGGCGAGTTTCCCTTCGCGGTGCTTCTGCAGTGTGGGCTGGAGGAAATGCCCCCAGAATCCGGCCTCCCAGTCTCCGGTCCGGAACCAACCGCCATTGTCGCCATCGGTCCAGGTGGTGACCAACGGCGGCCAGTCGCACCACTTGGTGCGCTCGACCAGTTCGTGTTCGAACCAGCCGGGATCGAGACCGGACTCCTGGGCGTCCGACAGTTCCCGGTCGCGGGGAATCACAATGATTTCGGCGCCGCCGTGCCGCGCCAGGTAGGGACGATACCGCATCTCCTCCCAGCGCATCTCCCGTTTGGGTTTGATGTAATAGGAATCCACCAGGACATAACGAAATCCGTGCCGGGCCAGCATGGGGATCATTTCCATGCAGAATCCCATTTCGGGGGGCCAGAATCCCTGGAACCATTCCCGTCCCAAAAGATGTTTTCCCAACGCCAGCCAGTTCTCGGTTTGCGGGTCCCAATCGGCATTGGGAATCAGGGGATACACCGGGTGGTATAGGCCGCTGCCCACAATTTCGAACGGCGCCCGGCGGTAGCCTTCGAGCAGGCCTTCGATATCGACGATGTCGGCAAAGGTTTCACGCACCGCCGGATCCTCCAGTTGCCTGAGCAGGGTGCCGGAAAAACTGAAATGCAGCCGGGCGACATCGGACCAGTCTTTTACGAAGTGCAGAGGGCGCTCGTAGCTGCGCAGGATTTGGGTGGCTTCCCAGCTTTGCGTCGGATCGTGGTGCAACGCGAGCAGGTTGCCGAGGGGCTGATGGAAATGCAGGCCGAGAGCGTGGTGGATGATCTTCATAGACTGGCGATTTCACATTGACGGCTCATCGGCCGGGCTGCCAGGTGTTTTTTCCAGCCACAGGCCTCTGGATTTGCGGGCTTTTTCGACATCCACACAGGCGAGGAGAAGGCCGCCAACGATGAAAAACACGATTATGGCCAGGATCGCCGGGCGGGAAGAGCCGAAAAGAATGGCCAGGCCGCCGAAAAGAAGGGGGCCCAGGATGGCGGAAAGCTTATGGAACACGGTGAAAAACCCGAAGAAGTTGGCCGACGATTCGCGGGGGATCATGCTGGCGAACAGCGAACGGCTCAACGCCTGGTTGCCCCCCAGCACGAGGCCGACGATGAGCCCCAGGACGAAAAATCCGACGATGGCGCCAGGCTGCAGAAAATAGGCGTAGACGACGACTCCGCTCCAAACGACGAGCGAGAGGAGTAACGCGTTTTTTGTTCCCATGATGGCCGCCAGGCGGGAGAAGAGCAGGGCGCCGCCGAAGGCGACGAACTGCACGATCAGAAATGTGATCATGATGGCCTGGGTTCCCAGTTCCAGTTCATCCTTCCCGTAGGCCGCCGAGACTCCAATCACCGTTTGAATGCCGTCGTTGTAGCAAAAAAAGGCCACGAGGAAGAGGAGCAAAGCGGGAAAACGGGGGAGGCGACGGGTGATGGCCCAGGTTTGACGTGTCCCGTGCCGGATGGCGGCGAAGGGATTGGAGAATGTGGTCTCGCGGAATCCCGGGGGAGGGGTTTCCCGGAGATGGAGAAAGGTGTAGGCGGAAAAACCGAGCCACCAGAGGCCGGCGCTCAACAAGGCGATCCGCACCGCCATTTCCGCCGAAAGGCCAATCAGGTCGTGGCCCGAAACCAGCCCCAAAGCCAGGGTGAATTGCAACGCTCCGCCCATGTATCCGTAGGCGAAACCCCGGCCTGAAAGGTCGTCCATGTCCTCATCCGCGGCCAGGGAGGGAATAAAGGCGTTGTAGAATACGTTACCGGCGGTGTAGCACACCTGCGCCGCCACAAAGGTCAGGAGTGACAGCCAGACCAGTCCGGGGGTGGCGAAAAACAACAGCGAGGCAAAAAGACATCCGCCCCAGGCAAAGGCCATGAGAAATTTTCTTTTCAGCAAAGTGTAATCGGCGATGGCCCCAAGTACCGGGGCCATCATAAACACCAGGATTGCCGCGGTCGCCAGGGCCAGGCCCCATAAGCCGGAGGCCGGCACCTCCCGCCCGAAAATGGAAAACCCTTCCGGTACGATGTGTTCGACGAAGAAAACCGGGAACAGCGCCGAAGCCGTGGTCACCTGGTAACCGTTGGTGGCCCAGTCGTACATGCACCAGGCATGCCGGTTCTTTTGGTCGGCGCTTGGAGTTTCCGTGGTCATCGACAACCCGAAGTGAATCGCACGGGCCGTTTTCAGTAAAGCTCAGGATTTCTGATTGCGGTTTGCGCTCAGGGGAACAGGCGCTCCTTGATCCATCCTTCGCCCTCGCGCCGAAAAATCACCCGGTGGTGCTGCCGGAAGGGTTTCTCCACCCAGAACTCGATGCTTTCCGGGAGGAGACGGAAACCGGACCAGTTTTCCGGACGGGGGATTTTTCCGAATCCGTAGCGCGCGGTGACCGCCACCACATTTTTTTCCAGTTCGAGCGCCGTTTTCATCGGTTGCGACTGACGGGAAGCCCAGGCGCCGATGCGGCTCAGGCGGGGACGGCTGGCAAAGTAGGCGTCCGCGGTGGCCTCATCGACCGGTTTAACCGTCCCGTGGATACGCACCTGACGTTTCAACGGCATCCAATAAAAACACAGTTCCGCCCGCGGGTTTTCCTTGAGGTCCTGGGCCTTGGGACTGTCGAGGTTGGTGTAAATCACGAATCCGTCCGGTCCGTGATCCTTGAGCAGCACCATGCGACAACTCGGCCGTCCGTCCGCCGAAGCGGTGGCCAGGGCGCAAGCGGTCGGTTCGGCCAGACCGCAGTTCCGCGCCTTTGTGAGGCACCGGGCGAACAGGTTGAATGGATCAGAGCTCATTCCCTTCAAGTGAATCGGATAATGAGTGGTTTGGCCATTAAGAACATCCGAACCTCGTCAATCGCCGCGGAGGGTGGTGAGGTATTCCACCAGATCCACCAGTTCCTGTTCGGTCATTTGCAACTGGAGGTTGGGGGGCATCAACGAGTTGTTGAGAACCGCGCGTTCCACAACGTCCGCTTTCAGAACCGTCGTCGAGATTCCGCCCGTCTGGCGGACGATTATCGTTTCATCCGTTTCGCTGGCAATGAATCCCGACACCACGTTTCCGTTGTCGAGCGTGATGCGTACGCCCCGGTAGTTGAAACTGATGGTGGAGTCGGGATCGAGAATGGCCGTGTACATCGCTTCCCTCGCGAGTTTGTCGCCGATCTCCGAAAGGTCGGGCCCGAAATCGATTCCCTCTCCGTTGACCTGGTGGCAGGCGATGCACGACATTCGGTAGACCGAACTGCCTCTGGCGGCGTTTCCGGTGCGTCCGACGAGTTCGGATACAGGAGGCAACGGTTCGGCCTCGCGGGTGCCCGGCAGCGTTAGACGCTCGCTTGCCGCTTCGCGAATCGCGTGGTCGTTGGAAGCGTACAACACGTTCGCGGCGGCGAAATGCAGGTCCTCCGCCAACCCGTCCTCCTCCACGAGCCTCAGCAGGCGCGTTTCTCCCGGCCGCGTCATTCCCATGGCCCGGACCGCGGCAGCGCGTTGACCCTGATTCCGCCCGGCATCCCGCAACACGCTTTCCAGTAACGGCAGTGCACTCGGCTCGCCGCTCATTCCCAAAGTCTGGAGAATGGCCCCCGCGTCTTCTTCGTTATCGATCGCCCGCTCGACGAGCCCGATCTGCTCCCAGGCCAGCAAAAGGCGCGCGGCGCGCACGCCGGTCTGTTGATTCGGGTACCCGACCAGCGCTTCCAGCAGGCGATCCGATTCGCCGCGCAACTCAAACTGTTCGATCAGGCGCACCGCGCCGCCGGTGTCGGTTTGTTCGAGCGCCCGCTCGACGGCGCGCATCATGCCGGGCTCGTCGTCCAGATTGACCGGACCGAGCTGGCCCAGGGCCAGTTCGGCGATCGCGTCGGCGCCTTCATGGTCGACCCCGAGCGCGGCCACCAGCACGTCCCGGCGGTGGTCCCGGTTATGGAAATCCAGCGCCCGGAAATAGCGCGGCAGGGCGTCGCGGGGAGTGGCGGGATCGGCGATGATTTCCGCCAGCAGCGGGACGGCGGCAGGGAAGCGGCTCCGCCAGACGATTTCGCGTCCCGCGGGCGTGTCCCATTCGCCGCCGATCCCGGCCAGCCAGGCGTCGAAAAAGGGTTCCCATTGACGATCCGCGGCGATCCCGAGCGCTTCGACATACCAGCGGTCGCCGGGGGTGTGCTGCTCCGCGAGTTCCGCCCAGAGGTTGGCGGCCTCCGGATGTTCCTGATGCCGGAGAGCGATCAGGGCTTCACGGCGCACCCGCGGCGAAGGATCCCGAGCGACGCGCCGGACGTAGTCGAGGATATCGACATCGATCTGCCGCGCGGCGCGAAGGGCGGTGATGCGAATGTCCTCGTTTTCATCGCCAACGGCGGTCTCCAAGAAACCCTCTCCCGAACCCTCGATCTTCGAGAGCAGCCAAAGCGCACGCGCCCGGAAACGCGGGTCGTCCGACTCGTACAGGTCGCGGAGGGCGGGGAGCGCCGCCTCGCCCATTTCGTTCAGGGCCGTCCAGGCCATGTAGCGAACCGATTCGTTGGGGTTTTTCAAAGCTTCGACGGCGCCTTCGGCTGTCGTGTAATCGAACTCGGGCACGGAATAAACGTTGCCGGGAGGCGCGATCCGGAAAACGCGTCCGCGCGACTCGTCGCCCTTGGCGTGACCGCCGACGCCGGGATCGTACCAATCGATGACAAAGACCGACCCGTCCGGCGCCGTCCGCAGCGAAACGGGGCGGAACCAGTTGTCGCGCGCTCCGTGCAGGAGCGGAATCATGTCTCCGGCATATCCCGCGCCGTCTTGAACGACCGGATACGCCCGAACCAGGTTTCTTCCCGGTTCGGTGTGAATCATCCGGTTTCGGAACGTTTCTCCGAGCAGATCGCCTTCGTAGAAAATAATGCCGGCGGGCGAGCCGGCGCCCGTGTCCAGGACGTTCGGCACGACGCCCGGATCGTTGGTGTACCAGTGCCGCAGCGGAACTTCCGGATGCATGCCGACCCGCTCGGCCCTCCATCCGGCGCCGGTGCGTTCGTCGGTGTAGCCGTAGTTGCCGAACTCCATCAGGAAGTTGATCCGGCAGGCCCGATTCCCGTCGTCGTCGTTGTCGGACTGCCAGACCGTGCCGAAGGAATCCACCGTCAGTTCGTAGGGGTTGCGGAAATTATGGCCCAACACCTCGAACTCCGACCCGTCAAGGTTGCAGCGAAACGCCATGCCCTTGCGGTAAGGATTCCCGTTGTCACGGACCTCGTTCCCCGCCAGGTCCACGATGATGTTGCCATCGGCGTCGTGCACGTGATGACCGGTATCGCCGAAGTTCCAGTAAACCTTGCCGTCCGGTCCGAACACAAAGCGGTGGGCGGAATGGTCCCACTGTATTTGCCCGGTGTCGGTGAACAGCAACTCCTTGCGGTCGGCCTTTCCATCGCCTGTATCGTCATGAAAAATGAATACGTTCGGCGAGCAGGCGACAATTACCTTGTTGCCGAGCACGGTGATCCCGAGGAGCGAATCGATGTCGTTGCCCTGGTAGAAGGTGGTGACCTTATCCGCGACGCCGTCGCCGTCGGTGTCCTCGAGGATCAGAATGCGGTCGCCTTCCGGCCGGGTTCCCGCTTGCCCGCGGTAATTCTGGACATCGGCGAGCCAGATGCGCCCGAGGTGATCGATATCGATATTCGCCGGGCTGGTGATCATCGGTTCGGAAGCGAAAAGCGTGACATCAAGGCCGGCGGATACGTCGAGTTGCTCCACGGCATGCCCGGGATCGCGGCTGTTGCGCACCCTCTGGCGGGGAACCTCGTCCGCGTACACGGAAAACCGCACCGACGCCCCCATGTTTTGACTGACTCCGCCGTGATCGATTCCCGCACGCGCGACGAATCGCACGAAGTCATGATCTTCCGGAAGCAGGTAAACGATCTCCGAGTGCGAGTGCACCCCGATCCCGAACGAGACCTCCTCGCCGTCGACCCTCATAGGCCCGCCTTCGGTGTTGGCGTTGCGCCTGACCTGTCCCCAGCCGGTGGTGGCCCTGGTCCACTCCAGGTCGGTCAACGGGGTGGCATCCCCCCGTTCGTCGATCAGGCGAGGCTCCATCCAGTTGGCCCAATCGGCCGCGATGCCGTCGTCGGCATCGTCCACGATGAGAAGCAATTCCCGTACTCCCCGGATGTCGATATCGATATCGACCGCATGACCGGGAGTATCCGCGGCCACGATTCCGCTTCGAAAGGCGGCCTCCGCGACCTCGTCGGGATTAGCGCCCACCGGCACCATCGGCGGCGCCGCCGCCGCCAACTGCCCGACCCGATCCCAGGGCGACTCCGGCGCTTCGCCGTCGACCGTTTCGCCGGACCCGCTCGATGACGACCCCGCCAGACCGGGCTCATCCCTGTTTCCCGTGAGCCAAAGGATCACCGGAATCGAAAGGGCGATTAACAATAACAGGAGGGTCAGAGGGGTGCGGAACTTCATGATAGGTTTTATGCGGTTATGCCTGAATCCCCGACGTTCGGGGTGGTTTTCCATAACCCACAAACCTCGTGACTATCGCCCCCGCAGTCAAGACTACCGCCCCGGGTGACGATTTTTTCTTATAAGTCCGTTGCCGCAAGGCGAGGGTGTACCACTTTCCGTGCTGGAAATCGGCAAGGGATTTTCCAGAATAGGGGTTTGGCAAACGAAAGCTGCATGACGACACCTAACGATCGAAGGCAACGCGAAGGGACCGCCGGTCCCCTCTCCATCCGGCCGGCTTTGGAATCCGACCTGAGCGCGATCAACGACCTCTACAATCACTACGTTCGGCACTCGACCAGCACCTACCAGGAGGAACCAGATTCGATGGAGAGCCGGTTCCGCTGGTTCCGCGAGAGGGCGCCCGGCCACCCGGTGACCGTTGCTCTGCTGAACGACCGGGTGGCGGGCTGGGCGGCTCTTTCCCCCTACCACTCGCGTTGCGCCTACCGGCGCACGGTCGAAAACTCGGTTTACGTCGATCCCGAACACCAACGCAACGGTATCGGATCGGCGCTTCTGCAGGACCTGCTCTCGCGCGCCCGCGCCCTCGGGCACCACGCCGTCATCGCCGCGATCGACGCGGAGCAGACCGGAAGCATCGCCCTGCACGCCCGTTTCGGGTTCGAAACCGTGGGCCGCTTCAAACAAGTCGGCTTCAAGTTCGGCCGCTGGCTCGACGTCGTCTACATGGAATTGCTCCTCGAAGGCAATTCGTGAGGCGATGCCGGGGGGAGGCAGGGAGGCGGGGAAGGGGAGAATCGGGGAAGGGGGGGGAGCCGGAGAACTTTCAACTTCGAACGTTCAACGTTGAGAGGTGGACGGTCCGATTGTATTATTCATCGAGGAGTGAGGCAACGGAGGATCTCCGGACGTAAAGTCCGTCGCCCCGGGTTGGGAGAAAAGTGGCTCGGGCCTATGGATACTGAAATGCCGGCTTTGTGGCGGTTGGCGGCTTGACAGGTGCTATCAATGTTACGGGATCTGGTTCATCTCAGCCACAGCATTCGTCCCTTACGGTTTCAGGTGTTTGGCAAAGAAGGTCTCAATCGCCGGGGCGGTGACCTCAAGACTCTCGTTGTAGGCGACCCCGTGGTCCCCTCCTTCGATTCTAAGATACTCAATATCGGCCCCTTCGGCTTTCATCTTTTCCACAAAATCATCGGTCAGCTCCGCGCGGACGACGCGATCCGCGGTTCCCTGAATGAGGAACAGGGGAGGAGCGTCGCGCGAAATATAGCCGATCGGCCACCATATCGGGTTGGCCATCGGTGTATCGCGGCCCAACTCGGTGGGCGGCGAGCCGGCTGCGACAACATTGACCACGCTCGAATAGTCGTCCCAACCGCCGTCGCCTTCCAGGCCGGCCGACTCCGGCGCCATCCCCAGCATCAGCGCCAGATGCGCCCCGGCCGAATGGCCATAGGCCCCGATCCGGTCCGGGTCCACCCCATACTCCTCGGCATGGGCGCGAAACCAGCGGACCGCGGCTTTCACATCCTCAATGCAGGCCGGAAACGGAGCCTCATCAAGCAATCGATAGTTGACGTTGATCGTCACGTATCCCTTTCGCGCATACTCCGTCATCATCGATTGATAAACATCCACTTCCTTCGAACCCGCCCTCCATCCGCCGCCATGCACAATGACAAGACCCGGACGCAGGGATTCTCCACCGTCCGCCGGCATGGCCATATCCAGCCTCCACTTGCTACTCTCGCCTTCGCGATAGGGGATATCCTTAGTCACCGTAATCTCCTTCGCCGATTCCCGGGAGTTCGAAACGAATTCCGGATAAATCGCCATGTGTTCGGTAGTGGCCCCGTTTCGGTCAAAAAGTCCTCCCCAACGTGCGGACGTGGGCTCCCAAATAAAGGTTCCCCAACCGAGCCCGTCCGGTAGATCCCTGACGATTTCGTTGACCTCCCTCCGGTGCACCTGGTACTCCACCACCATAATCGGCATCTTGTAATGAATCGCCAGATTGTTCAGGTTGGTCTCCAGATCCTCCAGCGTTCCGTGATACTCCGGATAGTACGATTGGCCGATCACATCAAAAACGACCCCATGCTCAAGCACTTTGTCGTAAAACACGACCGACTCTTCCTTATCGCCACCGAGAGCGGCATGAACCATGATCATAATGCCGGGGTCGGCGGCACGCACGCCTTCACTGGCGCGGCGCAAAAGCCGGCCGAATTCTTCACCGGACTCCGTCATTTCGCCTTCGGGCCAAAGCATCCCGTGATGGACTTCATTGCCGATCTGAATCATTTCCGGCGTCACACCCTCGTCGATGAACCGCCTGACGGTTTCGTAGGTGTAGTCGTACACTTGATCTGCAAGATCAGTGCCGGTGAGATGCGTCCATGAAGCGGGAGTGAACTGCTTTCCCGGATCCGCCCAGGTATCGCTGTAGTGAAAATCGAGCAGGAACTTCATGCCTGCGTCATGCACCCGCCTGGCCATCGCCAGGGTTTGCTCCAAGCCGCAGTAACCGTCCCGCGAGTATCCGTTCTCCGCGGTGGGATCGACAAACAGCCGCAGTCTTATCCAGTTGAATTCGTTGTCCGTCAGGATCTCGAGCACATCTTTCTCGACTCCCTGATCGGAGAAGACCGTCCCCCGGTCTTCCTGTGACGGAACCCATGAGATGTCGGCTCCGATAATGAAACTTTCATTTTCAAACACTCGCGCCTCCGTTCCCGGAACCTCAGCCGAAGCGGCCCGCGCCTCGGAAGGTCCCTCGGATCCCACTTGTCCAAACGCCGCCACTCCCCCGAGTGCCAGCCAACCTGCAATCATTCCTGTCCCGTTTAGGTTGAGTCTCATAAAATTGCCCTTCTCCTTTTTGCCCTTATATCAAGGTTGGCCGCGATCCATGGGCACGGCTCTCACCGATTTTCCGAATCATTGAAGGCTCGAAAGAAATTCCGTCGATACTGCCGACCATTCGAGCTCGTCATGGTGGGGATCATGTCCGTCTCCATCGATGTGCACAAGCCTTCCTTTTTGCATCATGCTCGCGTATTCCTGGCGGGGCCGGGGGGCGCGCGCGCCGGATGAACGTTCGAACCGGGCGCCGGCTTTGCCCTTTCTCCCCAGGAAAGCCTTGACTCCCGGTCGCCCTCAACGATTCTGCCCTTTATGGCCTTTCTCATCCCCTCCGCCTCAGGCCGCGTCCTCCGCGCCATACTCCTCATCGGCGGCACCCTGAGTCCTCTGATATCCTCGCCGCTTCAGGGATCGGTTCCTGTGGATTTCCATTCATTGCCTCATAAGGGCCAGGAGATGAGCGTCCAGAAGGTTTTGCCGGGCCTGCGTAGCCTGCGCATTCGGCTTTCGAATACGGACGAGGAATTTGAAGTCACTCTCCTTGACTTGGTCGAGTTTCCGTCGGGATGGAAGTCGGGAGACCTTCGATGGTCGGATTTTCCACCGTCCATGATGACCGGTGCGAAGGGCGTCGAAACGCATCTCCGGTTGCGGTTGGAGAATCGGGAGGAGATCGATGCCACCGACGACCCTTGGCTCGAACTTTTTGGGGAGGCTGTTCTCAGCAGACGTGATCGATGCTGACGGAACCATCCGCTTTCAAGGAAGGGGAGTCGAATCCGCGGTCGATTCTCTCATTCGCTGAGGAGGCGGGGGGGGTGAGTCGGGGAAGGGGAGAATCGGGGAACTTTCAACTTCGAACGTTGAACTCGTGTGTGATTAGTTTCTGGATGCAGCTTGCTCTGTCAGTTGAATCGGCAAAACCGGCAACTCCAGCGGCTCGTCGCTGTAGCGGCCGGAGTAGTCCGGCATTGTAAAGGGTTGGGTGACCCTTCCGAGGGTTTGGTGTCCATGCTGCGGATCGTCCTGAAAGTCGATGGTCAGGAGATAATCTCCCGGCTCGAGCTCCTCCAGCCGGAAGGAACCGTCCGGCTGCACAATCAGGTCGCGCCGCACGCGGACGGCCTCGTTTCTGGTTAATCCCGCGGGGGCGATGTAGCTCGTTGGCGCGACCCACGGAATTCCCTCCAGGCCGGCTAAGGAGATTCGGCCCGTCAGCGGGCGTCCTTCGCCTCCGAGTTGCACCGTCGTGACTTCACCGGAGGCCGTTTCAAGCCAGGTACGGGTATCGAAGGCGGTGCGCCGGATGAATAGTGACGCACGGTCCCGGGTTGCGCGGGAGATCATAACGTCACCGGCCGGAAGCCGGTCGAAGGAGAAGAGTCCGGACGCATCCGAAAAGGTCCGCACCTCGTAAGAGATATACGGAGTATCGGTCCCGGAGGCCCGGGTATAGCGGGCCGCGATCTCGTGATTCGGGGCGACGCTACCGCGGATGTGGGCGGTTCCGGTGACCCGGCTCCATGCCTGCAAGCGGATTTCGCCCGTATCCGGGAAGTTATCCCACGGAACTTCCGCGTAGCCTTCGTCATGCAGCACGAGCAGGAAAAAGGGTTCATCCACCGGCGGAAACTGGAAAGAGCCGTCCGATGCCGTTTTCCCTTCGGTCGCCGTGGGACGGGAATGGTTCAGTCTCCCGTCCACAAACTCCAGGGATCCCCTCCCCATCGTCAGGTGGAGACGGGCATTCGCGGCTGCCCTTCCCGACGGAGTCAGCACCCGGCCGGCGACCCACTCGGCCCGCTCCAATTCAAACAGGAGTGTCTGGTCTCCATCGTCCAAGTCGAAAAGTTCCGACTCGGCCATACGATATCCGGGCGCGATCACCCGGTATGCGTGGCGACGATACATTGCGTCGGGGGTGAAGGCAAAGACGCCATCTCGGAAATGAAGCATCCGGGCTTCGTCTTCCTCCCAGGAGGTAGGGGTCATGGGCTCCGTGTCTGCACGGTAGGCGAGGGACCGGGCCAAGCGAAACTCAGGAATCGCCTCCCCGGTTTCTGCATCTACCACCATTCCTTGTATGGTCGGAATAGGAGACAACCGGATGAGATTCTCCTCCCCGGCTTGCACCGGATAATCCCTGAGGACGGTATAACCTTCGGCGCTGATGGTCGCGAGGACCTCGTCACTTGGAGCGAGATCCCAGGCAAACCGTCCTTGGTCATCCGCTTGCATGCGATGGATCGAGGTAATGTTCCTCCATCTGAAAAAGCTGACTCGGGCGAACGGAATCGGCCCGTTTTCATCGACTACTTGTCCGGTAATGGTCTGGGGGGATTCGAGTTGAATGAGCAGGTTTTCCCTCTGTTCCGAACTGTGGAACCGAAGGAGTCCCGGCGGGTGATCCGGATAGCGGATGCTCAACGTCACCTCTTCGTTGGGATGAACGGGCAGGCGGAAGCGGCCCTCGGCATCGGTAAAATAATACGGCCTGTCCTGGGTGATAAAAAAAGAGTCGCCGAGCCCGATCCTTGCTTGCCGGGCCGGTTCGCCTTCCGCCGTCAACACCGTCCCTTCTACCCGGATTCCTCGCGACAACACGCGTTGGGCGGTGCCGTCAAAGAGTTCGGCGACCGGCTCATGGCGGCTGGAAATCGGTCTGCCGTTTCCGACCGAATGACTTGCGTAGTTGGGATGAAAGACCGTGATGATTGCCTCGTCGAAGTGCCGCGAGGCCGCGTCGAACGTCCAGCGTCCGTCCTCTCCCGTTTCCAATTCGGGCCGGCTGAGACGGGCGATGCCGTCGAGTGTTTCCGGCTCAAATCGGACAATGACCGTGGCGCGGCTCACCGGCTCGCCGGCATCGTCAACGATGATCCCGCCAATGGTCGATCCGCGCTCGAGTTCGAGAACATGGTTTTCCGGAAGTGGATTCTCCAACTGAAGGTTATTCCAGAGCAGCCACATCCGCACGTAGCCTGGCGCCTCGACCTGAACGATGAAGTAGGAGCGTTCGTCGGGAAGATCGATCATCCAGCGTCCTGGATCGACTTCCATGGAGCCCAGTCCTTCCGGATTGCTGGCCCAAACACGGGTCCCCGGGATCTGACTCCCGGTGACGGCATCGACGAGGCGAAGTTCCATCTGCCGCCGTTCCGTTTCCTCAGCGAGGATCACCTCGCCTTCGGCGGAGTCGGCATCGGTCGTCGCCGCCCATTGCAGGGAAGCGACCGGAAGAGCGACAAGGGCGAAGAAAACGGCGAGGCCCGCGATCAAACGGCGGCTCAGGCCGGCGCGGTTGCGGCGGGGGTCGAGGATGGCGCGCAGACGTGTATCGATTCTGCTGGGACGCGCCATGGCGATGGCGGCGCGCGCGGCCGGAAGGGTCGGATTGGCGCGCGTCGCCACTTCGATCAGATCCCGGGCATAGGCGGAAGGGGAAGGAGAATGGCGCAGAACGATGTCGTCGCAGGCCCGTTCCCGCTCAATCAGCATGCGCGATCCAGCCAGCCAGGCGAGAGGATGAAACCAGTAACACGCGCAGGCGCATCGGGCGAGGCTCTGGGTAAAACAATCGCGCCGCCGGATGTGGGCGAGTTCATGCAATAAAACCGCGCGCAGGCGCTCGTCGCTCCACCCGTTGATCTCGGCCGGAAGGAGGAGCGTCGCGGGAGAGAAGAGGCCGGTTCCCCAGGTCATCGGCATCGCGCCGCGGGGACCGATGAGAAGGCGAACTTGCGAGCGAATGCCCAGATCCCGCTGAAGCGCGCTCAGCATTTGCATGACCCGTCCCCGCTCAACCAGTCTCGCCCGGGCAGCGAGGCGGCGAATGCCGAGGAAACCGAGAAGCATCGGGGAGGCTGCAAGCAGCGCGCCGCTCAGCCAGAGCCAAGGAAGGAAGCGCGTAAGCAACTGCCGCGGGGTCATTCCCGGATGCGCCAACGCCGGTTCGGAATCGGCGGGATCCGCCGAGACGTTTTCCGGCGATGCGAGGATTTCGGGGGAACCATGGATCGAGACGGATCCATCGGCTGCGGATGCTCTGGTCGAACGGTCGGTGCCGGAAATTTCGGCTCGTTCGGCGGAGGTTGCAAAAGGACGAACCTCCGCGGAAGAACCGGTTGTGAGTGATGGTGAAGACGGGGACGCCGCACCGTCTTCCCAGGCCGGATGGGCGGGCAGTGAGTCGAGCAGTCCGGCGCGCGGAACGACCTGCAGGCCGGGGAGGGTGAAGGTGAGAAGCGGGAGGAGAAGAAGTCCGACCAGGGCGGAAAACCAGACCGCGTATCGCCGGGCGGCGGAACTGCGTTGCAAGAGGAAAACGAGTCCGGCGGCGGCGACGAGAACAAGGGTTCCTTTGAGGAGGAGCTCGGTGAAGAAGGGGAGAACGTTCATGGAAATGTTTGGTGGAATTGAGCGGGTCCCGTCCGGCCGGGGCGAGAGTGATGTTATCTGTCGGAGCGGCGTTCCGTTCGATCACGCTGCTCGGCTTCGTCGATCAACCGATGAAGCCGCTCCCCCTCCTCAGGGGTGAGACCGGCGCCTTTGTCGGCCAGGCAGGCGCCGATCGCCTTCTCAATCGAGCCATCGAAAAAGGTCTGAATGACTTTGCGCAAATTCCGGGCGCCGGCGCGGGCGCGCTGGGTGGCCGGGCGGTAAATGAAGCCCCGTCCCTCCTTCCGCCGCTTCACCAAACCCTTCTCCGACAAAATGGCAAGAAAGGTCCGGATCGACATCGTTGTCGGTGGATCCGGAAGACGATCCTGGATCGCATTCACGGTCAACTCCCCTTCGGCATAGAGAATATCCATGATCTGTGTCTCCCGACGGCTGAGATTGTGGTGTTCGTTCATAATAAAGGTCGAATCGAGCTAGAATTCACATCAGATATGTCGCGATAATTTTCGCGCAAAGCGTACCACGTGTCAAGCATCGATCGCGAAAAAAGTCGCGAGAAAGTCTTCTATAAAGCTCATTCAGTTCATAGGGCCGGGGAGGGAATGTCTTAAAATGGGGAAGAAGGAGCCGGGGAGTCGGGGATCGTGACGTGTCGATGGTGCGCAGCTGATTGACAGTATCGAGCACGGAATGATCTTTGGCGGCAATCCCGAAATCGTCTTGACTGAATCAAAAGACTTTCCGGCGCGATCGTTCCGGCACTTGGTCCTGGAGCGATTGCGCCTCGATCAAGCTGGTACGCCGCAGGAGAGCCGACGAAGGCGCAAATATCTCGAGATATATCCAACCCATGAAAACCAATGAAGATCAATCCACTTGTGTTATGCCCCGACCGCGACCAGGTTCCGCGCATTACCGTGCGGAGCGACCTGGGAGAAGTTCACTACGAGGAAATCGATCTGGATGTGCGGTTCGGCGGGCTGGAGATCACGTCAGGCGAGGACCGGATCCTCGGCTTCGGATTGGGCACGACCCGTCTCACGATCCAGCGCCTTGCCGAAGGCGGACGTCTGCTGAGCAACGGGAGTCCGGCCGAGGTCCAGCTCACGGCGCAAGGAGGCGGCAAGTTCGATCCCGATTCGATGGTGACAATTCCATTTGGAGCGAGCGCCGCCACAATTGAGCTGCGGTCACGCGGTGTGGGCCAACGCGTGATTCTGGCGAGGGCGGGGCCGCTCGAAGGGTCCATCCCGATACGATTCACGTTTCCGATCGGGTTCCTTGCGGCGACCCTGCTCGGCGGAGCCGCCGGCGGATTCCTGAAATCGCTCCGAAAGGCAGAGCAGTCCGAAAAGAGGCCGGGCCCGTTCATGGTCGAAGGCTGCGTCATGGGATTGGTTGCGGTTGCCGCGATCACAGCGGGCTTGGTGATCGGCGACTTTCCCTTGCCCGCCATTGGGACCGAAGTAGGCGCCTTTCTCATTGCCGCGGCAAGCGGCTATTACGGCGCGCCCCTCATGGATCGCATTGTGAATACGGTGTTCAAATCAAGACCGGGCACCGCGTAGGCGAGTCGGCACGCAGCTGCCGAAAACGTCGACCTTTTCACCGGGTTGGTGATTGAAAACGTTTTGCCTTAGCGGTTGAGCTGCGAGGATCAGTACCTTACATTCGCAGGTTCTGGAAGTCTTCCCGGATTATTTGCACCGCCACCGCCGTTGCTTCCTCGTCTGTACTAAAGCCTGATCATCACAACAAGCGTCACCCAAAGACCCATTCAAACCCGCATGAGCACTTCCATTCGCCCGCAAGGCCGCCCTTTACTTCTGTCCCTTTGCCTGCTTTTGACGCATGGCGTCGCCTCGGGTGAAAGCGCCGAAGACCACTGGGCGGGAATCCTAGCCTCCGAAACCAATCTCTGGGAGATCAATCCCTCGCAGTTCGGCGGGGATATGGAGGAAATGTTGGCTTCGGCAATCGAACAGGCTGCTGCGTTGGCGGACCGCGTTAACGAACACCAGGCGCGCTTCCCTGACAGCCCTCACCTCGGCGAAGCGGGGCAAAAGCGGATGGACCTCCTCAGAGTGGCTGCCATGGGGGGCGGTGCCCGGTTGACGGAACTCAGGTTCACCGCGTTCGATGGGAGCGAAGTGGATTTGCGGGATTATCGAGGGAAGGTGGTGTTGCTCGATTTCTGGGCCACCTGGTGCGCACCCTGCCTCGTGGATGCGCCCGTTATCCGATCGGTATGGGATTCGCTGCACGATCGGGGGTTTGAGGTCATTGGTATCAGTTACGACACGGATCGTGCGGCGCTGGAGAGGTACCTCGGTAGAACGGGCCAGTCCTGGCCGCAGTTCTTCAGCGACGAAGGCAATAAGGCGCCGCTCATTCAGGAGTTTGGCAACCCGCCGCCTCCGACCTATTGGCTGATCGATCAGAGAGGCGTGTTGGTCGACATCAACGGCTTTGTCAACCTGGAGGAGAAGGTGCGCCGGCTCATCGCCGAAGCGGAGGGCTGATAAAAAGGGGTATCACTGGAGGGCGTGGCTCTGTCCGCGCCGCATCCCCTTGAAGTAGTAAACCCGGCTTGCCGGGATGGCCCTCCGGAAACTCTTGCGCATTTCGCGCAAGAGTTCAGAAAAAAAACGACTAATCATGCTCACCGTTTCCTGCCTAATCCTCCTTGATTCACAAAACAAATTCCTCGCGACACAGCGTCCGCCGGGAAAATCCCTCGGCGGCCATTGGGAGTTTCCTGGCGGGAAAGTGGAAGAAGGCGAATCTCCGGAATCAGCCTTACGGCGAGAGTTGCGGGAGGAACTGCACCTCGACGTCGAATCTCTTCGTCCTCTTACCTCCGTCACGCATTCATATGATTTCGGCTCCATCCAGTTGATTCCGTTTCTGGCCCGCTGTGAACATCGCCCTGTCCTGGAACTCGTGGAGCATTCAGCGGCGCGGTGGGTGGACATGAGCAATGCGAATTCCCTCGACTGGGCTCCCGCGGATTTGCCCATCCTCGCCGAACTGCTTTCGCTCGTGCAACAGAATGGCCTGGAGAACCGAGCTTCGCCGTAGTGGCGTTGAACTTACGCGGCTTTCGCCTGGTTTTCTTATGCTTCCAGAGGGTTTATGCGATCGATTGCTTGACGAGGAGCTGAACGACTTGCTCTCGGCTCATACTGAGCTTTCGCCGATCTTTGAGAAGTTGGATGATGAAAGCGCCCCGCAGGCGTATAGCCAATTCCTGGGACAGGTGCTTCTGGAAGTCTGTTTTTCTCCAACAACTTGGGCGAGGATTGCGTCACGCGCCGGAAAAGGAGTCCCTGACGGTGCTTGATTTCGTTGGGCAGACTCACCCGAGGTATCGCATCGACCGGAAATTCAGCGCCCTGTTGCGAACAACTCGCCGCCGCATCGACCAGGAGATCGAGCGAGACTTCCCGAACCTCCCTCCCGGCTGCAACATTCATTTGGAACGCGTCGCACGCGAACACGTTCTCGCCAACATCCGGCAAAGCCTCGGCAACCTGCGCGCATTTATCCCTGAAGCGATTCAGACCTTCGAAGCCGAAACCCAGCAGGATCTTACCTTTGGGAACTTCGTTCGCGAAACACAATTATCGCCACTGGAGATTCTGAGCAATCGCACCTGGTCCGAATGGAAGGACGTTGCTCATGGCACGGAGACCGTTCAGGACCCACACCTCGCCGATGCCCGCAAGGCCCTCCGTCGCCTTGTGCTCCGTACCGATCCCGAGTTTTTGAAGAAAGCCATTCGAGTCTCATCTGAGGCCGTTGCCGAGGATCCGGCCCAGTATGGCTTGACCGAAGGCGAAGCGAGCGCTCTTCATTATCTGTTTTGGTCGCAAAAAGGGGAGGCACTGGGCGTATCCACGCACCGTGAATCCTTCAATCGCTGGCAGCAAAACCTATCAGCCGCCGTCGATTTCGTTGAAATCGCGAAATGGCGCCTGAGCCTGCACCCGTTTCCCACCCAAGCGGTCGACGTTGGAATTCCCTGCCCGCTTCGCCTTCACGCCGCCTACGGCCTGCGTGAAATCACCGCTGCTCTTGAAAATGGCATTTGTTCCGCCATTTTGCGTCGAAATATGGCATGTTTGAGGGAGACCGGAAAGAGGTCACGTCCGAGTTTTCGACAAATTATCGGACTCTCCCGGCCTGAAACTCGGCACCGTTTCGGTGCCGTTCCACGGAAACCGGAGCCGGATCGAAACGTTCCGCCCTGGGCGGTGGAGCGGACGGACTTGACGCAGCTCAAGTATCTGATAGTCTATTTATCGTGAAACAGGCGAAAGTAGCCGATTTGCGAAACAAGTTTCCCACCCTTGCACGCTGGATTGAGGATGGGGAATCGGTGCAGATTACCCGACGGGGCCGGAAATTTGCCGTTCTTTCTCCGGCGGAACGAAAAGAGACTGCGCCGGCCCAATGGCCACACTTTAAAGAGCGCCTCGAAAAAGCATTTCCTGATGGCCCGGTCAAGGGCCACAGTGAAGAGACGATTGACTATCTCCGTGGCGACCGATGAGACGGTACTTCGATACCGCTTCTCTTAAAGATCTACGTGCGCGAAGAGAACAGTGACGAAGCCATACGCTTGATTCGGAGTGTTCCGCCCCCGCTTCCATTCTCGCACCTGCATCGTCTCGAAATGACCAATGCAATTTATCTGAAAGCTGGGCGAAAAGAAATCACACCGACGCAGGCAAGCGCCGCAATCTCCCTTCTCCACAGCGACTTGGAAGCGGGCTTTATGGCACTGGCCGAATCCAATCTTGGCGGCAGTTTTCATGATGCGGAAATGATCGCCGAGCGTTACGCAGCCAAAACGTTGGCAAGAAGCCTCGACATCCTGCATGTAGCGATAGCCATGAGCATCGGCTGCACGGAATTCGTTTCATTCGACCGTCGTCAGCGGACGCTGGCAAAGAGCCTCGGATTGAAGGTTCTGCCGCGAAGGACAAACTTGAGTTCCGATCTCCGCGGGACTGAGGGAAGCGGGGCCGGGGCGGTCCGGCATGGAGTTCTGGGGAATCCGCAACCCATCCATGGAACCACCACAGCAACGGTCAGCGCTCTCGGCTTTGTACACAGAGCTCGTTTCATTCGTAGTACAGGAGTTTGTCCGGAAGCGGAAGGATTTTGATCAGAACCTGTCCGAACCGTTGGAAATCCGCATCCAAAAGGGTCGTTGCGTCCCCGCTCTGCGACTCAAGGGAAAAACGACCGCAGGCGATTTTCGTTTTGCTTGCCTGGAAAATCCGTCGGACTTTCGCGAAGACGACCTCGTACGGATTCACTCCGGCGACCCGCTGATGCCGTTGACAGAAATGGCGGGGACCGAACGCGGGCGGGAAAGAAACTTTCCGCTTTTTATGGATGCCGCAACACAGGACCAAGTCGATCCTGGCGTCTATGCGGGGAGCATGACTGCCGCGGAGGACGCTATGCCCGAGTTTGACCGGATCGCCAAGATCGGCCAACCGATCATCGATCCTCGTCTTGCCGCCCCGCAGTATGAGAGTTTCTCGGAGTCCCCGTTCAAAGATGAAGAAGGCGCTCGATCCCCAACGGGGACCGCTCTTCATGGTGGCCGATCCGACCCAGGGGTTCCTGCGCAACGGGCAGTCGTGGCAGCAAGTGCTCGGGAGCGAAGTGCGCGGACGGTCGCAGCGGCTCGAACGTCCCTACCGGTACACGCGCCAGATCCTGGAGTTTGCCGGGCGTTTCTATCTGCGGCGACTTCCGTCGGAGGACGGCGAGGTCAACCTGGCCGATGAAGCCGTGCTCTCGCCGCGCCACACGACGGCTCCTGGTCTTTCATCGCACTCAAACCACCGCCGATGCCCTGCACGCGCCATGAACCTGATTGCCGATATCCTCAAGTTCATCGGCGAATGTCTTTTCCACGAATTCTGTGGAAAACTCGACCGAATGGTGGTGCGCGCGGTAACATTCGGAAACGTGAAGCTGCGCGAAGACGATCCCATGGACGAGTTGATCGCCGGGATTGTCGGGGTGATCGTCGCCGTGCTTTGCATCGGTTTGACGATCCATTACTGAACCTCTTGGCTGGAAGGATAAAACAAGCGAAGCAAAGCCGGCGGGCGCAATACTGCTTGGGAACAACGGTTTGTGGATGCAACTCAATTGCAGCTCCATTTCGCGCCTCTAGACTCACATACCCCCCGTTCCGTCTTGACCGCGTCCGGCCGGCGGTGGAGACTGCTTTATCAGGAGGGCGAGCCCTGGTATGCCGGTGACGCCGCGGAGCCGGCAGGCGCAACGCCCATGGCACACGCAATGAAAGGAGTTCACGATGTTTCGGAGTCTATTACTTTCCCTGACCATTCTCCTCGCGCTGGTTTTCTCTGTTTACGGCCAATCCGGCGGTTCGCTGGTGATCCGCAACGTCAATGTGGCGCCGATGGACGAAGAGCGGGTGATTCCCGACCGCACGGTGGTGATTGAAGGCGGGACGATTGTTTCGATCGTCGCCGGTGACGCGGAAATTCCAACGGATGACGCACTGGTCATCGACGGCTCGGGAAAATACCTGATGCCCGGCCTCGCCGAAATGCACGCGCACGTTCCCGGCGGCCAGAACGAGCAGTACCGCAACGACGTCCTTTTTCTCTATCTCGCCAACGGCATCACGCTTATTCGCGGCATGGCCGGTGCTCCGGTCCACCTTGAAGTGCGCGAACAACTGGCGAGAGGAGAAGTGCTCGGGCCCCGCCTGATCACCGCGGGTCCGGCCTTCAGCGGCGGGAGCGCCCCAACGCCGGAACGGGGCGCGGCATTGGTCCGCGAGCAAAAGGAAGCCGGGTACGATTTCATCAAGATTGCCTCCGGGTCGCGCGAAGCGTTCGATGCGATGGTCGAGGCCGCCCGGGAGGTGGGTATCACGTTCTCCGGGCACGTTCCCGGCGCGGTCGGGATCCCCCGGGCGCTCGAAGCCGGATACGCGAGTATCGACCATTTGGATGCGTACATGCCGACACTGGTGGACCCGGATGAGACCGCGGGGGTCCAGGGAGGCTTCTTCGGCTTCCGCCTGGCGCCATACGTCGAGGAAGAGCGCATCCGCGAGATCGCGCGGCGCACCCGCGAAGCCGGCGTGTGGAACGTGCCGACCGAAACGCTGATGCACGCCGTGCTGATCTGGGACCTCGATACGATCCGCGAAGAGCGGCCCGAGTTTGGCTACATGCCTCCGCAGATCGTCGACGGATGGATCGATACCGTGCGCGGTCGGCGGGCGAACCCGCTTTACGACCGCGAAGCGGCGGAGGCGTTCGTCCAGGCGCGGCTCGACCTGATCCGGGCCCTGCACGAGGAAGGCGCCGGCCTGCTCCTCGGCTCGGACGCCCCCCAGTTCTTCAACGTCCCGGGTTTTTCAATACACCCCGAAATGGAACTCATGGCTCAGGCCGGCCTCTCGCCGTTCGAGGTGCTCCGGACAGGTACGGTGAATCCCGCCATTTTCTTCGAAGAGGAAGACTCTTCGGGAAAGGTCGCCGAAGGGATGCGCGCGGACCTGATTCTCCTCGATGCCAACCCG
>PXBO01000038.1 GCA_003566885.1 Opitutia bacterium | reverse complement strand
GTTTTTTACAGGATCGCGAGGATTTCATCGAGGCACGCATGGAACTGCTGGCCGAACGGGAAGCTGAAAAACGGGCGCAGCGAGACGCGGCGATCGCCGCCCGCGACGAGGCCGAAGCCCGTCTCCGGGAACGCCGCGACGAAGTGGCACGCGAAAGGGAGGCGCTGGCGCGGGATCTTGGGCAGAGGATCGCCGATCACCGGGGGAGTATCCGGCAGAACGAAGCGTTCATTATCGACCTCACGGAAACGCCGCAGCCGCCGGAGGGAATTCCCACCCGCGAGGAGTATCAGGCTTTCAGTGAGCGCCGGGAGCGCTGGTTTTCCATGAACCGATCGGAACGAGAGGCGTGGCGGGAGGCGCTGGGAAGCCAAAACCGGAACCTGGAAGAAGCCATCGAGGCGATCGAAGAGGACCTCCAGGGCCGATTGTTGCGTTGGGAGGAGGAACTCGATTCCCTGCGGGCGGAGCTGGAGGGGCGTCAGGCCGCGGTGTCGGAGGCGGAGGAGCCCTGGCGCGAGGCCGTTGCGGTGCGGGAGGAGTTTCCCACCCTCTTCGATTTTTTTCAGGATCTTCCGGAGTTCACCGACATGATCCGGACCGACGCCAACGGCGAATTTGCGCTGAACGTCCCCAAAGGGGAACGGAAGGCAATCCTGGCAATGGTGGACCGGGAAGTTCAGGGGAACCGGGAGAAACGCTGTTGGCTGCTCTGGATCGATCCGGACCGTTACGACGGCCGAAAGTTGCTGCTGAGCAACCACAACGCCCTTACCTGGGACGAATTGGGAAGTAAGAATTAGTCCGAATGGCACGGTTAAGGCGTGTTGTCGGAATTTGCATAGTTCCGGCGGACTGTGAGTGCTTCCGCTGACGACCGAAAAAATCTCACAAAGGCACCAAAGCACAAAGGTATTCTTTGTGTGCTTTGCGCCTCCGTGAGAGAAAAAGTATCTTTGTTTTTTTGCCTACGACGGAGTCGACGCCTTACAGAAACCGCGGCGGCACGGGAGCGCCGCCCTCCAGATACCTTTTGGGTACGGGCTCTGCCGGGTTAAGAAGCGAAAGACACCGATCCGTCCCGGACTCTTTTTTCAAAATTCGCATTCGGTCGATGCGGGTTGGGTTGAAAGTGGAGCTTTTGTGGGGTATTAAGTAATGCGTATGACTGCTTCACGACCGCAGTGTCCGCGATGTCGGAGAGAATCATTGAAGAAGTTCTTCACCCGTGGTGACAAGCTGGTGATTACGATCTTTGCCTGTTCCGTGGTGCTGATTCCGGTCGCGATTTGGATTTTGTTTCATCCCCGGCATTTTCACTGCCCG
The DNA here is from genome assembly GCA_003566885.1 of Opitutia bacterium. GTDB lineage: Bacteria > Verrucomicrobiota > Verrucomicrobiia > Opitutales > T3Sed10-336 > SLOW01. The sequence goes on along the minus strand of PXBO01000038.1, from coordinate 33,108 downwards.
CGTTGCGGTTACGGGTTGCACCCTCGGCCCTGCGGAAAACGCGCCGCCAGCCTGAAACGAAAGCATTTCCACATCCCGGGCCAGGGCAGCCTGATGGGAAAGTGAGTTGATTATCGGATTTTGGATTTTGGATCGCGGATTTTGGATTTGAGTCCTGCGCTTCGCGCAAAATGAAGGAAGCGCCTTTTCTCGGAGCCGTCGGGCTCACTGTCCCACTCACGCGGGACCATTGGAAAAACCAAAATCAGATGATCCTCAGGCGGGGGAGGTCCTGATTGTCGATCACGCCCACCGGAACGCCGGAGCGGTCGACGACGATCAGGTCGTCGATACGGTGTTTCTCGAAGAGCTTCAAGGCTTCCACCGCCATGGCTTCGGCTTCGATCGTTTTGGGCTTGCGGGTCATGAATTCAGCCACCGGCCGGTCCAGGCAATCATTGCTTTGAACGGTGGCGCGACGAAAGTCGCCGTCGGTGAATATGCCGCTGAGTCGTTGGCTTTCGGGGTTGACCAGCGCGAGCGATCCGGCCTTGGCCCGGGTCATGGCCAGGATCGCTTCCCGGGTGGCGGCGGTCTCCGGGAGTACGGGAAAACGCGTGCCCGAGCGCATGATGTCGGCCACCCGGAGCAGCAGGCTGCGGCCGAGGTTGCCCGCGGGGTGGAACCGGGCAAAGTCCGTTTCAGTGAACCCTTTCATCTCCAGGTGAACCATGGCCAGGGCGTCTCCCAACGCCAGGCTGGCGGTGGTGCTGGCGGTGGGAGCGAGGTGCAGGGGACAGGCTTCGCGAGGCACGCGAAAAAAGATCGCCATATCGCAGATTTCACACAGGGCGGATTCCGGCTGCGAAGTCATCGCCACGGTGTTCAGGCCCAGGCGTCGCAGGATGGGCGCCAGACGCAGGAGTTCTTCCGTTTCTCCGCTGTTGCTGACCAGAATCGCCAGGTCTCCCTCCACACAGAGACCGAGATCCCCGTGGAGGGCCTGGGTGGGATCGAGAAAGCTGGAACGGGCGGTGATGCTGTTGAAGGTGCCGACGAGCTTCTGGCAAATGTGGGCGGATTTTCCCACTCCGGTAAAGATCAGTTTTCGACCGGCTGCCAGGCAGGCGTCGATTTCCCGCACCACCTGGACAAATTCCTCGCCCAGGCCGGCGCGGGTGGCCTGGATGGCCTCGGCCTCGATATTGAGGCATTGGCTGGCGCGGTGAATGATTTGCTCCGGGTCCAGGCGATTCTCGCTTGGACTTGGAGGATGAAATCCTGTTGTGTCGTCCTTTGTCTTTGTCATAAGCTGACGGGCGGAATTGAGTGGTTTTTATAATGCAGGAACAGACCGTAGAGAAAACGCTAAATTGCCGGGAGAGCGATCGCCGTGGGTTTAAAGCCGCTTGGCGAACGTTTGGGGCGGTGCTGGTTCTGTGCGCGTTGACTTTGACGGGATGCGGTTTGTACGAGCGCGGCGACGCGGTGACCGAGGAGCGGGAACGGGCGTTTCAGCGGGGCAAACAATTGCTGCGCGAGGGTCGTCACGAGGATGCCCTGAACGCTTTCCTGCGAGTGATCGAGCGCCGTCCCGGTGACGCGGCCGAATCCCACCTGGAGGTGGCGGATATTTATCTGAGCCGCATGGATGAACCGGTCGAAGCCATTTATCATTTTCGCCGTTTCCTGGAGCAAATGCCGCATTCGCCGCAGGCGGACCTGGTCCGCGGCCAGATCGACCGCGCCATGCGGGAATTGGTCCGCACCTTGCCCGCCAATCCCCTGCAATACCCGATGGAGCGGCTCGATCTTATCGCTTCGGTGGAGGAGTTGGAGAATCGGAATCGCGGTTTGCAGGCGGAGATCGAACGGTTGCGGGAGGAACGTGATCGCCTGGCGGCGCAGGCCGGCGAGGCCGCGCGTCAGCTCGAAGCCTCACAGAGACGGGCCGAACTCTTGGCCGGCACCGAAAGGAGCGCATCCGCCGCGCCGGCGAACCCGCCGCGCACCGCGCCGGATCCCGCGCCGCGGGACACCCAATCCGCCGCGAACCGCGACACCGGTCAGCGGATGCAAACCTACACCGTGCGCGAGGGCGACAGCCTGTACGCGATCAGTCGCCAGTTCTACGGAACCAACAGCCGCTGGACGGAAATCTATGAAGCGAACCGCGATCGCCTTCCCAACCCGAACGCGATCCGGGCCGGGATGACGTTGCGGATTCCAATGGATTGATGCGGTATTTCGACTACAATGCTACCACCCCCATGTCCGCGGTGGCGCGGGAGACCTGGCTGGAGATGACGGACGGGTTCTGGCACAATCCGTCCAGCCCCTATCGCGCGGCGGCGCGGGTGCGCAACCGGCTGGAGGAAGGTCGGGCGACGCTGGCCGGAATGCTGGCCTGCGAGGCCCGGGAAGTCGTCTTCACCTCCGGAGCCACCGAGGCGAACAACGCGATTATGGCCTATTTCGCCCGCCGGAAGGACGCCGATGCGGGAGTCTGGCTTTCGCCGGTGGAGCATCCTTGCGTCCGTGATGCGGCAAGGGTTCACTTTGGCGAGCGGGTGCGTTTTTTTCCGGCGGATTCGAGCGGACGGGTCTCTCCCGGCGCGGTTTCCGAGGTCTTGAATGCCCGGCGTCCGGCGTTGGTGTCGGTGATGGCGGCCAACAACGAGTCCGGCGTGCTCCAGCCGATCGGTGAAATCGCGGAGATCTGCCGTCAGGCGGGAGTGCCTTTTCACTGTGACGCCGCCCAGTGGCTGGGCAAACTGCCGGCGCGGGAACTGCCTGCTTGGGGGTTTATGACCGGATCCGGTCATAAATTCGGCGGCCCAAAGGGAGTCGGATTTCTCCGCGTTCCGGGAATGTGGAACGACTTTCGCGCCCAGGTGGGGGGCGAACAGGAAAGGGGGATGCGGGCCGGAACCGAGAATCCTCCGGCTGCGCTTTCCATGGTGTCGGCTTTGGTGGCGCGGGAAACGGCGGAGAAGGTCGGCGTTGCCGAACGGGCGGCCTGGCGCGACGCCTTCGAGGACGTGCTGCTGCGGGACATTCCCGGGGTACAGGTGGTCGGTCGCTTTTCGGAACGGCTCTGGAACACGTCTTTCCTGATCATGCCGGTTCATCCGAATCATCGATGGGTGATGAAACTCGACCGGGAAGGATTCGCCGTGTCGACCGGTTCGGCTTGCGCCACCGGCAGCGAAGCGCCATCGCAGGTCCTGGCCGCCATGGGGTTCTCCCCGGAGGAAGCTCGCCGCGCCGTGCGCATCAGCTCCGGCCTCGAAACCGGCGAGGAGGATTGGCGTTCCCTGGCCGCGGCCGTGGTGCGGGTGTACCGGGATTGGGAGGACGGCGACGCTTCCTCCTCGCTTACGGACGTGATTTCGGTCTGAGATTGTTCCAGTGATCCTCCGGAGTATTACGGTTCAAAACTTCCGCAATATCGAATTGGCGCAACTCGAGTTCGACGGGTTGCGACATTTCTTCCACGGGGCCAACGGACAGGGGAAAACCAATCTGCTGGAATGTCTGGGATACCTGACCGCGCTGCGTTCGTTCCGCACCGCCGACAATCGGCTTCTGGTGCGGGATGGGGAACGCGAGGCGGCGGTGGCTTACCGGCTGGAACACGAGACCTTCGGTCCGACCCGCATCGATTTGCGCATTAGCGCCGACGGCAGCCGGACCGTTCAGTGGGAGGAGGACCGGGTGGGGCGCCTGGCGGATCTGATCGGGCGCTTTCCTTCGGTGGTCTTTTCTTCCGGCGATTTGCTCCTGGTGCGTGGAACCCCCGGTTTGCGCCGTCGCTGGATGGACTTGCACTTGTCGGTCACGGTACCCGAGTATTTTCCGGCGCTGCAGAAGTACCACCGCGCCCTGGCGGCGCGCAACGCGCTGCTCAAACGCCGGGCCTCGTCCGAACAAATGAGCGCGTTCGAAAGGGAAATGGAGGCCCCGGCGGCGTTGCTCGTCGAGGCGAGGACCCGGGAGATCTCGCTTCTCGACCGGCTGTTGCGCGATCATTATCGCATTCTGAGCGGCGACCGTGAAACGGCCGCCTTGCGCTACCGCCCCTCCGTCCCCGGCGAGGCGGCCCCGGGCGATCTGGGCCCGGTTTGGCGTCAATCGCGCGAACGGGATATGCGCCTCGGAGCGACCCAGGCCGGACCGCATCGCGATGATCTTGAATTCAATCTCGATGACCGCCAGGCCGCGCGGTACGGTTCCGAAGGTCAGCAACGCTCGCTGGTGGTCGCTTCACGCCTGGCGCAAGCCCGTCATTCCCGCGATGCGACCGGTTTGACGCCGCTTATTCTGCTCGATGATGTCACTGGTGAGTTGGATGCGGGTCGTCGCGAACGGTTCTGGACGCTGATGGAGGGCGACGCCCAGGTGTTCGCTACCGGGGTCGCCCCGCCGGAGCGTGGTGCGGGCGATTGGAATAGTCGACAAGTGGTTTCCGGAACCTTCGCTCCCGAACCTGATCCGACGCGGGCGCCCGAAGGTTGAGCCTTATGAAAGCGGGGGTCGTTTCCGTACGCAGCGATACCCTTTTTCGATTTTGGATTTTGGATCGCGGATTTTGGATTTGAGTCCGGTGCTTCGCACCAATCAAGGGCATCCTTTTTGGTACCGGTGACGCCGGGTTGGGTGAGCCTGTGAAAAGCCGTGGCCTTCGTTGGGAATTTTTTACTGTAACCTTTTGTTTTTTGGAATTTGAGTTTCACTGGAGCCGATAATCTGGTACCAAGCTTGTGCTGCGCACGTACTGTATCCTGCATTTCAGCGTGACTGTCGCGCTGGGAGGTTTTGTTTTTCCTGATGTTGATCGCCTTTCGGGATTCATGAAAACGAGAAAACCCAAAAAACCGGACCTTGATGAGCTCAGCCGCGAGGTCATGGCGTTTGCTGAAGACCGGGAGTGGCTGCAGTTTCATACCCCGAAGAACCTGTCGATGGCCATTGCCTCGGAGTCCGCGGAGTTGATGGAGCTGTTTCTATGGTGCGAAAGCCATGATTCGCGAGCGCTGCCTGAGGATTCAGAGTCCCGGGCGCGTATCGAGGAGGAGTTGGCCGACATTCTGATCTATTCGCTGCAGATGGCCAATATCGCCGGAATCGATCCGGGCCAGGCGATCCGCAACAAGCTGGAAGTGAACGCTCGCAAGTACCCCGTCGGTTTATGCCGCGGACGATCCCTCAAGGCCGCCCAATTGGGCTGAGGAATCGTTTTCTGACTAGCCTGGATGGCGCCGCTCGGATAAGACGGGTTGTCGGAATTCGTGTAGTCCCGGCGGGGCGGGAGCGCTTCCTTTGATAACAGGAAAATCTCACAAAGGCACAAGGCACAGAGGATTTCTTTGTGTGCTTTGCGCCGTGAGAGGAACAGCATCCTTGGTTTTTTGCCTACGATGGAGTCGAAGCCTCTACAGGCGTTGCTACCGACAAATGGTGGGTTTTCTCACGCGGAGGCGCGGAGCACGCAAAGAAAGGCATGGATTTTGAGTTCTCGATTCGACCGGTATATCTTTTCTTATCCTTGGCGTCTTTGCGTCTTGAGCGAAGCGAGCGTGAGTACCGCCTTTTTCCTCTCCCAGCCCGTACCGTGGGCGGGTGGAACCGCGCCCTCCAGAATAGGCTTCTTGGTGCCGGCTCCGCCAAATTAGGCTTAACCGTGCCGTTCAGGCTAGAATAGGGCGTTGGCGGCGATGCCGACTGCCGTGATGGGACCCTGGTCGCCGAGGCCGTCGATGGTGCGCTCGGCTTTCTGGAGGACCGCCTGCAGGTCGTGGTACAGGGTCTCGTCAGCCAGCAGTCTGCCCAGAGTGCCTTCGCCGGCGGCCAGTTTGTCGGAAACCTCTCCCAGGTTCTGCACGATACGCCGCAGATTGTCGCCGGTCGTTTCGTCATAAATCAATGCGCCCAGCGGACCTTCACCGGTTTTGATCTGATCGACGATCTCCCGGAGGTCGCTGACCAGCAGTTCCGCGTTGCCGGCGGCGTTTTCCACGCTTCGGCCGATGCCGAGCAGGGATTCGTAGGCCTCGTCGTCGCGAATGAGTCGGCCGAGTGTGCCTTCGCCTTCGGCCAGGGCGGTCGAAACCTCCCGCAGGTTGGCGAGGGTTTCCCGAAGGTTGTCGCGGTTGTCGCGAACGACTTCGTTGAGGTTCGACAGCAGGCCGTCGTCGTCGTCGGTGATCACCGCGACCGCCCGGCTGACTTCTTCGAAGAAGGTCTCCACCTTCGAGGTGATATCGCCGATAGTGGCGAAGGCATCGTTGAAGTCGAGGGTGGGACGGGTTTGAATGGCGGCGCCCTCCTCCATGTCGGTCTCGCTGGAGCCAACCTGGATCGAGATGAAATTATTGCCCAACAGGCCCGCCATAGCCACGCTGGCGATGGAATCCTCGGGGATCTCGACGTGCGGGTTGATGGTGAGGACCGCTTCACCGCGGCCGCGGACCAGCTTCGTTTCGGTCACGGAACCGATTCGTACCCCGGCCATGCGGACTTCGTCCCCGGGTTTGAGTTGTTTCAAATCATCGAACTGGGCGGATACACGGTAACCTTCCTCGCGGAAAAAGGTTCCGTCTCCCAGCGACTGGTAAACGACCCAAATGAGGGCGAGACCCAGGAGAAAAAACAAACCCACGCGGGCGGTGTTCAAAGTGTGGCTCATGACGAATAGTCCTTCTTTTTAAACCGGGGATTTTTTATGTCGATAACCGGGTTGAGGAAATCCTTAACTTTGGGATTCTCGGAACGTTTGATATTGGCGGGGGTATCCACCTCCAGCAGATCCCCGTGCATCAGAATCGCCACTCGGTCGGCGATCGTCAAGGCCAGGTCGCGGTCGTGCGACACTACCAGGCTGGTGACCCCGAACTCCTCGCGCAGGTCCGCGATCACTTCGATGATGGTGGCGGCCATGGTGGGATCGAGCTCCGAGGTGGGTTCGTCGTACAGGATGAGCTCCGGTTCCATCACCAGGGCGCGGGCGATGGCCACCCGTTTGCGCATGCCCCCGCTGAGTTGCGACGGATGTTTCTTGGCCGCGTCTTGCAGCGAGAGCGTTTCCAGGGCCCGCATCACCTTCTGGCGGAGGGTGGCCCGGTCGTAGAGACGGTGTTCCCGGGGATAAAGGGCCAGGTTGTCGAACACGCTCATCGAATTGAAAAGGGCGCCGGCCTGGAAGACCAGGGCCATCGAAAGTTCGCGGCGGGTCCGGGGTTGAGCGATATCTTTTCCGTCGATGATGATCCGGCCGTTGGTGGGAGTCTCCAGGCCCGCCACGTGCTTGAGCAGCACGCTCTTTCCGGAGCCGCTCGGTCCCATGATGACAAATATCTCCCCGGGATTCACTTCCAGCGAAATGTTATTGAGCACCGGAACCAAGTCGTAGCTCTTGCTGAAGTTTTCGATCTTCAGGCCAATGGAACTTCGTTGGCGTTCCCCGTTTTCAACGGCATTCTGGTTCATGGGAATTGGATTCGAGACGGGTGGTTCCGGAAATTGACGGAAATCAGAATTTCATCAGGGCGCTGGTGACGAAATAATCCAGGACGAGGATCAGGATCAGCGATATCACTACGGCCCGGGTGACCGAGGCGCCGATTTCTCTCGGGCCGCCGGTGGTGCGCAGGCCCACGTGACAGGAGACCAGGATGACAAAAAATCCGAAGATCTCCGCCTTGATCAACCCGTCGAGGATGTCCCGGAACTTGACGAAGTTCTGGATGCCCTGGAAATAGATGCGCTGGTCGAGTTGGATGAATTCGATGTTTTGCGCGATTATGGCGCCTCCCAGCCAACCGATCAGATTGGCGCTGATGGTCAGCACGGGCATCATCAGCAGGATCGCCACCAGGCGGGGAAGGACCAGGATCCGTTCCGGCGGGATGTTCATGGTGACCAGGGCATCCACCTCCTGGTAAACCTTCATGGTGGCCAACTCCGCCGAAATGGCCGACCCCACGCGTCCCGCCAGCAGGATCGCCGTCATCACCGGCGCCAACTCCCGGGCCAGGGAAAGGCCTACGAGCGCTCCGATAAAGTCCTGGCCGGCTACAGCCTGCAGGCTGTAGCCGGCTTGCAGGGCCAGCACGCTCCCGATAAAGAAACTGAGAATGGCCACGATGGGGAAGGTGGTGTAGCCGATCAGGAAACATTGCTCGATCAACCTTCGCCATTGCAGGGGAAGACTGGGCAGATAGGCGAACGATCGTACGCACAGGATCAGGACGCCGCCGAAGTGTTCGAGAATGTTATTGATTTGTTTCATTCCAAGTGCGGGGCGGAATCATCCTCGTCTTCGGAGAAAAGATCCAGCCAGAAGAGTGTGGCGCCGCGTTCTTGCTCGTACCCGATCAGGCCGCGCAGCAGATTGATTCCCCGCCGTCCTTCCTCCCTCTCCACAGTGAGCAGCGGCCCGAGGTTGAACCGGTAGTCGTCGCCCTGGCGTTGCCAGGTCAGCAACCGGAAGAGCAGCGCGTGCCGGGAGCGGTCGGCGGATTCGTCGATGTCGCGCTGATAGAGGGCGAATAGCGGACTGTAGGTGGTGCGGACGATTTCGTTGTATTGAAAGAAGACTTCCAGGGGACTGAAGATTTGGGTCTGGCGTCGTCCGGCGCCATCGTTCCAATGACTGTAAATGGGCCAGACGTGGGTCTTGGTGGCCGGCGGCGCCTCCGGGCGGGCAGGGTCGGATTGGCGGAGCGACCAGTACATGAAATAAAGGATCTGGGTCTTTTCATCCAACAGGTTTCGGTTGACCGATGTTTCGTGACGGTAAATGGGCCATAGAATCCACTGCCGGTCGCGGAATCGACGAATCGAGCGGGTGTAAAACGGGGCGATCCGGTTGGTGTACTGGTTCTCGCCCCGGCGCTGCACAACCAGCGGCCAGAAGTAGCGATTCTCACGGTATTCCGGGTCGAAACTGTTGGTGTAGCCGAAAAACGGCCAGAAATAGCTGGCGCTCTCCGCGCTTTCGGAGCGCGACCGGGAGTAGAAAGGCAGGAAGCCGTGCGCCACGAACGGCTCCTCTTTCCAAAGCTCGCTTCGCGTGTGATAACCCAAGGGCCACAAAAAGAAGCGGCGCTCGTAGTTGTCTTCGATATAACGGCGCCCGTAGAAGGGCCAGAAATCCACGCCTCCGGCATCCTCTCCGCGATAGATCTTAAGGAACGGCCACGGCGCCATGGTCAGGCTGCGCCCGTTCTTTTCGGCGCGGCCGTATAAGGGGAAGAGCACCCACTTGAAACGGTCCTGATTGAACACCGTGTGCACATCGCCGTAGATCGGCATGATGCCGAAGGAGGAGTCCTGGGGTTGGGGTCCTTTTCCGTAAAACAACAGAGGGGAAAGCCGGAAATTGACCAGGGGGTCGTCGCCGGGGGCGCCCGTGCGGTGGTAGCGGAGGAGGGTAAGCAGGTCCCAGGAGTAACCGAGGTGGCGGCGCCGGTAGTTGAAAAACGGATAAAGAACGTGAAAGCTGCGCTGGTCGTACTCCTCCTGGCGGAAGGCCACGTAGAAAGGCCGGAATCCGTAAGCCCGCTTATCCTCCACGTCGCGGGCGAAAAGGAGCGGTCCGGCGCCCTGCCAGCTCTGATAACGCGAGGCATCGGGGGAGGCGTCCCCGGTAAACAACGGCCAGAGGTTGGTTTCCGGAATAAGCGCCCAGGCTCCCGCGCTGGAAAAGCTCCAGAAAAGCGCGAAATACAGAAGACGTTGGAAACGAAAGTGCCGCATGATAAACCCGTTTGCCATCCCGAAGCAGGAGGTTCGGAAGTGGCAAAGATGAAAGGGGTTAGGTTTGAGAAAAAGGCAAACCGTGGCGAGAAATTTGTCTATGCCGTTTCCTCTTCCTCGATAGGCAGATTCTGCAGCAGGCCGACGAGGAAGGGGATGAGTTGTTTCTTCCGGCTGACGACTCCCTGAAGTTCGAAGATCTCCCCTTTCTCCACCGCGGGATAGGGGATCATGCGAATGAACGAGGCGTCGCCCCGGATCAAGAGCAGGGAGTTCTGGGTATTGATGTCCGTGACCAGCAGGGCGGAGAAGGCGAGGTTCTCCTTCTGGCGCAAACGCCCCAAGGCTTCGCGCAGTGGATCGGATTTCTCCCAGAAGTTTCCGAACCCGAGTTCCTCCACCTGGGAGACCGAAAATCGCCGCTCGGCTTCCTCGTAGATCTTGAAATCGCTTCGTATCACCTCGTTCGGTTCGTGACTGAGGATTACCGATCCGGAACTGAAAATCAGATCGGCCAGGGCGTCGCTTTCGACGCCGGCCAGCCCGGCCAGCCAATCCAGGATTTCCCGGTCCTTTCCGGTGGTGGTCGGACTGTTCAGGTTCAGGGTGTCCGAGATGATGCCGCCCATCATAATGCCGGCGATTTGGGGGGAGGGCGAGAGTCCGTCGCGGCGGTACAGGTCGGCCACGATGGTGCAGGTCGAGCCAACGGGTTCGTTGAGAAAGAGTATCGGCTGCTGGGTGTGCACATTGCCCAGGCGGTGGTGATCGACAATCTCGATCACGTTGACCTCCGCCGCGCCCGGAACGGCCTGGGTGAGTTCGTTGTGGTCGACCAGGATCAGTTTGGTGCGAATGGGCTTCAGCAGATCGGTCTTGGTGAAGAGGCCGATCAGGGTTCCGTTGTCGTCGGTGACCATGAAGGCCGCCGCATTGACGTTCAGCACCCGTTTGCGGATGCCGGTTAGGCTCTCATCGGGAGTGAAACGAGGGGGTTCCCGGTCGATCAGGCGATTCAGGTTGGACGCGCACCTTATGCTCAGGGCGGTGGTGGCGGAATCGTAGGGGCTGACGATCAGATTGACCCCGTTCTCGCGGGCCATTTGCACGATATCGTCGTCGACTTCAAGGGCTCCCGTTATGGCCACCAGGCGCACGCCCATCCGGATCGAGTGCTCCTGGATGTCGCGCCGGTCGCCCACCACGATAACGCTTTTCTCCGGGGGGATGGTTTCGGTCTCCGACAACCGTCCGAACGAGCGAATGTCCATGGCGCCCACCCGCACAAAGAGATCCTCCTCGCGATCCTCTTCCACGGAGTGCAGGACACTGGCATGCAACGATTCAATGATGGCGCGCACCGATGAGGCCCGAACCCGCCGCATTTCCTTCGGCTCGCGGATCTTGGGGATGAAAAACTCACCGAGCCGGAAGATCGACAACGTGCCTTCGAGCCGGTCCTGGTCTCCGACCACCGGCAGGATGCGCACGTCGTGGGTGTCGATCAGTTCCAATGCCTTGGCGCAGGTGGCGTTGCGATCGATTTTGATGATGTCGCGCACCATGATGTCCCGAACCCGAGGAGTTACGTCACCGATGAATGACGGCAACGGCACCTCGAATCGCTCGAGGATGGTGTCGATCCGGGCGTTCGAGTTGCCGCAGCGGGCGGGAGTACAGGTGCTGTCGCCGTGTTGCCCCTTGAAGTCGGCGTAAGCGATGGCGGCGCAAATCGAATCGGCGTCGGGATTGCGGTGCCCGATAATGTAGGTGGGCGATGCGGCTTGGTTTAATGCGGTGCTCTCGGACGACATGTCGTTTGACGGTTCAGTGCTTGAAATGAATACCTGCGGGAAGCGCCGGTTATAAACACAAAAAGGCCGGGAATTCGAATTCCCGGCCTTTTTGTGTGCTTTAAAGCTTTAAACCGATCAACTTAGATCGTGCCTTCGGGCACGCCCAGGTTGCTGTGGTCCGGGCCACGGCCCCAGACACGGACGGAACCGCGGTTGGGAAGGGCCAGACGGATGTCCGGAGTCGGCGCGGTGGCACCGGTGTTGTGGACGTCCTGCAGACCGTTTTCCTGCAGCAGGTTCCGCTTCCACTGAACGTTGCCGCCCATGAAGACGAGGTGTCCGCCGTCGCCGCCGTACACGCTCTGCGGCTGCCACTGTCCGGAATTGTTGATTCCGCGGGTCCAACCGATCGGAGTGTGGGAAGGATCGCCCATCACCAGGCCGCCGGGAACCACGAAGCTCACGTCGACGTTTTCAAACTCGGAATTCATCCCGGTACGATCCGGGCGAAGGACGGTGCCGCTGACGGCGTTGATGCCGCCATCGCTGGCCGACTGCCAGATGGTGACGTCGTTCAGTCCGGAGGTCAGCGCGAGCTGCGCGGCGAAAAGATTGACGTTGGAAATGGGAACTCCGTCTCCGGTTCCGGCTCCGGCGTAACGCACGTTGACCCGGCCCGGAAGCTGGTCGTTGTGGTCGTTGGCGTAAATCAACTGCGCCTGTCCGACCTGGCGAAGGTTGCTGCTGTCAATGGTGCGCCGGGCCGTTTCGCGGACCTTGGAGACGGTCGGAATAAGGATAGAGGCAAGAATGCCAATAATCGCGATAACGGTAAGGAGCTCGATGAGGGTGAAACCCTTCTTGAGGTGCGTTTTCATGTAAGGTTTAGGATTGAGTTTGATGGTTCTAGCGTGAGTGTTGCTTGTTGAGTTCAGTCAGTGAGGATTGAAGATTCATTTCACTTACGGGATAAGTATAACCAAAAAACACATTATTTCACGGTCGAAGTTTTTTCTTGTCGGAAAAATTATCCGGCCGGTGTTCAAGGTACCCGTCTGCAAACCCTATTAACTTGGTGCTTCCTGCGGTCGGCGCAAGTTAAAAATTAGTAAGGCAGGGGAAAACGGCCGCAAAGAGCGAGCACCTTTTCCCGGGCCTGACTGATCGAATCTTCGTTATCCGGTTGGCTGAGAGTGAGATCAATCGCCGTCGCGATCTCCTCCATTTCGCTCTCCCGCATGCCGCGCGAGGTCACTGCCGGGGTTCCCAGTCGAATACCGCTGGCCTGAAAGGGGTTGCGCGTTTCAAAGGGTATGGTGTTCTTGTTGCAGGTGATGTGGGCCCGGTCGAGGGTTTCCTGCGCCTTTTTCCCGGTCAGCTCGGCATCTTTGTCTCGCAAGTCAATCATCATCAAGTGGTTGTCCGTTCCACCGCTTACCACGCGGAAGCCGCGGGAGACCATTTGGGTCGCCAGCGCCGAGGCGTTGCTCACCACCTGGCGCTGGTAAACTTTGAATTCCGGTTTGATCGCTTCGCCGAAACAGACGGCTTTGGCGGCGATCACGTGCATCAACGGCCCCCCCTGGACACCTGGAAAGACCGAGGAATCAATGGCTTTCGCATGCTCCTTCGAGCAGAGAATCAATCCGCCCCGGGGACCGCGCAGGGTTTTGTGGGTGGTGGTGGTGGTGAAGTCGGCGTGCGGCACGGGCGACGGATGAATTCCGGCCGCGACCAGGCCCGCGATGTGGGCGATGTCGGCCAGGAGGAGGGCGCCGCAATCGCGGGCGATTTTACCCATGCGCTCAAAATCGATGGTCCGCGAGTAGGCGGAAGCGCCCACCGTGATCATGGCGGGTTTTTCCCGGGCTGCGGTTTCCGCGATTTCGTCGTAATCGATCCGCTCGTCCTGCTGGCTCACGCCGTAGTTGACGACGTCGAAGAGCTTTCCGCTGAAATTCATGGGATGCCCGTGCGTCAGGTGTCCGCCATGACTGAGGTTCATGGTCAGGATCTTGTCTCCGGGCTTGAGCACCGCGAGATAGACCGCGGTGTTGGCCTGGCTGCCGGAATGGGGCTGTACGTTGGCGTGCTCGGCGCCGAAAAGGGCTTTGGCGCGATCGATGGCCAACTGCTCGACGACGTCGACATGGTCGCAGCCGCCGTACCAGCGTTTGCCGGGATACCCCTCGGCGTACTTGTTGGTCAGCACGCTGCCCTGGGCCTGCATGACGGCCGGCAGGGTGAAATTCTCCGAGGCGATCAACTCGATATGGTTCTGCTGGCGCTGACGCTCCGCTTCGATGGCCGCGAAGATCTCGGGATCCAGTTCGGCCAGTCCGGCCGGTGAGAGTGTGTTGGTTTCGGCTACTGTCATAATTTTTAAAAAGGGCAGTTTCCGGGAAAATGGTCGCGAGGTAAAGGGATTTTCTATTCGCCGGCGGGGTGGACCACGGCCTTTTTTTCGCAACCCATGATTCCCATTTCCCGGCGAAAAATTTCAAATTTTCGATCTGAAATGCGAGATGCCTTCACGATGGGGCCAGGCGCAGTTGGTGTTACAGGATCGATTTAAGGTAACGGAGGATGGAGGGAATGGCTTCCACCATGCTGTCGCGGCAGGCTTCGTAGGAGGGGAGGTCGGCGCCGAAGGGATCGGGGATTTCACGCCCGGTTTCCGCCGGCAGGAATTCGCGCATCAGATGGATGTGCTCGGAAGGCGGGGAAAAGCGGGCGTTCAGCAGTTGACGATGGCTTTCCGTCATGCAGAACACCGCCAGGGAGGAAGCGAGCAATTCTGCGGTTACCGGTTGGCTCCGGTGGTCGTCGAGTGAAATGCCGACCTTTTTCAGCGCTCGCACCGCGTTCTCCGAGGCCGGATCACCCGGATAGGCGGCCACCCCCGCCGAACTGACGCCGAGGGATCCTATCGGGTCCTCCTCCCGGCCGAGGGCGTGAACCATCAGGCGTTCCGCCATGGGACTGCGGCAGATGTTCGCGGTGCAGACAAAAAGGATGTTTTGGGGGGAAGCGGACATGGAGATCAGCTTTCGGAGGGATCGGCGATTTTTCCCATGGACCGCAGGGCGGTGACGATGAAATAGGCCCGCTGCAGGATGGGGTCGACCGTGGTGTCCGCGGGGGCTTCCGGGACGTCGTTCGCGAGCAGTTCGCGGAGGTCGGCGGAGGTCACCTGGTCGTTGTCCGCCGGGTCCGCGGCCACCAGGGAGCGCAACGGCACTCCATTCGTCAAGGCCTGGTAGGCATTTCGGTCCTCTTCGACCGCAACGCTCATCAGAACCGATGGGGTGAACCCGTCGTTCAGGAGCGATTCACCCGAAGCCGGCTGCCATTCGCCGCTCAGAACGTAAAGGGATGGAATGGTATCGACGTGGTGGAACCGGCCCGTACGTCCTGCCGTTCGCGTGCCGATGGAAATGATCTGCCCCTTGTTCTTGAGCTCGGCCAGCAGGGCTTCGATCGGTCCGGCGGTGGCCTGGTTGGTGAGGACGAACACCGGCTGCAGGGGGCGGCGCAGACCGGCGGTCTGGATGAGAATTTCCTCGTCGTCGGAGGTTCCGCCGCCGGCTCTTTTTTCGTTGAGGGAGATCTTCACCGTTTCGTTGATGGCCAACACGGCGCCGAGTTCCAGGACCGGTTCGTGCTCGGCTTCCACGAAACGCAGGTCCAGTACCAGGCTGTTGCCGGCGATCGCTTCGCGGATAGCCGGAAGAGCGGCTTCGAGGTGACGGACCCGAACGTAGGTCACGCCCGGCAGCAGGGATTCGATCAGAGGCGGTTCCTCGGGACCGGGTGAAATGCCGGGCTCCTCACGGGATACCCGATGGGGAAACTGTGCTTCCAGGCCGGCCACGAAGATATCTTCGATGCTGAGGCTTTCGGTCTCGGGGAAAAAGCGCGGTGAGAATACGGTCGCATCCTTCCAGAGCTCCAACAGGCCGGATACACGGACATCATCTTCAGCGGTCAGAGGCATGGGGGCGAACAGGACTACGCTCAGAAAGAAAGGGATAAGGCGTCTGACGGAATTGTTCATATGGCGTAGTTTAAACCTTTTTCGGGACCGGGCGCAAAGCCGGGAATCATTTTTTGCGTTTAAGTTCCCTGGCCCCGATATCCCGACGGAAATGCATGCCTTCGAACCGGATTTTTCCACAAAGCGCATAGGCGGCGGCCGCGGCTGTCGCCAGGTCTTTTCCCAGGCAGGTGACGCCGAGGACCCGTCCTCCGGCGGTGACGGTCCTGCCGGTGGCGTCTTTCGCCGTTCCGGCTTGAAAAATGAAGGCGTCGCTTTCGCGGATCTCCGGCATCTCGATCGGATCCCCTTTACGGTACGCCCCGGGATACCCGTCGGCCGCCAGAACCACGCAGAGCGCGCGTTCCGGCCGGAGTTCGATTTCGGCCCGGGTGAGATCGCCCCGGGCGCAGTCGTGCATGAGAGCGAGGGGATCGCTCGCCATTCGGGGGAGGATCACCTGGGTTTCGGGATCGCCGAAGCGCACATTGAATTCGAGCACCTTGGGTCCGGTGCCGGTCATCATCAGTCCGATGTAGAGGGTGCCGCGGAAATCGAGCCCCTCCGCCGCGATAGCTTCCACTGAAGGCCGGGCGATCCCTTCGATCACCTCCTGCAGGGCGTCCCCTTCGAGCACGCCGGCCGGAGAATAGGCGCCCATTCCTCCGGTATTGGGGCCGGTGTCGTTATCGCCCGCCCGTTTGTGATCCTGGCTGGTCGGGAGGACCACGAACGCATTTCCCGCGACCATGAGATGAAGCGAGGCTTCCTCCCCGTCCAGATAGTCTTCGATGATAATGGATTGCCCGCCTTCTCCGAAAGCGCCGTGTTCCAGGCAATCGGCGATGGCCCGGTCGGCTTCCTGGTAATTCGCGGCGATGATTACTCCTTTGCCGGCGGCCAGTCCGTCCGCCTTGATCACCACCGGGTAAAGGTTGCGCCGGGATACGTATTGGCGGGCGGCGGCCGCGTTGGTAAAGCTTTCCGAGGCCGCGGTGGGAATGCGGTGCTTCTGCAGCAGATTCTTGGTGAAAATCTTGCTGCCTTCGAGGCGCGCCGCGTCGCGGCCCGGCCCGTAAACCAGGATGCCCTCCGCGCGCAACGCGTCGGCCAGACCGAGGGTCAACGGAACTTCCGGGCCCACCACCGCGAGGTCGATGCTCTCGCTCCGGGCCAGTTGGACCATGCCGGGAACGTCGTCCACCGCGACGGGAAAGCAGGCGGCTTCCCGGGCGATGCCCGGATTGCCGGGAGCGGCGATCAGTTTGCCGCGGAGCGGGCTGGCGCCACAGGCCTCGACCAGCGCGTGTTCGCGCCCGCCGCCGCCAACTACAAGGACATTTAAGGATTTCCGTTCTGTCATTCGGTTCGCTCGGGAAGCCGACACGATGTTCCATCGCACCTGTCGTCTTCAAGGATAAAAAACCGCTTGGTGTTGACGTACTTTCGCATCGGGTTGAAATAATCTGTGCGCCGGGATTCGGAAGCGCGACGTTCTCAACGTTGTCGCGGGTATGCGGCGAGGTCATTATGCTTTTCCAGAACTATAAGACGGAAGGTTTTTTCGACGAAATGTTTTCCGCGGATGGCGAGGTCCGTCCCCATTACCGCCAGCTCTACGAGCGTTTCAGGCAGCTTTCCGAAGCGGAGTTCGATCATAAGCGGCAGGCGGTGGACCTTTCGCTGTGGCGTCAGGGCGTGACCTTCACCGTGTACGGAGACGACCAGGGGACGGAGCGTATTTTTCCCTTCGACCTCGTTCCGCGCATCATTCCCCAGACCGAGTGGTCCTACCTGGAGAAGGGTCTCGAACAGCGGATTACGGCGCTCAATCTGTTTCTAAAGGATATTTACCACGACCGGAAAATCCTCAAGGACGGCGTCATTCCCGAAAGCTACGTGCTGTCCGCCAGCCATTTTCGGCCCGAATTCTCCGGCATCAACGTGCCCCGCGACATTTATATCCATGTCTGCGGAACCGACCTGATTCGCGACGATCAAGGCCGCTACCTGGTCCTTGAGGACAACGGCAGGACGCCTTCCGGAGTTTCCTACGTGCTGGAGAATCGGATCGCCATGAAACGGGCCTTTCCCAACCTGTTTACCCGGGCCAGCGTCCGGCCGGTGGCGACCTACCCGAACGAGCTTTTAAAAACCTTGCGCTACGTGGCGCCCGGTCACGGGGAGCAGCCGGTGTGCGCGGTGCTCACCCCCGGGATTTATAACAGCGCTTACTTCGAACACTGCTTCCTCGCCCAGCAAATGGGGATCGAGGTGGTGGAGGGCCGAGACCTGATGGTGCGCGATCGCAAGGTGTATATGAAAACCACCAAGGGCTTTCGCCAGGTCCATGTGTTGTATCGACGGGTGGATGACGATTTCCTGGACCCCACCGTGTTTCGCAAGGATTCCCTGCTCGGCGTTCCCGGCTTGATCGACGCGGTGCGCGCCGGGAATGTGACCCTCGCCAACAGTATCGGGACCGGGGTGGCGGACGACAAGGTCATGTATTACTTCGTGCCGCGCATGATCAAGTACTACCTGGACGAAGATCCCATTATCCCCAACGTCCCCACCTACCTTGCCTCGGAGAAAAAGGATATGGCCTACATTATGGATCACCTGCCCGAACTGGTGGTCAAGGCGGCCAACGAATCCGGCGGTTACGGCATGCTGGTCGGACCCAAGGCGTCACGCGCGGAGGTGGAGAAGTTTCGCGGCCTGGTCAAAGCCAATCCGCGCAACTTCATCGCGCAGCCGACCATTTCCCTCTCCCGGCATCCGACCTGGTGCGAGTCCGGATTCGAGGGGCGTCACATCGATTTCCGTCCGTACATCCTCTACGGCGAGAAGGTGAGCATCATACCCGGCGGCCTGACCCGGGTGGCCCTGCGCAAGGGCTCGCTGGTGGTCAATTCCTCGCAGGGCGGAGGAAGCAAGGACACCTGGGTCCTCTATGAAGACGAGTAGCCCTTGGCCGAGGGCCAAGGCCGATAGGCAATAGACAATAGACGATAGACGATAGTCGATAACTCACAAGCGACGACGAACAATGAAGCACCAAGAACCAAGAACCAAGAACCAGGAACCAAGAACCGTTGGTCGACAACCTGACACTGGACACCTGAAACCAAGCTAGCCATGATTCTACTTTCACGCGTTGCCGACTGCATGTATTGGTTTGGCCGTTACATCGAACGGGCGGAGAACACCGCGCGCATGGTGGACGTCAATCTGCAACTCCTGCTCGACCTGGAGCGCCTTGACGATCACCGGATCACGGCCCACTGGGACCCGTTGATTCGCAGCGCCGGCGATTCCGAATTGTTCGACCGGCTTTACGGTCAGGCCGACAGCGAAAATGTGACGGACTTTCTTACCTTTAACACCGACAACCCCGGCTCGATTCTTTCTTCGATCGTCAATGCCCGCGAGAACGCGCGGGTGGTGCGGGACAAACTTTCCACCGAAATATGGGAGGAAATCAACCGCTTGTACCACTACGTCCGCTCGCTCGACGCCAAGCGGGTTTGGGCTTCCGATCCCTACGATTTTTACCGTGAAATCAAACAGAGCTCCCATTTGCTCCATGGACTCGCCGACGCCACCGTGGTGCGGGACGAGGCATGGGAGTTTCTTCAAGCGGGCCGGCTGCTGGAACGGGCCATCCAGACCAATGTACTCGTCGATATCAAGTACCACATCCTCCTTCCCAGCACGCGCGATGTGGGCGGGGCGATCGACGCCCTGCAGTGGATGGCGATCCTGCGCTCGTGCAGCGGATTCGAGGCCTACCATCACATCCACGGCGCCGATGTGCAGCCCTGGCACGTCGCCGATTTTCTGATTCTGTCCGAAGACTTTCCCCGCTCGATCCTGTTCTGCCTGCGCGAACTCGATGGGGCAATCCGCACCATTTCCGGGGTTTCCGAGGGGCGTTTTTCCAACCGGGCGGGAAAACTGGCCGGACGTCTGCTTTACGAACTGAAATACAGCACGGTGGACGACATTTTTGAAGCGGGCCTGCATGAGTACCTCACCGATCTGCGTTCCCGCACCGGAGAAATCGCCCGGGCGCTTTACGAGGCGTTTATGTTTTTCCCGGTCGTGGATGATGTGAATCCCGAGGTGGAGTCCCAGATTCAGAGGTGACTTCGGTCTGTTAAAAGCCTGTAAAAACGGAGTTTGCGATGATTCGTGGATTGCCTGGGCTTCGAACTTAAGCCATCAATCACTCGTTCTGAGTTTTCGGAGGAAAGGGAAGAACGGAGCGGTGTTTGAGCGATTGCAGGTTGGAGCTTTCATCGGAGTCCACAGGTGACTCAGGGGTGGGTTCCGGCCAATTTGAGGGGCGAAAAGGCGCCCCGGGGTTTGATTGAGCTCCGCCGCTCCGTTCGTCCTTCCCGGACTCGCCGGTTGGTGCGGCGTCACGGAAATCAGATTCGTGCGGCCGCGTTGCGATGGCGCAGCCAGCGGGCCAGCACACCCTGCCGGCCGAAAAGAAACGCCAGAAGAAAAAGCAGGGTGGCAACCAGCACAATGCTGCCGCCGGAAGCGAGATTGAAGGTGAATGAGAGGTAAAGGCCGCTGACCGCTGAAAGAATTCCGCATCCCGCGGCCACCAGCATCATTCGCGGCAGGCTGTTGACCAGCAGGTAGGCCGTGGCCCCCGGGGTGATCAGCATGGCGACGACCAGGATGATGCCCACCGTTTCCAGGCTGGCCACGATGGTGAGGGTCAGCAGCATCATGAGCCCGTAGTGAATGGCCGCCGTGTTCATTCCGAGGGCGCTGGCTTGAACGGGATCGAAGGTGTAGAGTAGGAACTCCTTGTAGAAGAGAAATATCGCGGTCAACGTGACCACCGAGGCGAAAAGCGTCAGTTGCAGCACCGCCATGCGCACCCCCAGCACGTTGCCGAAAAGGATGTGCATCAGGTGGGTCGAACTCGCGATGTAGCTGATAATCACCACCCCGAGGGCAAAGGCCCCGGTGAACATGATCCCCATGGCGGCGTCCTCCTTGATCCGGGTGTTGCGCTCGATGACGCCGATGCCCAGTGAGGTGAGCGCGCCGGAAACGAAGGCGCCGATAAAGAACGGCAGGCCGAGGAGGTAGGCGATTGCGACTCCCGGCAGCACGGCGTGGGAAATGGCGTCACCCAACAGTGCCCAGCGCTTGAGCACGACGAAACAGGAGAGCACTCCGCAGACGCCTCCCACCAGGATCGAAGTGATCAAGGCCCGTTGCATGAATTCATACTGAAACGGTCCGAGCAGTTCGGAAAATCCGCTTGCCGTGATCAAGAGCGGTGTCATGCGGAACGTCGGCCCGGAATGTAACCGCCTTCGAAGGCCTGAGCCAGGTTTTCCAGGGTAAGGACCTCGGACGGCTTTCCTTCGGCGATGACGGTGCGGTTGATCAGCACGGCCCGGTCCGCGTATTTCTCGGCGCTGGCCAGATCATGGGTGACCAGGATCAGGGTGCGGCCTTCATTGCGGGCGCGGTGAAAGACGTTGAAAATCACCTCGGCGGAACGGGCGTCTACGCCGGCGAGCGGTTCGTCCAGCAACAGAATCCGCGCGTCCTGAGCCAAGGCGCGGGCCAGAAAGACCCGCTTCTTTTGACCACCGGAAAGCGCGCCGATCGGACGTGTTTCGCAGTGCAGCATTTCCACCGCGTCCAGAGCCCGCCGCGCGGCGTCATGGTGCTCGCGCCGGGCGAACCAGGGCGGAAAGAGTCGCCCGGGAAATCCTTCCTGGCGCATTCGGCCGAATCGACCCGCCAGGATGACTTCCCGCACCGAAATGGGAAAATCCCAGTCGATGCTTTCCTCCTGGGGAACATAGGCGATCGCGCTTTGTGCCCTTTGCTGACCAACCTCCTGCCCCATGACCGAAAGGCGCCCTTCGATCGGGCGCATAACGCCGCTCAAAAGTTTGAAAAAGGTGGATTTCCCGGCTCCGTTGGGACCAATCAACGCGATAAGCTCTCCGCCGGGCAGGCGGAGGTTGAGATTGTGGAGCACCGGCGGCCCCCCGTAGGTGGCGGCGATATTCTCCGCTTCAATCGCAGGGGATTCCTCGACGCCCCGTCCGAACCGAAGATCGGATACGGGCAAGTCCCTGGTCTCTCCTTTGAACATCGTGATGGTGGAATTCCGCATCAATCGCTTCCCTCCGTCAAGGCTTCCATAATTACCCGGGCGTTTTGACGCATCATGGCGACATAACTTTCCGCGCCGGTGCCGGCCCGGCCCAGCGAATCCACGTAAAGCGGTCCCGCCACCGGCAGGCGGGTATCCTCGGCGATACCGCGCACGTACCGATCGGTGATCGTGCTTTCCCAGAACAGCGCGGCCGGACGGGTTTCCCGAATGAGGTCCACAATTCCGGCGACCTGCCGGGGCGTGCCCTCCTCCTCGGCATTGTTTCCCCAGATCCCGGCGTGCTGAAATCCGTAGGTATCGGCGAAATAAAGGAAAGCGGCTTCACTGGTGATCAAGAGGCGGCGTTCGGGCGGCAGTCGGGCGAAGGTGCCGGCTAATTCGTCATGCAGGGCTTCGAGTTCTTCCAGAACGGCGGAGGCGTTGGTCCGGTAATCCTCTTCGCCTTCGGGATCGAGCTCGATCAACCGGTCGCGGATGATCTCCGCAAATTCCGCGGCCGCCCTGGGATCCATCCACACGTGGGGATCGGGACCGCCGCGAAGTTCACCCTGTTGAATAGGAATGGCCTCCCGCTCGATCTCCTCCGCCAGCGCCACCAGGGGCACACCCGCCGGCAGGGTGGCGCGGAGTTGCTCCAGCCACTGCTCCAAACCCAACCCGTTGATGAAGACGATATCGGCCCCTTCCAAATCGACAAAGTTGCGGGGCAATAATTCCCATTCATGCACCTCGGCTCCGACCGGAGCCAACCCGCGCACCAAGGCCCGCTCCCCGGCCACTCCGCGGGCCAGGTCCTCGATTACGCTGAAACTTGTCACCACTCGAACGCGGTCGTCGTCCGGGTCACCTTGCCATCCCGGTGCACACCCCGGAAGGGCGACCCAGGCGGTTAACATCACGAGAGAAGCGGATTTCCATGGGCGTGTAAGGAGCGTATTTACAAATCTTTTCATTATGCGGTCTGTCGATTTTGATTATTCAAAATATTGCGACGGCAAAATGAAAAAATCAACTGTAAAATGCGCTTCCCGGCCGGTAATGCGAAACGGCGTTTTGCCGGCTTCGCCGCTCCGCCGGTCATTTCAGGAACTGGCGGCAAACGACGGACGGAAGGGCAGGCGGCTGGCAAAGCGTTCCAGCATGGGAACCTGGATCATTTGCGCCGTGCTCAGACCGGAAACGGCGGCCCGCAGAAAGTCTTTACGTTCCTCGTCGGCCATACGGACCTGTTGCCGGTACTCGATCAGGCCGCAACGCAGTTCGAGCCATTCGGATTTGAACTCGCGGGCTTGTGGCAGGGTAATGATCTGTTGGCAAATTCGGTGCTTTTCGCGCGCGCGCTGTTGGCCGTCCAGATCAAGGGACAGACGCCGCACGCAGGCTGCGGCCGACGGCTCCAGACTATCGAGGTCGATCTCCAGCAGGCGACAACGGACGGTTACCAATACCTCTGAGAGTTCCCGCCGCGAAATCCGCAGGGCCGCGGCGACATGGCGGTAGTCCCAATTCTCGAAATCGCGGGCGATCAGGGCGAACGCCTGCCGGGGATCCAGTTCGAGGAGCCTCTGGTTCAGGGTTTCCCAGGAAGCCTCGCTCCGGCTCGGCACGGAGAACAGCGCGGTCGCCAAATAGTGTTCGACATCCGCCACCCGGTGCATAAAGGGCAGAAACTTCCAGGTTTCGCGCAACAATTCCGCCGCCTTTTCCAGTCGCTCCGTCGCCGCGCCATAGCCCCGGGTCGCCAGAAACTCCAGGATCAGGTAGAGATAGGGCTCGGTTAGCTCCACAAAAGCTTCCTGATCGCCGCGGACAGCTTGGCGCAGATGACGGCGAAGGTTGGCTCGCACTTGTTGAGATTTCAAGACACGTTGTTCCCTGGAAACCATAATTGGCATCGGCACGTTGAATATGGGTCGCTTACGCGGTGGGGCAGCGAAAAACTCAGTCTTCGTCACTGAAACGACGATTGGCCTCGTCGCGACAATAATGAATCACCCTCAGGCAAATTTCCCGAAGGTCGAATATCTTGGCGAGGGCTTCACTTTGGTACTGTGAAGCCGCTTCGGTTTTCGAGTGTGAAACTTCCTCCAGCAAACGCATGGTATGGTTCAAATCGCTCAGCGCCCGTTTGAGCTGAGCCACACAAAGGGCGTAATCGCCCATATCTAAAGCGTGAATGGCAAAAACCGCATGGGTTTCACCTCGGTGCAAACTCTTTTGGTAGGCCAACGCCAGGCTGGCCGATACATTGGAGGAGGGATGAGCAACGAGGCGTTCCCAGGCTTCGTTGAGGCTAATGTAAAGGGATTTGGCAGCGATGAAGATCGGATGGCGGTAGAGGGTGTAGGGATCGAGCGGATCCTCCCCCTCCTCGTCTTCCGGCAGGGCTTCCCCGGCGACGAGGAAATCGTCATCCGGGTCGTCATCGTATTCGTCAGGCGGCTGGGCGCAGGCCCATTCTCCGGAGTCCCAGCCCATTCCGGCCGCCACCCGGTCCAGGCGGTCGGAGCGATCCCGGAACTTGCCGTAAAGGGAAAGGTAGCGGTGGAACAGCTCTTCCTGATCGCACAGATACCTTTCCCAATCAAACTCGCTCCAGGCCAGATCGCTGCGGTCGTCCCAGTCTCCCTCGGAAAAATTTTCGAATTCGTAGTCGCTCATTAACGAAGGTCCTACTTCGAAAGAAGTGTGCCTCGGAAAACCGAAAGATCAATCCCTTTCCGGAGAATTTGAATCAAAGTTTACCTCCGTAGACCGCGTTCGCCCCCAACTCTTCCTCGATTCGGAGAAGTTGGTTGTACTTGCAGACCCGGTCGGTCCGGCAGAGGGAGCCGGTTTTGATCTGACCGGCGTTGGTGGCCACGGCGATATCCGCGATGGTGGTATCTTCCGTTTCTCCGGAACGGTGGGAAATGACCGAGGTGTAGCGGGCTTCGCGCGCCATTTCGATGGCGTCGAAGGTTTCGGTCAGGGTGCCGATCTGATTGACCTTCACCAGGATGGAGTTGGCGACTCCGAGATCGATGCCCTTTTTGAGGAAGCTGGTGTTGGTCACGAACAGGTCGTCGCCCACCAACTGGGTGGTGTCGCCGATGGCGTCGGTCAGTTTTTTCCAGCCGTCCCAGTCGTTTTCATCACAGCCGTCTTCAATGGACAGGATCGGGTACTTTTTCTGCAGATCCCGGTAGAAATCCACCATCTGGTCGGCATCGCGCTTCGACTTGTCGGACTTGTCGAATTCGTATTTCCTGGTTTTCGGGTTGTAGAACTCGGAAGCGGCCACATCCAGGGCGATGAAGATCTCCTTGCCCAGCTTGTAGCCGGCCTTTTTCACCGCCAGGGCGATCACTTCCAGCGCCTCCTCGTTGGAGCCCAGTCCCGGGGCGAATCCGCCTTCGTCACCCACTGCGGTGGACAGGCCTTTGCCCTTGAGCACGCCCTTGAGCGCATGAAAAATTTCCGTGCCCATGCGCAGGGCTTCGCGGAAGCTGTCGGCCCCTTTGGGCATGATCATGAACTCCTGGATGTCGATGGGGGCATCGGAGTGAGCTCCGCCGTTCATGATGTTCATCATCGGCACCGGCAGCACTTTGGCGTTGCTGCCCCCGAGGTAGCGGTAGAGCGGCAGGCCGCAGGATTCGGCCGCGGCGTGCGCGGTGGCGAGAGAGACTCCCAGGATGGCGTTGGCCCCGAGCTTCTTCTTGGTCGTGGTGCCGTCGAGCTCCAGCATGGCGCGGTCCACCGCGACCTGGTCGCTGGCGTCCATGCCCAGCAGAGCGGGGAGAATCACATCCTCGACGTTGCGCACGGCTTTAAGCACCCCTTTACCCAGATAGCGCTTCTTGCCGTCCACTCCCTTCGGCATCTGCTTGGGACCGAGAGCCCCGTCGCGCAACTCCAGCGCCTCGTTTTCCCCGGTGCTGGCACCCGAAGGTACGGCGGCACGGCCAACGGCGCCGCTTTCGAGTTCGACGTCGACTTCGACAGTGGGATTGCCGCGGGAGTCGAGGATTTCACGCGCGCGAATATCAATGATGGAATTCATACGGAGTTGGTTTTGGGGAATCCCGCGGCGTTTGGCAAATGATTTTCCGAAGGTTTGGAGCCCTGGGGAATTTATTTCGTAAAGCACTTGACGAATTCAGGATCGCTTCTAGGTGTTGAAACAGAAGTCGCTTGCCCGATGGTGTAATGGTAGCACAGGTGGTTTTGGTCCATCTAGTCGAGGTTCGAATCCTTGTCGGGCAGCCATTCGACGTCAGTGCTTCGCCCTTTCGTTCATGGCAGGCTCCCCGCGCCAGCGCGGTTTTAATCAGGTCATCCGGGCGATGAGAATAAGGCCGGCCACCAGCACCGCCAGGTTGAGGCGAAGGGCGATTTTCTGAAGCTTTCGCCATTCCTGCCGCTCCGGGGAAGCTTTTTGTTCCTCCTTGGGAAGCTGTTCGATAACCGATTTCAGGCTGTTGAGGCGGGGAAGGAAGTAGAATCGGCAGAGGGTTTCCACCACCACGATCGGGACGGCGATGCCGACCGCCGTCCAGCGTTGGAACTGGATTTGCAGGAAATTGCCCGCGACTATTATCGCCAGCCCGCAGGCGATTCCGAGGTAATAGTAGCGCGGGAACAACGCTCCGGTGACTTTGATCCGGGTCTCGGTTTCCAGGATTCGATTGAGGACCGGGGACACAAAGAAGTTGAAGTAGACGACTTTGCCGACGAGTATCGCCGCGCTGAGAATCACCAGGTAGCGGCCCAAAAAGGCGATCAGGGTTTCCATCGTTTATATCGCCATGGCGGTTTCGCCCGCCCCGATCAGGTAAGGGGCGGTCTCTTTGCGCAGGCGCTCGGGGAGGAGGCAGGTCAGCCGTACTCCCTCGGGTTCAGCATTTTTCGAACGCACACAATCCACTTCGTGGAGTTTGGCGATCAGGTCGTAGCGGTCGTGCGGAATCAACAACTCCACCTCGTGAATATCATCCGCCAGCATGTCCGAACATTTTTCCAGAAGATCGGGGATACCTTCGGCGGAAAGCGCGCTGACGAAACAGGCGTTGGGCGCCTGCAGGCGAAGTGAACGCAGCCGGCCATCGTGGTCTTCGCCGCAGCGGTCGACTTTGTTGAAAACGGTTATCATCCGCTTTTCGTCAGCTCCCAGGCCGCGCAGGACTTCCATCGTGGTGGCGTGATGTTTTTCAAGATCGGGATTCGTCAGGTCGATGACGTGTATCAGAAAATCGGATATTACCGCTTCCTCCAGTGTCGCCCGAAAGGCGTCGACCAGGTCGTGCGGCAGACGCCGCAGGAATCCGACCGTATCGGAGAGCAGCAATTTTTGACCGGTGGGCAGGCGGCATTGCCGGGTGGTGGGATCAAGGGTGGCGAAGAGTTTGTCTTCTGCCAGCACCGAAGCCCCGGTGACGGCGTTCAGCAGAGAGGATTTGCCCGCGTTGGTGTAGCCGACAATGGCTGCGGTGGGGACCGGACGCTTCATCCGTTTGCTGCGTTGCACTCCCCGGTGTTTGATCACCAATGCCAACTCCCGGCGCAGGCGGGCAATCCGGGTGCGCACCATGCGACGGTCGGCCTCCAACTGCGTTTCCCCCTGACCGCGCATCAGGGTGCCGCCGCCGTGCTGCCGGCTGAGGTGGGTCCAGGCGCGTTTTAAGCGCGGCAGCGAGTAATTCATCCGGGCCAGCGAGACCTGGAGTTTGGCCTCCCGGGTGGTGGCCCGCTGGTGGAAGATGTCCAGGATGACCTCTTGGCGGTCGATCACGCAGACCCCCGACTCCTTTTCCCAATTGCGCTGCTGGGCCGGGGTCAGGTCGTCGTCAAAGACGATCACGTCGATCCCGTTCTCCTTGACGGTGGCCATGATACGGGCCGCGCCCCCTTTGCCGATCAGTGTGTGGGGATTGGGTTCCCGCAGGGGTACGAGCCGTTCCTCGGTCACGCCGATTCCCAGGGTATTCACCAATTCCTTCAACTCCGCCAGCAGGGCCGCTCCTTCGCCGGGTTCCATCTCAGGGCGCTGAACGCCGACCAAGAGAGCACGTTCCACCTGCTTGGGTTTTTCTTTGACCTCAAACATTTAAATAATCGTGCCTTAAAGCTACTCCATCGCGCTGATTGGTCAACGGCAATTCGATTTATCGTCCGCAAAACGTGGGAAGAGTTGCCATTTTCGGGGAACGGACCATGGGTAAGGTCCATTCTACATGAGCACCAAACCATTGGATCGCGGGGATAAGAAGGCGGTGGTGATCGGCTCCGGTTTTGGCGGTCTCGCCGCGGCCATCAGGTTACAGGCGCGTGGTTATGCGACCACATTGCTGGAGATGCGGGACAAACCCGGCGGCCGGGCCTATGTCTACGAGCAGGACGGATTCGTCTTCGATGCCGGTCCGACCGTGATCACGGCGCCTTTCATTTTTGATGAGTTGGCCGAGGTAGCGGGGAAAAAACTCGAAGACTACGTCAGGATCGTCCCTTGCGACCCCTACTACCGGATTTTTTTCGCCGATGGCAGCGTTTTCAATTACACTGGCGACACCGAGCGGACCGAGGCGGAAATCTCCCGCTTCAACCCGGATGACGTGGCCGGCTATCGGCGGTTTCTCGATTACAGTAAGCGGGTTTTCGACCGGGCCTTTACCGATTTGGCCGCTCATTCCTTCCACTCGTTCGGCGAAATGGTGCGGGTGGCGCCGGACTTGATTCGGCTGCGGGCCGACCAGTCGGTCTACAAACGGGTCTCCAGTTTCATCAGCGACGAACGCTTGCGTCAGGTGTTCTCCTTCGAACCGCTTCTGATCGGCGGCAATCCTTTGCGGGCGTCGTCGATTTATTCCATGATTCATTTCCTGGAGAAAAAGTGGGGGGTTCATTTCGCCCTGGGAGGAACCGGGGCGCTGGTCGAGGGCCTGGTCCGGATGTTCCGGGACATCGGCGGGATGGTCAGGTTGAACGCTCGGGTGGAGGAAATTACGGTGGAGCAGGGGAGGGCGTCCGGCGCTCGAATTACCGGCGGCGAGTCTTTCCCGGCCGATGTTGTGGTTTCCAACGGCGATGTGGCCAATACCTATCGCAAGCTGATCCGCCCGGAGCACCGGCGTAAATGGACCGACCGGCGGCTGGAGCGGATGCGTTACGCCATGTCTTTGTTTGTGGTGTACTTTGGAACGAACCGAACCTACCCCCATCTGGCCCACCATTCAATCGTGCTCGGGCCGCGCTACGCCGGCTTGCTGAAGGATATTTTCGATCGCCGGGTGGTGGCCGAGGATTTTTCTCTCTACCTCCATGCGCCCACGCGGACCGACCCCTCTCTGGCGCCCGAGGGTTGCGAAGGGTTCTACGTGCTGAGTCCGGTTCCGCACCTGGGTGGCGGACAGGATTGGGAGGAGATCAAGGAGGATTATGCCGATCGAATTTTGGCGTCTTTGGAGAAAGATCATCTGGTGCCCGGTCTGCGGAAGCATTTGGTGACGAAAAGGATTTTCACCCCCCTGGATTTCGAGCGCGACCTGGACGCCTGGTTGGGGTCCGCTTTTCAGTTCGAGCCGATCCTGACCCAGAGCGCCTGGTTTCGCCCGCACAACAAGAGTGAAGACGTGGAAGGGCTTTATTTCGTCGGCGCCGGAACCCATCCCGGGGCCGGGCTCCCGGGGGTGGTCAGCAGTGCCAAGGTTCTTGAGAACTTTCTCTGAACCGCCCGCCTCATCGGGTGAAGCGCCAGATCGGACCTTTGAATTTCATTTGGCGCGATGGTCAAAATTGGCTTTGCCTCGCCTTGCGCAGGGGGTTTAACTCGCTCCCTTATGGACCGAATTGCCGATACTTTTGCCCGTGCCAAAGATGAGGGGCGCGCGTGTTTTGTCGCTTACGTGTGTGCGGGCGATCCCGATTTCGAGA
The DNA here is from genome assembly GCA_003566885.1 of Opitutia bacterium. Classification (GTDB taxonomy): domain Bacteria; phylum Verrucomicrobiota; class Verrucomicrobiia; order Opitutales; family T3Sed10-336; genus SLOW01. The sequence goes on along the minus strand of PXBO01000038.1, from coordinate 3,458 downwards.
CTTCGGTGAAGGTCTGTCGTGCGCTGCTGGAGAATGGGGTCGACCTTATCGAGCTGGGTGTTCCGTTTTCCGATCCCCTGGCCGACGGTCCCACCAATCAGTTGGCGGCTCAGCGAGCCCTGGAAAGCGGAATGACCTGCGACCGGGTTTTCGACCTGGTGCGGGCGATCCGTGCTTTCAGCGAGGCTCCGATCGTGCTCTACACTTACTTCAATCTCGTTTTTGCCCGCGGAGAGGAAACGTATATCCGGCAGGCTCGGGATGCGGGGGCCGACGGATTGCTGACTCTTGACCTGCCGCCGGAGGAAGCCTCCGAAGTGGTGGCGTTGTCGCGGAAACACGGCATGAAGAATATATTTATCGTCGCGCCGACCACTCCGCCGGAGCGCGTGAGCCGGATTGCCGAATCCGCCGGCGGGTTCATTTACTACGTTTCGCGTGAGGGAGTCACCGGTGTGCAGCAAAGCCTTGCCGCCAATCTGAAAGAAGCGGTGGAGATGATTCGCCAAAAGACCTCCATTCCAGTGGCGGTCGGATTCGGTATCTCAACCCCTGAACAAGTGCGCGAGGTCGGGGCGATCGCCGACGGCGTGGTGGTCGGCAGTGCGCTGGTGAACCGGATTAAGGATAACCTGGACACCCCGGACGCCATTCCGGACGCCATTCGGGATACCATGCGGAGGTTGACCGGCCGATCGGCCGCCGAAACCGGTCAGGGCACATAGACCTCCGAGCCTTTTTCCTTAAATTCCTCCGATTTTTCCCGCATCCCGCGTTCGATCGCTTCCTGGTCGGTCAATCCTTGTTCCTCGGCGTAGCGACGCACGTCCTCGGTGATTTTCATCGAACAGAACTGCGGACCGCACATGGAGCAGAAATGCGCGGTCTTGGCGCCTTCGGCGGGCAGGGTTTCATCGTGGAATTCGCGGGCGGTTTCAGGATCCAGCGCCAGGTTGAACTGGTCCTCCCAGCGGAACTCAAAGCGTGCTTTGCTCAGGGCATTGTCGCGGTACTGGGCGGCGGGATGTCCCTTGGCCAGGTCGGCCGCGTGGGCGGCGATCTTGTAGGTGATCACGCCGTCGCGGACGTCCTTCTTGTTGGGAAGCCCGAGGTGTTCCTTGGGGGTGACGTAACAAAGCATGGCGCAGCCGTACCAACCGATCAGAGCCGCGCCGATTCCGGAGGTGATGTGGTCGTAGCCCGGCGCGATGTCCGTGGTGAGGGGACCGAGGGTGTAGAACGGAGCCTCATGACACCACTCAAGCTGTTTTTCCATGTTCTCTTGTATCAGGTGCATGGGTACATGGCCCGGACCTTCGTTCATCACCTGCACACCGTGCTCCCACGCGCGGGTGGTCAGTTCTCCCTGGGTTTTCAACTCGGCGAACTGGGGTTCGTCGTTGGCGTCCGCCAGCGATCCCGGCCGCAGGCCGTCGCCGATGGAAAAGGAGACGTCGTAGGCGGCCATGATTTCACAGATATCGTCCCAGTGGGTGTAGAGGAAACTTTCCTTGTGATGGGACAGGCACCACTTGGCCATGATGGATCCCCCGCGTGAGACGATTCCTGTCATGCGTTTGGCGGTGAGGGGGATGTAGCGCAGGAGCACGCCGGCGTGGATCGTGAAGTAGTCGACTCCCTGTTCGCACTGCTCGATCAGGGTGTCGCGGAAAACCTCCCAGCTCAGTTCCTCCGGTTTGCCGCCGACCTTCTCCAGCGCCTGGTAGATGGGCACCGTGCCGATGGGGACCGGGGAATTGCGCAGGATCCATTCCCGGGTTTCGTGGATGTTCTTGCCGGTCGACAGGTCCATCACGGTATCGGCGCCCCAGCGTACCGCCCAACGCATCTTTTCCACCTCTTCCTCAATCGATGAGGTGACCGCCGAGTTTCCGAGGTTGGCGTTTATTTTGACCAGAAAATTGCGGCCGATAATCATCGGTTCGCACTCGGGATGGTTGATGTTCGATGGAATAATGGCCCGGCCGCGGGCCACTTCGTCGCGGACGAATTCCGGTGTGATTTCGTCCGGAATTCCCGCTCCGAAAGATTGCCCCGGATGTTGCTTGAAGAGACTGTTTCGGTCGGCGTCGGGCCGCATCTTCACCGATTCGCGCGCCGCCTGGAGTTTGGTGTTTTCGCGGATGGCGATGAATTCCATCTCCGGAGTGACGATTCCGCGGCGGGCGTAGGCCAGTTGAGTGACCTTTTGACCGTTGACGGCGCGCAGCGGTTTGCGCCGCAGACCCGGATAACGCAGGAGTTTGCCTCCCACCTCCGCAGACTGAGCGTGGACGTCGGACAGGTAGCCGTCATCGAGAGCGCTGACTGTTCGTCCCTCATAGGATTCGACATCACCGCGCTCCCGAATCCAGTTGCTGCGAAGCGGCGGCAACCCTTTGGTGGGGTCGCCCTGGAAATTGGGATCCCCCCAGGCGCCCGAGGTGTCGTAGACGCGTACCGCGTTGTTGTTCACCAGGGAACCGTCGGGCTGACGGGTGGGGGAGAGCGAAATTTCTCTCATCGGAACCCGGATGTCCGTGCGGGAACCCTCCACGTAAACGCGGCGGGAGTTGGGGAGGGGACGGAAAGGGTCGTTGGCTTCTGCTGGTTTTGACATGGCGTTAGATTGGTTTTCGGTTCCGGAAGTCTTGGCTTTCAGCGGGGCCTCCGGCAGTCGATCAATCCATGTCGAAACCAACAGGATTCTCCCTCCGGCGGCATGACCCGCATCAGGTTCTTCGGGTCCGGGAGCCGCTCGTCTCCCATCTCAGCCCGGCGCGCCGGACACCCCTCAATTTATGATTACGCTTAATGTAGGAGATCAGAAAACCATATTCAATGCATATCCCCTGGATTTTAGAAAAACTCACGATTCCCTTCACCGCGAAATCCAAGGCAGTCTCCTAGGAGATGATTTTGCCAGGCAAAATATGGCTTGACAGGTTCGGTTTGGTGGGATGGGGTGTGGTGTATGAGATTGAATCGGAGGCGGCTGAAGGTTTTGGGGGAGATGAGCGGGGTGTACCACTGCATGACCCGGGTGGTGGCGGGGGAGCGTTTGCTGGGCAGGCGGGAGAAGGAGGTGTTGCGCAAACAACTGCACCGCCAGGCGGAGTTTTGCGGGGTGCAGGTGCTCACTTACTGTATCATGAGCAATCACTTCCACGTCCTTGTGCGGGTGCCTCCCGAGAGCGAGACCCGCGGGGTGGACCTCGAAGAGTTGGTGCGGCGGGTGGGGGTGCTTTACCCCCGGGAGAAGGCGCTGGCGTGGGAGGCTCGTTTGCGTGGGGAGGACGGTGAAGCCGCGCGGGAGCGTCTGCTGGCGCGGATGGGTGACGTGTCGCAGTTCATGCGAGAGCTCAAGCACCGCTTTTCGTTGTGGTACAACCGCAGTCGTGGGCGTTACGGAACGTTGTGGGCGGAGCGTTTCAAGAGCGTTCTGGTCTCGCCTGACC
>PXBO01000020.1 GCA_003566885.1 Opitutia bacterium | reverse complement strand
CCGCCTTTTTCTTCACCACCCGCTTGGCTTTCTTGACCGCCTTTTTGGCAGCGCGCGCCACCTTCTTGGCAACCCGGGCCACCGTCTTCCGGGCGGTTTTCTTTTTCGCGGTTTTCTTTTTCGCGGTTTTCTTCCTCGCTTGCTTTTTCACCATATTTCCTTTCTTTACGGTTTTAGATCCCCCCGCGCTAACGGGTGGCTCTGAAAGTCCCTCCAATGCAGCGCGGAGCAATTCTCCGACACTGGTTTTCTTCTGCCGGGCAATCCGCAGCAATTCCTGTTTCCTGGCGGAATCAATCCTCACCGAGATTTGCCGATGCGCCTTGTCGTCGCTTTGGTAACCGGAGAAATCAAACTCCTGTATGGCGTTTCTGATTACCTCGCTATTCGAGGCATAACCCGCCTTCTCGCGATAATCATCAACCTTCTTCAAGAGGCTTTCGCTCAAGTCGAAAGTAAGCGGTGCGCGGACTTTGGAACTTTTCGTGGGCATAATATTTGATCGCTGAGGTTAAACCTTTTCTCGGATTTCTTCGGACATCGCCATTAAAAGAATCTCTAAGTATTGAAAATTAAATACGTCCGACACTTTTTTCAATACAAAATTTATAAGAAAATTTCATGAAGACGATGACCCTTCCCATACCCTGATGCCCATTCGCGAACACAATCAGACATCTGAATACAAGCCGGCACGAATTCGATCCAACCGGAATCACGGAGCCGGTTCCGGGAAGCCGGATCCACCCGAAAAAAGAAGATTGCCCAAATCCCGTTTCTTCGCTGAATCTCTATTTCGTTTCCGAACCTTCACGAATCGACGATCGCCCAACCTGAATATAAATCATGGCCACCGTTACGCTTGAAAAACTCGCCAAAGTTTATCCCGGCGGCAAAGACGCCGACGTTCGCGCTGTCAACAGCGTCGACCTGACGATCAATGACCGGGAGTTCATGGTTCTCGTCGGTCCGTCCGGATGCGGAAAATCAACCATCCTCCGCATGATCGCGGGGTTGGAAGACATCTCCGAGGGCACGGTTTCCATCGACGGCAAGGTGGTCAACGACGTCCTCCCCAAGAACCGGGACATCGCGATGGTCTTCCAAAACTACGCCCTTTACCCCCACATGACGGTGTTCGACAATATGGCGTTCGGGCTAAAGCTTAGGAAATTCCCCAAGGACGAAATCAACAAACGCGTCAACGAAGCCGCCGCCATCCTGGGCATCGGCGCCCTCCTCCATCGCAAACCCAAAGCCCTGTCCGGCGGACAGCGGCAGCGTGTCGCGGTCGGCCGGGCCATCGTTCGTCACCCGAAAGTGTTCCTCCTGGACGAGCCGCTTTCCAATCTCGACGCCAAGATGCGTGTTTCCATGCGCACCGAGATCTCGAAGCTGCATGCCAGGTTGGCCGCGACCATGATCTACGTCACCCACGACCAAACCGAAGCGATGACCATGGGTGATCGGATCACGGTCATGAAAGACGCCAACATCATGCAGGTCGCCAAGCCCCTCGAACTCTACAACCACCCGGAAAACGTCTTCGTGGCCAGCTTCATCGGGAGCCCTCCCATGAACCTGTTCAAGGGCACGCTCAAACGGGAGGGAAACAACGTGCTCTTCGTGGAGGACAACTCCAGCGAAACCCGCCTCGTCGTGCATCTGGACGACAACCTGGCACGCAAGGGAGAATCCCACATCAACAAGCCGGTTACCTTCGGAATCCGGCCCGAGGATATCAACGACACCTTGACGGTCGCCTCTCCGGATCCACGGTACACCGTTGATGCCCGCGTGGAGATCTCCGAACCTATGGGTTCCGAGACCTACCTCTACCTCGATTCCGGAGCCAACTCCTTTATCGCCCGCGTACGCAGCACCGACCGATTCGAGATCAACAGCCGCATCAAGGTCACATTCGCCATGGAACGGGCGCACCTCTTCGACGTCGAAACCGAGAACGTTCTTAAATAGACGTTCTTCGCCCTGACCCGGAAAAGCGGATTTATTCCAGGCTCGGGGCCGGGGTTTCCGTCAGCACCCGGGCGGAAATAATGTCATAGGCTTGCCGCGGAGTCTCCACCCATTCGCGCGAAAGCCCCTTGATATGATCGGAAAGGTTCCTCCCGTTACGGATCAGGAGCGTGGAGACCCCGACCGAAAATCCGGCCAGGACATCCACATCGGCATCACCTACGAACACCACCTCGGAACTCGCCAGGGATAATTCGGCCAATATGTGATTCAACCCTTCCGGATCGGGTTTGTGGGTCGCGAAGTCATCCCCGCATACCACCAATTGGAAATACGGCCACCAGTTGTTGGCTTTGAGAATCTCCGAGGTCGTTTCCCGGTCGCGTCCGGTCCAAAGGGCCACTTTGGTCCTCGAGCGAAGCAGTTGGTCGAGGAGCGCTTCCGCCCCTTCAAACGGCGCCACCGTGTCCTTGTGTTCCCGGTGGTGATCGATCAGCCGATCCATGGCCTCGGGCAAAAAACGGTCTTCTCCCAAAAGGTTGCGCAGACAAACATCAGGCGGACCGCCAAGGCGCGCAACGACTTCCTCCGCACTCGGATTGACCCCGAAAGCTTTGACCGCATACCGGAATCCGGCCACCACCATGGGCATGCTGTTAATGAGAGTTCCGTCGAGATCGAATACAACGCCAAGTTTTTTCTGCCGCGTTAGCATAATAAACAAAAATACCTTTTTCGCCTGCCCGGGGGACCGGCGATTCAATTAATTCACTGTTGAGAAAAGACCGCCGGCGAGATCAGGCAGCGATTCACCCAGGCTCCCGGGATCAAAAGCTTCCGCCGGAAGTGCCACGTTCATTGCGGCCCTATTCACCTGGAAACGGGTCTTGTCCCGGGAGGTCTCGTCGCGAAGATCAATTGTCTTAACGATCCATTCATCCTGTACCTTCTTGAAATCGATCACTGAAAAGACCCGCTCCACCAGACCGTCGCGCCCCACGCTTTCCGCCCTGAAAAGGGCCTGAAACTCGGCGTCGAGGTACATGCGCACCGCCCGCAAGCCGGGGCGTCGCTCCTGCAATTCCTCGGGAGGGGTCATGGAGAAAATATGGCAGGGACGCCCACGTACCCGATAAATGCCCTCGTACTCAAAGTCCTCCCAGTACACAAACGGCATCTGCAAATCAAACGGCGTGTAATCCGTTCCCATTATGGGCACGAACCAATCCTCCACTTCAAGGCGACGCACCTCGAAATCTCCGAGTTCATCCTGCTGCGCTTTCCAAATCGCCGCGGATTCGCCGCTGCGCACCAGCAAACGAACCGCGTCCGCCGGATTACGACGATCCTTCAGCTCCAATAACGTCACCGGCCCGGCGGCATCGCGGGTTCCCCACATACGGCCGTCCAAAAACCGCTCGGAGCCACGGAACGGCATGGTGCGCAACTCGAATTCGAAACTGTACCCGGCCCGCACTCCCAGTTGCCGAAACTCCCGCAGGAACTCGGCTCCGCTCTCGGGATCGAGTTCCTCGATGGGGTCCACCCGGTCGGTAATCCTGCGCTGGGCCTCGCATTCCACGACCGGAAACAGCAAAAACGGGAGCAACAACCCGAAAATCAAAAAATATCTGCGGTAGAAAATCATCGATTCGGCCGACTCGCACACTCGCGAGACGGATCTTTAAGAAACCAAAGGGAAACTGTCCTCCGGCCACATGGACCGGGATCAATCCTGTCCGTTTTCCGGTTGGCTTTCCTCGTCTTCGACCTCAACCCCGGAATCGGGTTCCTCGCCGACTGCCGGGTCCGATGTTTCCAACAGAGAATCTCCGCCGGGAATCGACTCTTCGAAGTTCTCCAGATCGATCAGACCTTCCAGGCTTTCGTCTCCGACGGAAGGCTGATCCGCTTCCTCGGCCGGAGTAATCTCGTCCAGCCCTCGCTGGGGCAATCCCGCCTGGTAACGCTGATGCTGGTGAGCGAGATAGATTCCGAAGCTCAACACAAAAAACACGACGGAACAATAGATCGTCGCTTTCCTCAAAACTGTGTTGGTCTCTGCTCCGAAGGCGGATTCCGCCGCGCCCCCGCCCATGGCGGCCCCGAGACCTCCGTCCGACTTCGCCTTCTGCATCAGAATGATGAGAATCATGAAAAGACTGACCAGAAGCAGAAATACGGTGAACAATGCGATGAGAAAGCTCATGAAAATAAACCCGGTACTAGGAAATGAAAAAAGAAAGAAACTGCCATGACCGCAAAACGGACGCAAGGGGAAAATAATGCTCGTCGAAGCCCGGCGGGCCATCTCTTACCTTCACCAACCGACCGGCCCCGCGACCGAAAGTTCCGACGCCCGGAATAACCCGGAAGCCCGAATGGCACTCGGATAAGCCCCATTTGGCGGAGCCGACACAAAGAAGTCTATTCTGGAGGGCGCCGTTCCACCCGCGCCGCAGGAAGGGTTTGGAATGGGAAACTGAGGAACGCCTTACCCGGAATGCGGCAAGGACGGAGCCTTGCCCTCCATGAAACCGGGTGTCATTTTCACACGCCGAGCCAAACGAAGATGGCGGAGTCTTTTCACGACCACCCGTCTTAACCGTGCCATTCCCGGATGCCCCCTACCCCACCAAAGCGTCGTTGACCCCGATCTTCTCCATGATGCGGGTCAGGTCGTCGTTCCCCTGGTACTCGATAATCAGCCGGCCTTTCTTGGGCGAATGCTTCAGACTGACACGCGCGTTCAGGGCGGAGGAGATTCGCTTTTCGATATCCCGAATAGCCGAGGCCTCGGCCGCCGGCGCCGGACGGTCTCCGCCGCGACGAACACTCTGCACCCGACGAACCGCATTCTCCAGCGCCCGCACACTCAAGCCTTCCTCAATTACCTTGCGCGCCAACAGCAGGCGCGACTCGCCGCTCTCCACTCCCAGCAACACCTTGGAATGTCCGGTCGAAAGCAGGCCCCTCGATAAATACCCCTGGATCTCCTGCTCCAATTGAAGCAGCCGCAAGCCGTTGGCCACCGTCGCCCGACCCTTGCCCACCCGTTCGGCAACCGCCTCCTGAGTCAGGTCGAAATCGCGCATCAGACTGGAATACCCCATGGCCTCTTCGATCGGGTTCAACCCTTCGCGCTGCAGATTCTCTATCAGGGAAATCGACGCCGACGAAGCGTCGCTGGCCTCGATCACCCGGGCGGGCAGCTTGCGCATTTGGAGCGCCTGACAAGCGCGCCAACGCCTTTCGCCCGCGATTAGTTGATAACGCTCTCCCACCGGGCGCACCACGATCGGCTGCAGGAGTCCCTCGGATCGAATGCTATCCATCAACTCCCGCAGATGGGCTTCATCAAAATCCTTGCGTGGCTGATAAGGATTGGGATCAATCAGCGAAACCGTGATCTCCCGATACCCGTTCACGCTAACCTGTTCGGGCGAGGGAGCTCGTGAGGCGCCCTGCTTCTTTCCAACCGAACCGGTCTCCTTCGCCTTTGCCCTGCCGTTTACCTTTTTCGCGGGAGCCGATGAGCCGGCAACCTTTTTGCCGGCCGCCGTGCCGCCGGAGATCAACCCCCCCAAACCTCTCCCCAACCTTGATTTGGATCCCGCCATGACTCAGTCTCTCTGTGGAATAAAAAGCGTTTGCCCCACGCGCAGGCGGTTCGGATCCTCGATCCGGTTGGCGTTCACGATATCGCGCACCCGGGCGTTATGCCGCGTCGCGATGGTGGAAAGCGTGTCTCCCTGCCGCACGGTATAACTGATCCCCTCCTCCGGGAAATCATTGGAGAACGAAGGCGTCGAAGAAGCCTGAGGGGTCGATACGGCGGGGGCGCTGGCAGACGAAACATTGCGGGCCAGGGAGTCCATCGCACGCTGGGTTTCGCGCGCCAGTTCATCGATCTGACGGCTCACCTGCTCGATTATCTCCCGCCGTTGATCCCGGCTGGCCCGGCGGATGTTTTCCGCCATCTCCTCCAGCGCCCGATTGACCTGGGCCATGGTGGCGAAATTGCCGCTCTGGCGGGATTGCGAGTCACGCAACACTCCCTCGTACTCCCGCATGCGTGTTTCCAAAGTGCGATTATTGCGCTGCAGTTCTTCTATTATAAGGTTCTGCTCGCGGACCATACTGCTCAACCCGCGAATGTCCTCCCGCAGGGCGGCAATCTGCGCCATGCTGCTGCCCGCCGGGTAAGCGCGATCACGATCGGCGGCGGAAGCGGAGGCCGGTCGAGTCAAATCAGCGGAGGTATCGGCACGCTGCGCCGTAAGCGTCACCGCGGCCAACCCGATGAGGGCGGCGAATAGGATCGGATGTGGTCTTGGCATAGGCATGGTCTATTTATGCGGAACCGGCGCGGAAACGCAAGTCAGTATGGACCGGACCGCAGGCAAAGAATACAGGACGCACTAACATAAGTAAAACGCTGCCGCGGTCGTCAACGGTGTCGGGCCGGCGGAAACGGATCCTCGGACACCAGGGGCGGCATGGGACGCGACTCCACCGCTTCTCCGGCTGCGATCGGCAACCCGCGTAAAAAGTCTTCCGCCGGCAGCATCTTGCCGCCGGGTCGCTGCAACTCCAGCAACCGCAAGACTCCCTCGCCGCTCGCCACACAAAGCGCCCCCTCGCGCAATCCCAAGACCGCGCCGGGTGAACCCGCGGCCGTCCCCGGCTCCCAGTCGGCCCGGCCGACCCTGATTATCGCGTCACCCCGCGAAAATCGCGCGCCGGGCCAGGGTTGCAGGGCGTTGATCCTCCGGGCGAGAACCGAGGCGGGTTGGGAAAAATCGAGTTCCGCATCCGTCTTTTGCAATTTGCGGGTATAGGTCGCCGCCTCATGATCCTGTTCCCGTTTCTCCACTTGCCCGGCCGCCATGTCCGGCAGATTGCGTCGCAGCAGGGGGACACACGCCTCGGACATCCTGGCTTCCAGTTCCGGGGCGGTCTCGGTCCGCCCCACGGCAATTCTCTCCTGGTCGATGATCGGCCCGGCATCCATTTTCGGCACCATACCCATCAGGGTGACCCCGGTGACCGTCTCACCCGACGCCAACGCCCCCTGAATCGGCGATGCCCCGCGATACGCCGGCAGCAGGGAGGTGTGCAGATTATAGGTTCCGCGCGCGGGAAGCTTAAGGAGGCTTTTCCTGAGCAAATGCCCGTACGCCATCACCAGGAAACAATCGACTCCCAGTTCGCGAAACCGCGCCTCCTCCGCCTCGCCCGGCTTTTCCGGCTGCCACACCGGCCAGCCGTGATCGAGCGCCCAGCGCTTGATCGCGTTGGGCGCCAACTTCTTTCCCCGGCCGGCGGGCCGGTCGGGTTGAGTCAAAACCCCCGCCGGCTCCACCCATCGCGTCCCCTCTTTGGCCAGGTAATTCAGAAGCGGCAACGCGATGGCATCCGATCCCATGAATACCAGTCTCGCTTTTTCAGACGATCGCATGACGTGATTTTTCGTTCCACCTCACCAACATCGAGAATCCGTTCCGGAAAATTTCAACATCTGGAGGGCGCGGCTCCGCCCGCGAATCGTTGATGACACCAACTCGGACATCTCATCCATTCCCTGCGGCGCGGGCGGAGCCGCGCCCTCCAGAAGCCTTGTCCATTTTAGGCGGATTTTAAAGAGACACCCCCTCAATCCCGCGGCGGTTTGCCCACCAATTCGAATTTGATCGGACAACCCGCCAGATCGAATTCACGTCCGATCCCCCCTTCCAGGTAGCGCCGGTAGGGATCTTCCAGCTTCTCCGCGCGATTGCAAAAGAGGCGCACCGTAATCGGATTCGTCCCGGTCTGCACCGCATAATAAATGCGGAAACGGGTCCCCTGCTTGGCAGAGGCCGGACGCTTCTCCGCCAGCGAGATCATCAATCGATTCAGTCGTCCGGTCGGCAGCTTGCGATGTATCAGGTAATGGATCCGGCGGGCCGCTTTCAACATTCGCTCAATCTCCATGCCCCGCAATGCCGACACGAAGAGGACCGGCGATTCCGGATGAAAAAAGAGCTCCTTGCGGACGGAGGCGGCATAGGATTCTCGAAATTCCCGTTCCGTCTCATACCCCTCCAAAGTACCGGCCTCGAACGAGTCGACCGCCAGGTCCCATTTGTTGACCAGGATCACGAACCCCCGGTAAGCGCGCATGATCATGCCCGCCAGATTCTTGTCCTGTTTGGAAACTCCTTCCATGGCATCGAGAACCAGATAAACGACGTCGGCCCGCTTCACTGCCGATTCGCTCCGCAGCGTGGAAAAATACTCCACCGGCGATCCGAGTTTGGTCGCCTTGCGGACCCCCGCCGTGTCGTGCAAACGGAAAGGCCAGACCTTCCCTTCGTCCGAACGAAAGTCCAGGTCCAACTCCACCGCATCCCGTGTCGTCCCGGGAGTGTCCGATACGATCAGGCGTTCCGATCGCAACAGCGCGTTGCAAAGCGAAGACTTCCCCACGTTGGGACGCCCGGCGAAGCAAATGCGGATCCGCTCCGACACTTCTTCCTCCGCCTCCGCCTCCGGTTCCGGTCCCAGTCGTTCGGCGATCAACTCACGGAGCGTTTCCTCCCCGCGCCCGTGCTCGGCGGAGAAGACCACCGGGTCCCCGAATCCCAGCCGGGCGAAATCATGGGCGTTGGCTTCCTCGCGATCGTTATCGATTTTGTTGACCAACAATACCACCGGTTTCCCGGCCCGCCGCAAAAGATCGGCCACGATTTCATCCTGGGGCGTGAGACCCGCTTTGCCGTCGACCACAAAAAGGATCAGTCCCGAAGCCTCGATCGCCACGCCGACCTGCACCTCCACCGCCGCCGCGATTCCTCCGGGGCCGCTGGCTTCCTTCATTCCAAGGCCTCCCGTATCCAGGAGCAAGTACCCGTCGATCTCCGCTGAAATCACGTCGCGGGTCACCCCGGGCTGATCGTGCACGATGGACACCCGTCGGCGAACCAGACGATTGAAAATGCGGCTTTTGCCCACATTGGGACGCCCTACCAGGGCTACGGATCGATCGATACTCATTTATGTTTACTCCCGTTCGCCTCCAAAAACCGTCCGATCCGGTCTCCCGCCTCGATCAGGAGTTCATAACTGGTGGCGAAACAGCAGCGTACAAAACCCCGGCCGGAAGCGCCGAACGCCGTTCCCGGGACCACCGCCACCCGCTCTTCATTTAATAGACCCACCGCAAAATCCTTTTCGCTCAGACCGGTCGACGCGGTGGACGGGAAACAGTAAAAGGTGCCCCGGGGCAGGTTGCAGGTCAGCCCCAATTCATTCAAACGCCGCACCAAAAAATCGCGACGCCGGTGGTACTGCTCCTTCATGTCGAGCATGCTGCGCTCGCCGTGCAGGAGCGCTTCACAGGCCGCTTCCTGGCTCAGAATCGGCGCGCACAACATACTGTACTGATGCACCCGCATCATGCTTTCGATCAAGTCCGCCGGCCCGCACGCATATCCGATCCGGAATCCCGTCATGGCGAACGCCTTGGAAAACCCATGCAGCAGGATTGTCCGCTCCCTCATCCCGGGAAGCGTCACGATGCTGGTATGCTCTCCCTCAAAGGTGAGCTCCGAATAAATCTCGTCCGTCAGCACCACCAGGTCCTTTTCCACCGCGAATCGGGCGATCCGCTCCAGTTTCTCGCGATCCAGAGTTCCCCCGGTCGGGTTGGTGGGGAAATTGAGCACCAGAATTTTGCAGCCCGGCGTCCATGCGGCCTCCAGCGCCTCGGGATCGAGAGCGAAACCGTCCTCCGCCTTCGTCGCCACCGCCACCGGCTCGCCGTGCGCGAGGACAACCGACGGGTGGTAGGACACGTAACAGGGTTCATGATACATGACCTTGTCGCCCGGATCGATCAGGGCCCGCAACGCGATGTCCAACGCCTCGGAAACGCCCACCGTCACCAGCACCTCGGTCTCCGGCTGATAACTCTCCCCGAAAAACTTCTCCACGTATCCGGAGATCGCGCGGCACAACTGCGGCGTTCCCCGATTGGAGGTGTAGCTGGTGCGACCGCGCTCCAGCGCGTAAATCGACGCCTCGCGGATATTCCACGGCGTCACGAAATCCGGCTCGCCGATGCTGAGCGAAATGACGTCGTTCATGGACGACACCAGCTCGAAAAAATCGCGGATTCCCGACCGCGGCAACCCTGCCACATGACGGGCCACAAAACGTTTGGGTTCGCTGTTCATTACGGAGTTACCGGCGGTTTAACCGGATCGGAACTCGCCCCCTGGAGCACAAACCCCTGTTCCTTGTAGGACCGCAGAAGAAAATGAGTCGAGGTCGACAAGACGCCCCCCATGCTGGCCAGACGCTCCGACACAAACGCCGCCACGTCGTGCAGGGTTCGTCCGCGCACAAAGGCCAGCAGATCATAACCCCCGGACATCAGGTAGCAGGACTCGACCTCGGCAAAGCCGCTGATCCGCTCCGCCAGACGGTTGAAACCGCCCTCCCGTTCCGGGGTGATCTTGACCTCGATCACCGCGCGAACCGTTTCCTCCCCATTCGCATGCGCTTCCGGATGCAGCACCGGCCGCCAGCCGAGGAGGATCTTCTTCTTTTTAAGCTCCTCCAACTCCCGGTCGATCTCCTCGTTGGTCATGTTGAGAATCCGGGCCATTTGGCTCGTTCCCAGGGATTCCCCTTCCATCAAAAGTTTTAATACCGAGTTCATATGGCGCAATTCTCCAAACCCCGCCTTATAGGGCAT
>PXBO01000055.1 GCA_003566885.1 Opitutia bacterium | reverse complement strand
CCTCCAGTAATTCCGGTAGCTTCTGCACTTCATCCAGGACAATCTGCTTCTTATGGTGGTTACCCGCGACCAACTCCACCAGCCGTTCCGGCCGTGCGACCATTTCCCAATGAACGGCGGGATCCAGCAGATCGATGCGCAAGGCGTCCGGGAACCGGTTCCGGGTCCACAACGTCTTGCCTGTGCCTCGGGGAACCAGTAGAAAAAATGTTCGGACTGAACTTGCAGGAATCGCGTCACATATTCCATATTGCGACGCAAAACGGCGAAACCAATGCCATTCGTCAAACGATTTTAGACACTACGTTACCGCAAAGACCGCCCCTTTCACGGTACTTTCAGAACGCCCGCAACACCCGTTGTCCCCCCGCCGACCCCTTTGCCCCCCGCCCGAGGCTACGGCAGGCAGAGCTACGATAAGCCAGCCCTTCTCGCTCCCTTCAGTCCCCGTTGAGCGGTAACCTGCGTTCGCAATTCCTAATTAGACATTTGGAATTTCCGCCAACCCGTCGGCTTCGAGTTCGACATTCGAACTTCGGAATTTTCCTCCGGCCGCATGGCCTCGTAGTCGGCCTTTAGCTCGGTCGACCGATTTTCCGGCGGAACGAGGCGCAAGGTCCCTGCGACTGCCGTCGCATAGTTGGCCCAGGCGGATGCGAAGAATCGCGATTTGTGCAAGCGCACTCGTTCCAGTAGACCGAGTTGTTTGCCGGCCGTCACGCCCGATGGGTGACGCCACAACGCGGCAAAGTCGGCGTAGTGGCGCGCGTAACGAGGAGGCTGTGTCTTGCCGAGGGGACGATGAAACTCCGCGTGCAGGATCGTGGCTTTTTCCCAAAACGTGCGCTCGATCTCCAAAGCGACGACCGCCGCGTGGAAGTCGGAAAATGCCACCGGCGCGATTTTAGAGACCATCGCCCGGATCGGATGGCATCCGGTCGGGCGTTGGTCGGCGAGCGACCCGAATTCGATTTTCACCGAACGGGCGATATAATCGACACCCCTCGGCAGCGCTCCGGGATAGTCGAAGAATATCACCGGCGAGCGACTGCTTTCCTCAAGTTGGTAGCGGAACCAGGATTTGTTGGGCGCGGCTGGTCCGAGCTCGCCGGCCGCGACCGATTCCAGAAGAGGCAGCCAGATCCGCTCAACGTGTCGTGCGCAGTCGGCCTCCAGTTTGGGCCGGATTCGCTCGAGGAAATTGAAGGGGTCGGGGCCAGCATGCCAGCATTCCTTCCAAAGCATACTGGCATACTAGCCCTGACCCCTTGTTCCCTCGTTACGACTTTGACGCGAATCGAAGCGCAGTCCGAGTACGGATTTCGGGATGCGCGAAAAAAACTCGCACAAAATCCGTTTCCGGATTTATTGTTCTCGTATGAATTGGCGAGAACACATTGAGAGTAACCCGGAGATTCTCCATGGCAAACCTTGCATCAAGGGCACCCGGGTTCCGGTAGCGCTAATCCTGGGCTATTTGGCTGCGGGACGCGATGCCGAGGCTATCAAGAGCGAGTTTCCGGATATCACCGCTGAAGATGTCGCGGCGTGTCTGGATTACGCCCGCCAGTTGGCCGAATTCGAAGCTGTGCCGGCATGAGTCTGCGGTGGCTCAGTGATCAATGCGTTCCCGCTGAAATTACGGAGATACTGCGTGGACACGGGCACCAAGTGACCCTGCTGCGGGAGGTTCTACCCATTCGCTCGGTTGACTCGGTAGTCATTGCCAAGGCCCAGGAACGGGGTGAGATTCTTCTATCCCTCAACGGCGATTTTTCCGATATCGTGGCCTACCCGCCGACGAATTTCCTCGGCATTGTGTCGATCCAATTGCACAACCATCCGGAAATCATTCCGCAACTTATGGAATGTCTGCTGGCGTTCCTGCGCACCCATCCGGACCAGGAATTTTATTGCGGCAAGCTCTTTCTTATCGAGGTACATCGTATCCGAATCAGACAGTGAAGCCGTATGAGGCGGATTGCCGGGGCCGCCGCGGCCGCCTTCCTTCGGCTCGTGATTAACGAGGTCGCCCCGTAAATCCCCGTAGCGAGCGGGTTTACCCCGCGATCCCCGTAATATCCGGGGGCGAAGCCGTTTGGAAGCCGCTTGGATCGGCCCTTAAATTTAATCCGCCTTCGCGGAAGCCGCTTCGAACGCATTCAGGCGCTTTAAATAGGCGGGGATATCCTTGTTTGTGAAATGCACCGTTTTCCTGACAATTTCATTCTTGTCCTTTTCGGACATCGTGGCGACCAATTGGTTGCGGAAATCGACGGGGCGAGAGGTTTTTCCACTCATAGTCCGTGACTTACAAAGGATTAGGCATGCCGGGAAGTCCGCTGTGCGCAGCAAGTAAATTGACGATGTTCGGGCGCGTTGTCTTGTCAGACCCTACTCATTCACAGCCAGTTTCCAGCCGGATGCAGACGTACCCCCGTCGCCCTCGCCCCAGCCGACCGCGCGGGATCGGTTTTCCCTTCGGATCGATCTCCGAAACGGCTTGCTCTCGGAAGCGTGGACGCACTGCGAGCCCGGATATACCGACATCGGAAGGGTCAATCGTCACAACGTTCGCCCCGACTCCTTTGAGCCCTTCTCGCCCCTTGGCAGCAACCTGCGTTCGCAATACCTAATTCGAGTTCGAACTTCGGCATTCGGAACTTTCATCCGCCCGCCTCCTCCAGTTCGCCGAAGGGAACTCCATGCGCCCAGGATGGACTTCTTCCGGAGCCACCGCCACCATCATGGTTTGGCGAAATAGCGAATTGCAGGAGCCGTAACGCGCGGTTTCCACTGTGCGTCTGCTTCAGAACAGCTCCATCTGCGGATCAACCGGCGGATAATACACCCCGACGATCACCCACGGATTTGTTCCGACAAAATGAAACTGCTGCGTCGTGCCTAGGAAAAAATGGGTGTCCCTCTCCAAAAACTCCTCAAAATACCGCTCTTTTACTTTCACTAAAGCCTCTTCTTCGCTACCGGATTTTCGAAAACAATTCCAAAACAGGCCACCAGCTTCCCAGTCGAGCACCTGCATTTCACTCCGTTTCCCCGCGTCGTCTTCAAAGCGATAGGAGAAACTGTAGGGCAACTTCGGGATCACCTTAAACGTCTGCCGCCAGGCATCCTCGTCGAAGAGTTCACCCTGCAATGTCTTGTTTCGCATCTCCGCCAGTTTGGCCGGATCCCACTCACGCTCTTGCGCTTCCCAATTAAATCCAATAATCTTTGCCGGTTTGAACACGGTCAGTGACATCTGGTTCGCCTTTGCTGCCGCAATAATGGTTTCGAGGCGGGTGTGGACCTGGTCTCTTTCCAACAATAACCGTCGACGCTCACGCCACTTCTCCTCTGTTCCGATATGATCCACAGGAAGCATTTGCCGCGGATCTACCGGATGAAACGTCTCGGGCCGGGGATCCTTGGTACTTCGCACGACATCGCATTCGATCCAATCGTATTTGCGGTACTGTTCCTTCTCCTCCAATCTGCGGAAAGGAACCGGATAAAGCCGGATCCAGGATCCATCCTCGCGTACACCCGCGGTACAAACGGTTTCGCCGTATGTTCGCGAAAGCGTCGGGTAGGTTTTGACGGTAATAAGTATGCGCTCGCGGGGCATGACGGGCGGGTTCTGAGAGGACTCAAAGGTGCCGGGGAGAAAACTTCGCTCCAAAGGCCTGTTCAAGCGCCTCCGCCACACAATGGCGATGGCATTGCTCAGGCAGGTGTTCATAACAGGTTAAGGCCACGCGCTCGCCCTCGTCGACCCAGTTCCGGATCAATATCAAAGCTGCCATTTGTTTCGGCAGGCTCTCACGTTCATACCGCGCGAACAACTCGTCGTAATCTTGCTGAGTCTGAAGCAGCCGGCGGCTCTCCGACGGAATGCCAAGTTGAGGCAGGTGCTGGTAATGAATGCCCACGGCTTCGCAACCTTTGACCAAAGCCCCTTTGGAAAATCCGTACTTCCTGCTGAGAGGATTTCGGCGAACGTCGCAAAGGAGTGTCACCCCGTTTCGGACCAAGCGGTTCAAGTAACCTTCGAGTGATTTTCCTTCGTAGCCAATAGTGCAAACCCCCGGCTTTCCGCGTGAGCATCGCGCCGCATCGATCGAGGCCAACGCCTCAAGATCCGGTGCCAGCAAGTCGTGGGCTATCTCGCTGCGCGTGGCGTAATACGGATAGCGCCGGTATGCTTCAGCAACAAGCACCTCGCCCCGCAGGCCGCCCCTCGCTTTTACGAACCGGCCGACCTTCTTGTACTCCGCATCCGGCAGCGTCGCCGCAGAGGTTCCCCGCTCAGAGAGCACCCACCAATCCTCCTTCTCGTCCAGGAATCCCTTCTCGACCAGTTTCCGCTTATCGGCGTGGCTGGTAAACGAAAAGCCGCCGAAACGATGAGGAATAAATTCATACCACGGCTCCTCCGCCTCCATGCAGTAGATAAACAAAAGCTTCTGAAAATCCAGGTGCTTCATCTCGCCCCCGAACGCATCGAGGAACGCCAGGAGAAATCTTTGTCGTTTGAAAAGCATTTAAAGGACGCTAACATCCGCCTCCAAAAGAGCAACTTCCGATTTGGCGGCAATGAGCCAACTCCGCCAGAGGCTACGATGCGCAGAGCTGCCGAAAGGCCGGATCATCGCCGCTCCCTCCGTCCCCGTTCAGCCCGCCCCGTTCGAAATTTCCGCCAACCCGTCGGCTTCGAGTTCGACATTCGAACTTCGGAATTTTCCTCCGGCCGCCTCCCCCAGGTCGCCGACGGCACCAGCATGCGTCCAGGATGGACTTCTCCCGGAGCCATCGCCTCCATCACGGCTTGGCAGGATGAGGCTCGTAGAAACGGCCCCTGTCTCGTTAACTTTTATGGCTTCTCTGACCCCAACGGCTTGCTCACTGTGTTGTAAAGACTTCATCAATAACAACGGATACCGGAAAAGAGCCCGCTTCCGGCTTTACACCCCACTCGAATTCCCTGATTCAATTCCGATTTTTCCGAAACTTGTCCTCTTCGCCATCTGCCTCGCACCGGTCGCCTATATCTTCTTTCAAATCGTTCACCAGAAACGAAAACGCCACTTGGAATCGAAATCGCCGTTTTCCGGTCTACTGATGCGGCCGGCAGGCGAAGGCGTTCGTCTGAAAATTCAGGAACTTTATGACGGGTTAGACGATTATTACTACAAAGCTATCACCGCTCCTCTCCTTCTCGGCGGATTCTTCTTCCTCCTATTCCATGGAAGAGACCTGTCCCTCCCGGAATTTGCGGTGGCGGCCGTTGGGGTAATTGCCGCCGTCGGCACTTCTTTCGGTATCTGGGGGCGACGAATACCTTCGATGATCCGCGACTACGAACTCGGCTTCCAAGGCGAGCGCTATGTCGGCGAAGAGCTCAACCAGCTTCTCAAGGATGGCTTCCGGGTTTTCCACGATCTGGAGTTCGATGATTTCAACATCGATCATGTGGTCGTGGGCCAGTCGGGCGTGTACGCGATTGAGACAAAGACTCGTCGCAAGACGATCGGGGAAAAGGGAAAAGCGGAAAATAAGGTCGTCTTTGACGGCGCTCGACTGAACTTCCCGTGGGGATGGGACACCCACGGCCTGGAGCAAGCGAAACGCAATGCCGACTACCTCGCCACCTGGCTGTCGAGCGCAACCGGCGAGAAAGTGAAAGTCGAGGCCATACTCACACTCCCCGGCTGGTGGGTCGAGCGGACCGGACGCAACCCGGTCCATGTTGTGAATACGAAGGAAATCCCGAAGATTTTCATTACAAAGCCCCCCATCCTCTCCCCCGAGCAAATCCAGCGAATCTGCCACCAGATCGAGCAGAAGTGCCGAAATCTGAAGGTGTAGAAAGTGCCCTCCGGACCAGCAGGCCGCCCGATTTAGGCTCGTAAAGTGTTATTTCAAGGGCTCTGACACTGACTGCCCTGCGCATTTATCAGCCTACGGTTTTTTCGCGACCGAAACCCGGACAGATTGGTAAAAATCAGGGAGACAAAGCAAGGAAGGAGGCAAACGTCTGCCCCCCATTCGCCAATGCAGAAGAAAGAAAGTCGTCACCGCTGACTCGACATCTGGCTTTCCAGTGCCACCATCAACAAGCAACTCCCCTTCATGATTACAACCGCCCGTTCACCACAAGCGTTTTAGCCGTCTGGGCTAGTGCTTCCACCCGCTTATCCAAAAACTCCTTATAAGATAACTCACCAGACCTCGCCTCCGTCGGAATCAATGCTGCGTCGAATATTTCATCGCGATTACCTACAGGGATTTTCTTAAAGTAGTCTCGTGGTGCCGCGTCACTTATGGCTTTATTGTCCGCCGCAGACAAATAGCAAATATTCGCTATCAAATTGGCTTCGTGAAACGGTATACTCTCATTCGCGAGGAACCCTTTGGGGTATATGTGGTGGAACTCTCTCGCATTATAAGCAGCCAAAACTCTCCCTAGGTCAATGTCATTACCGCTCAAGAATGTCTTCGGCTGCAGTTGCGCCAACATGCATATTGCAACTTTAGCTGCTGTTGAATTAATTCGCCAAGTCTTCCGGAAAAGGCTTTCGTCCGCCTCAAAACTCGTGAAATCAAACGGATTTTTCCCTGATGCCAGTTCCTCCATCGCACCCAAGTCCGCCAAGACCATGCGGTTCGTTCCTGCCCTATACCTCAACGTGAAAGAGCAATGCCAAAACCATTTCTTCAGCTGTTCAATTTGCTTCGCTGTTGGTTTCTCAATCCTTGCGAAAAAAAATACAATCGGGACGACCATCAAAGGGAACGGAAGAAAGGTTACGTTGCGAATCTTTAGCTGTCCCTCCAGAAAATCGACCGTTGCGTAGAGAGCGGACTTTACACTCTTCATTCCGGCAACCAACTGATTCGACGGGATGTCGACCAGCTTATCGGAATCAATCGAATCCGTCGAAACTGCAGCCAAACATCGCATCAATAAACCTTGGTCAATTTGTTCGTACCCCTTGTCCTTCAGCGCATCGAGCAATGTTTCGATCTCACGACGAAGATCAAATTTATCTGACCATGTCCATGCTGTAAGCAGTTCAAGATTGCTAAGAGGCGTTCCAGAGGAGTTGATGCGCTGAAATATTGCACAGACCTCCGCATTAGTCCTTTCCTTGATCGTCACTATCGGGAACTCATAATCTTTGAATCTTTCCGTCACTCCGGCAATCTTTTCCTGCTCTTCCTCAGTAAAGTTCTTCAGCTGCGATAGAAGCTTTGTGGTATTAAATATATCACGTAGAAATATCCTCCGCTTTCCAGATGTGCCAAGGTGATGGACTAATTCATCGTCTTCAGGAATATAACAGATATTGAATCGATCAGCCAGTTCTGCGTCCTTTGTTTCTGCATCTGAGTGGAACACTCCATAAAGGGTTGTGAGCCGCTGTTGCCCATCGAGAATATAGTTAACGGGGTAATCCTCCGGTATTTCTGGGAGCACAAATCCGCCAACGTTTCTTTCGAACCGGAGGTCTTCTATCGTTGACTAAAGCAGCAAAGATCCTACGGGGTATCCGCGATATACCGAATCTAAAAGACTGATAATTTGTTCGTCTGTCCAAACGTAGTCGCGCTGAAAGACTGGTATCTTGATGTTGCCGCGTTCGACGTCGGATAGGAGAGATGCGACTCTAGGACTCGAAGGCGTAATCTTATTTCCTGTCGCCATTATTTTTCTTGCAAGTCTTCCGCAGTTTACGGTTTAAATCGGGTTTTATTCAGGAGCAATAACCGCATTCGCAGCAGGATAGCAAGTCCGTTTGCTACGGATTACGGCTCCACAGCTGACCGGCCGGGGTCGAACGGAGCAGTTGTTTGTTGACTCATGCGTCCACTCCGACGGCATCGATCGACAGGTGCGGAAGGACTCGGAGCGCATATGGTCCAAAGCGTCGGCAAGCCAGCAGCATGCGCACCCGTCTTGTCGCAGATCCATTGGGCCAGCCCAAGTTCCCATTGCTGTTCTCGTAGCAGGAAGCCCGCTCGGCACTAAACTCGTCGGCCGGAACTTCTGTAAAGTCCATGCGGGATGGGCAGGAGGTGAACTTTTATCATGCAGGCCGGGCCGCTTCAAACAGTTCGGCGGGCATGGGGTGCTTCAGTTCCCAAACCATCTGGATCGGGAGATCGGATTCGTAGGAGAGGAGATCTGTGGCGGGGCCCAGGAAGATGAATGGCGCAGTGGTGCCTTCGATGCTCTTTTCGAATCGGGCGAAGAAGAGGATCGTGTAGCCGCGTTCCCGGAAATGGATGTAGTTCTGGCCGGTCGCGCTGGCTTGTGTGGTAGCGGCCTGGCTTTCCCAATGGAGCCGGGTTCGGCTGATCGGGTAGTCCTTGTAGCGTGTGGTGGGTGAAAAATCCCTTTCCTCCTTCCGGAAGGTCACGAGGTGGAGGTAGGCTTTCGGCGCCTTGATATGAACCACACCGGTTCCGGTAGGGCCGGTTGTCTCGAGGTTGGCCTTGCCGAAAGCGGCTGTGATTTCTCGGAGGCCGTAGGCGGCGTGGAGGCGAAGGTCACAGGGAACTCCGACATCGACGGGTTCGGTGGGAAATGGGTGCTGGCTCAGGCGCCATTTCGCGATTTCTACGAAATCGGCGGCGGCTGAGCGGTTTTGCTGCCAGCGGTGGAAGGAATCCCGGTGCGTGGAAACGCCCAATTCCTCCCCTTTTTGCGACCACAATAGATAGTGGAGAGCGTTTGCTTCGCCTTCGGTCAGACTGTAGTGAGATGGATCCTCCGCGACGGCTTCGGAGGAAACTCGAATGGCTTTCTTCAAGAAATCGGGATCGGTGCGGAGTACCAGGCGACGGAGGGCTGTCCGAGCATCGGCAAGGTGCGGGTCCTGAACAGTTTCTGTTCCATGGGCGAGGTCTTTCCATTCGGACCAGGTGCGATTCTTCAGAATCTCCAGTGGCGATAATTGGGTTTCACGGACGAAATTCCCGAAGGTCAGCTCCTGCTGGGTTTCGGCTTCGAAGGTCTGGATTGCTTCGGGAATAAATGCCCGCAGGTTGCCGAGGCTTTGCCGGATGTTGGCGAGCACGTGTTCGCGGGCGACACGTTCGAGGTGAATGTTGCAGCCAGGGGGCAGGTTCGGGAAATCTCTCTCGATTTCCTGGTCGATGCGACGACGATTCGTTCGCAGCAGGGCGCTGAATTTCCGGTCAATGCGATACTTTGGGTGGGCCTGGCCAACGAAATCGAGCACCGTCAGGCACTCTTTTTCCGGAGCATGGCGCAGTCCGCGTCCGAGCTGCTGAAGGAAGACCGTGAGGCTTTCCGTTGGGCGCAGAAAAAGAACGAGATTGATTTCCGGGATGTCCACGCCTTCGCTGAAAACATCGACCGTAAATAGGAAAGTAATCCTTCCTTCTCGAAAGTCCCGTATCCGCTCGGTTCGGACATCACGCGGCGTCGTCCCCAGGACAACCTCGGCGGTTAGTCCGGCGGACCGAAATTTACTCGCCATGTATTCAGCATGTCTGACACCGGCGCAGAAGCCGACTGCGCGGGTGTTGCTCAGATCAGGCTGGTAACGCTCGATGCTTTTCCAAATGGCATCAAGTCGCAGTTTCGCCCGCAGATCATCTCCGCTGTAAACCTCCTCAAGGGCGCTCGCGTCATACTTGCCGTTCTTCCAGAACCGTTCTTCGGCAACCGACACGGGATCCGAGACGCCGAAATAATGAAACGGGCAAAGCAGTTTTTCCTCCAATGCTTCGGGCAAGCGTATCTCGGCGGCGAATTCGTTGTCGAAATCAGGCTGAATTGAGCTGCCGTCCATCCGCTCGGGCGTCGCGGTCAAGCCAAGCAGAACTTTGGGTCGCAGATGCTCAAAGAGAGGCCGGTAACTGCTGGCGGCGCCGTGATGCGCCTCGTCAACGATAGCAAAGTCGAAATGCGACGGCCCGAACCGGTCCCACGGCCTCCGGTTGTTCAGGCTTTGCACCGATGCGAAGACGTGCTCCCAATGCTCGGGGGCCTCTCCATCGACAAGCATTTCGCCAAAGTTGAAGTCCCGAAGGACCGCTCGGAAGCAATCGCGCGCCTGTTGAAGGATCTCTTTCCGGTGAACGACGAAAAGCAACCGGGATGCCCGCCGATTTTCGCCGCGAAAACGAGCGTAGTCGAAGGCGGCCATCACCGTCTTTCCGGTCCCGGTGGCAGCGACCACCAGATTCCGGTACGATCCGGCCATTCGAGCAGCGAGCAACGCTTCGAGAATTCGCTCCTGGAATGCGTGTGGCTTGATGTCTGCAAAAAAGTGCGGGCCGTCTGTGGGAGTTGACCGCTTCGCATAGGAAATCGCCTCGCGAAACCGGGGAGCCTGGGCTGCGTCGAAGGCGACGAATTCCTCCCGCGCCCAGTAGGTCTCAAACTCCGCCGCGAAGCGGGCAAGGATATGCGGCATGTCCTGCGCAGTCACCTTGACCGTCCATTCGAGCCCGCTTGTCATCGCTGGATGGCTCATGTTGGCCGAGCCGATGTAGGCCGTGGAATAACCGCTCTTGCGAATGAAATGGTAAGCCTTCGCATGCAGGCGGGTGCGCTCGGTGTCATAAGAGACGCGAACCGAGAAACGAGGTTGAGCTGCCAGCCACTCGAC
This sequence comes from Opitutia bacterium, assembly GCA_003566885.1. Lineage (GTDB taxonomy): Bacteria > Verrucomicrobiota > Verrucomicrobiia > Opitutales > T3Sed10-336 > SLOW01. The sequence continues at coordinate 211 of PXBO01000055.1, read as the reverse complement.
GCCGTGCGGATCGGAAGCACCCATGTAGGACGTGGTGATGATCCTTACTTCCACGCCTCTTTCAGCCAGGGACTCAAAGGCGGGTAACAAAAGCTTTAGCCCCGACCACTTGATGAACGAGACGAGAATGTCCACCCGGTCTGCCGTCATCATCTCGGTACGGAGTTCCCGCTCAAGCTGGGGATCGTCAGCGGAGCCGGTCAGTAGACTG
>PXBO01000091.1 GCA_003566885.1 Opitutia bacterium | reverse complement strand
CTGATCAAGCCCCGGAGCGAAGTGCGTTCGAAAAAGCGTCTCGCTTTCTCCAAACGCTACGCCAACGAAATGTGGCAGGCCGACACCCTTTACGGCCCCCACGTGCGCGACCACTCGGGCAAGCCCCGCCAGACAAACCGCCCCACCTCCCGGCCCTTTCCGCTCGCTACGCAGGTTTCCCGCCACGTCGCCCGCGACAAGCTCGGTCGAGTCGATGCATGCGCTCCTACACCGTAAACGCCAGGCCGACGGCTAAGTAGCTTATAGTGGAGGTTGAGATCGAAGATTGAAGTTCCTGTGGCGACGGACTTTATGTCCGGAGAACCGGAGCCGCTGCAACTCCCGAGGTAAACTCGGTCGCCACAGGATATAGGACTGGAGATTAATCCAGCCCGACTGCCACCCGGTTAAGGCCGGTCTCCGGGAACCTGTCCGCCTTTACTGTTCGCGGGCATCGCTCGTCCCGTCCAGAAACCGCGATATCCCTTCATCGATAATCGCCTGGAATGTTTCGGGATCGACACCGGTTATGCTCACTTCCCTTCCCGTAATCTCGGCGCGAATCTGCGGAACGGATAGGAGCTCACCTCTTACCATCAGAGCCAGATACCCTCCCACCCCCTCGCGAGTTGCCCGAGCGATAAGCTTGGCGCCCTCTTCGGTAAAATTGAGATACATAGTGGACTGACCATGACCATCCGTGACTTGCCATGCCCGGTGGACATGCCGACCGTTGAGCAGACGTTCTCGCTCTACGAAATATTCCAAGCGTGCTTCTCCCCGGGAAATCACTTTCTTCTCCGTCCCCGGTTGTTCCTCCTCGTGGGCAACTGCGATTTCAAAATCCTCGGGCTCAAATCGGACGCGACTCCAGGGTTGCGGCTCATCGTACCGCGCTCTCGAATACGCTTCAATTCGTTCCTGAGCATCGGCTATTTCCGGCAGCAGTTGGTCCAAGTCCTCCTGGGTTACGTTTGCCCCAAGGTTTGGACCGAGAACTTCCACTGGAAACACCCCCACCTCTCGTCCGTCCGGGAGTATCCGCCTTTCGGGCGGAGGCACCTCGTCCCAAACGCCCTCGTGCGGCCGACCATGAAGGTACTCGTGCAAAACTTGAACGTTCCGCGGTATGCGCCCCGCCTCCACCGCTTTGTCCCAATTGATCTGATCCTCCGGAGACAGAGCTAACATTTGTCGAAACGTTTTCAATACCAACTCTCGCGGAGCCGGCTTTTCCGGGTCCAACACAGCCCCATCAACCGAACCGACGCCGGGAATGACACGCCCAACCCCGCTTTCCGGATCACCCGCCTCAATCTCCGGTCCACCACCACAAACAAGGCCACCGAAAACCAGAACGCCACAAAAAAACCAGGAAGCGGGATAATAGCTCATTTTGAAATTCTAAAATGCAGGTAAGTTTCACGTCAAGGTGCGTGTAGAGGGATCTCGACCCAACGCCGCGCAAGGTCAGCCTTAATGCCTGCAGATCCGGAACCCGAGTCACAACCGACACCAAGGAAAAATTCTCCTGATCAGAGTACCCCGTGCCAGCGCCCAACCCACTGAATTCGAAAATCGATATGGACTTTTCTGGCGAGACTCTGTGATCGCGGCCGAGGCACCGAGAGCGAGCCATCCCCAGGATCCCAACTGGAGGGCACGGCTCCGTCCGTGCCGCCGTCCCGGGCGCACCCGTACGCGCCAGGCATCCGAAGACAACCGCGGCGGCGACGGAGCACCGCCCTCCAAAAAAGGCGAATCAAAATGATATCGTACTCCCGAGCCCATCGACACACTTTTGAAATATCCGATGATTCCCGGATGAAAGTTCGTTTCATTAGTAATTGTCCGCCGTCCGGCTGCTTATACTTTTCCATTACCGTGTTAATTGGATTGCCGCCGCACCATACCTGAGGAGCGTCGACCCACTGCAAACTCGCGTTCATTTGAACGGGAACCAAAAACCGTAACAACGTTCGGCCTGACCCCTTTGTATTGCGTTCGGTACCTCGCAAAACATCAAACGTTTCAATCCGAGAGTTCCGGAGGAAGGGATCTCGAAGGGAACGCGGAATCGTCCCGGTCAAGAAACCGTGTCGAGAGGGTCTCCGGGAATATTTGGATGGGGATCGAAGCGTGCACTTCTTCACGGAATTCTTGTTCCGCCGATTGCCGCTTCCGCATCAAAATCCGGCGCCTCACGGCGGGTGCCGCGTCGTCCAATGACGGCAACGCCGGCTCGACTCTTTCCATCAGGCGAATCAAATAGACCGTATCTCCAGCCTGGATCAACGGGGAGAGCGCTCCCGGATCAGTGAGACGGGATGCCTCCTCCAAAATCTCGGGCGGCCAGCGGGTGGATCGATCGTTAAGTTCCAGCCATCCGATGTCGCCTCCCCGGTAACGGCCCGCCTGGTCTTCCGAATAACGAATAGCCAGCGCCCCAAACCCGTCCTCGGCAGGGATGTCCCGAGCGTCTTCGCGCGCCTGGTTCAAACGCTCCAGGATGCCTTCCCCCTTTGGCAGTTGAAGCAAAGCGAGCCGCACGCGGGCCGGACGGCGATTGTTCTCCGCCTCGGCCTGATAAAGAGCCTCGATTTCTTCGTCCTCCACAACTATGTCGTTCAAACGCGGCTCCAGTTCGCGCTGCCGCAGGGCACCGAGGAGGACGTTTTCCATCGCCCGCCGCACCTCCGGATCGGCATCAATGTCCAACCGCCGGGCCAGCGCCAGCAGAGCCTCCCGCTCCACCATCTCGTCCAGGAGCGCCCGGAGATCGATGGCGTGAGGGTTCCCGCCGGTCCGTCGAGCCAGCTCGCGCTCGAAATCCGCCACCCGGATTTCCCGCCGTTCGACAACGGCCAGAACATCGTCGTCGGTCGCCGCCTCGGGCGGGCCGCAAGCCGACAGTAACCCGGCAAACGCCGCAAAAAGCAACGGGACACCTAATCGCTTCCTCCAGGACAGGACAAACTCGATGGCACAATGCTGATACCTGTTTCTCATACGATTCAGGGAGTCACAAGTTCCACCCGCACCCTCAAAAATCGCCACTCGGATTGATCGACGGTCTCCAGGGCACGGAATGCCAGGGAATCGCCCGCATCGTAGCCGGGAAGGGTCACCGGCTCCAGAAATCCCTCCGCCGCCACCCAGGAATCCAGGTCCGGCGATACTTCGACGACGTAGCGAAGATCCGTCGCGGCGACATTGTATTCGAAAACCGCGTGCAGGAGGTCGTCTCTTACAAACACTCGAGGCGCCCGGATGCCTTCGGACGCATCGCCGGGAAAGGCGTAGTCCAAGATGTAGGCGATTCCGTATTCGTTCGTGTGCAAGGCGTGCTCCGCCGGGTCGATCGGCAGGACGCCGAGACGCTCGGCGATCCATTCCTCGAAGGTCTCCGAATATCCCAACAAGGCGATCTCCACACCACATCCCGCCTGCTCCGGATTCGTTGCATCGCCGGAAGGGATTGTGATCGACAGCGAAAGCGTACTTTCGATATCGGCACTCGGCAGGACCACGACGGCGAGATCGAGCGAACTATCACCCGGGGCGGCAAGAAACGGGATTTTGTCGTCTTCAATCGCAACCGTTTCGTAGGACAGGCCCTCCTCGTCCCATAGCTCGGCAACGACGGTGTAATGCGTTCCGCGCTCTGCAGTCCCGCCGAGAACAAAAGAAATCGCCGCTCCGTCTTCCGGAAGGCCCTCGTCGAAATGAATGGTAACCGGAACCACCCGTCCCGGCCGGCGGAACACCTCCGTCTCCGCAACCGCGATACAGGTCGCCACGGGGTCATCGGAATCCACCCATGGATTCAACCCCTGCTCGTAAGCTTCAAGCGCGGTGATTCCATCGCCGCTGAAATCGGTATTGGCGTCCCAGTCGTCGGGATTGAGACCATGATGCCTCTTCCACCAATCAGGAATTCCGTCGCCGCTGGAGTCGGTCATGTCGAAATCCACTTCGATATCGACCCTATGCGTCGCCGACCGGGCCCGCTGAAACACGGTAAACGCCTCTCCGGTCTCGGAAACCAGTCTTGCCGGGCGCCCGTCCACCGCAATCGTCGCGTGGGTGTAGGATTCAGGATTATAGCCAAGCGGAAGGTGTCCGGAATCAACCTGGATTCCGGCGGCGAGAGCCTGGTGGGGAAGGCGCATGCGATAGGAAAACAGGCCGTCGCCGAGCGAATCAAGCCCGGTTGAAAAACCGCGCTCGCCTCCGCCGGAATCGAGGAGGGTCCATGTCAGCGTTCCCTCCGTCGCGAGAATCTCGTATTGACCGTCTCGTTGAATCACCTGTCCGTAGAGCAGCGTCTCCGGCTCGGGTATGGACGCAAGCGCCGGGGCGGCGGGGAAAAGGACGGCGGCAACGGTAAACAGAAACCTCACCGGCGTCCTATTCGTCACGTACGAGTGGATACGATCATACCTGGTTGAACGTGCTTTCATGGTCGTCCCTCGTTCGGCAGATTCGCGTTATGCACCGGGATCCACTGGATCACTCCGTTGGCGGTTATCTTCAAAACCGCGTCGGCGGAATCGGTCGCCCCGGAGGGCGAACGGCCGTAAAGACGCAGAACGGCCGCCTGTCCGGGCGCCAGGCCGGCCCAATCCGTGCTTTCGACGATTGGATGGCGTTCCGTATCAAATCCGTTGTTACGCACTTCCATTAGGGGCAGGCTGCCGCCCGCCACGCCGAGCCCTATGTCAGTCATGCCCGCGCCGGTATTCTGAATCGAAATACGCGCCTCTCCCGTGGCCGGCGACAACCGGAGCGCTCCGCCCGCCAGGCCGTGAACCGTGACCGGTCCCTGGTAGTCGGTCCGGCCGCGACTATATATCCAATAGGCCTCGCCCGGCCGCAGGCGCGTCAATGTCGGGTTGTTGACCGGACGCCATTCGCCGTTGAGAAGACGGTAAACCCTCCCGCCGACTCGTCCTTCGGCGCCGGCGAAAAACTCCGCGAATGTCGGCGGAGCGGCGGGATCGACATTGAAGCCCTGAAGATTAAAGGAGCCCGCCCGCCATCGGATCGAACGGTGACGCACCGCGCCCTCGACCTCCCATTGGAACGCCTCGCTCGATTTCACGAGATATGCCTGCTGTCCGCGGATGGCGTAGAGCGACGCCAGGAAGGCATCCTCACGCTCCGGGGCAAACCACACGCTCCAGCCCGACAGGTTCCAGGGCTTGGATTCCGGATTCGCAATGTATTCCAACGTGGATACGGGACGCAGCCACGCCGCCGCGATCTTGATCGGCGTGCCGTCGAAGACGGCTTCCGGTGCGGAATCCAGCGGCTCCACCTCGAGGAACACCGCGTTCCAGCCCGACTCGATCTCGATCGTCTGCGTCCTCATAAAGTCGGCGCTTCCACTTGCGACAAGAGGAGCCAGGCACAACAGGCAGACGAGGGCTCGGCGGTCAAAGGTGCATTGAATACTCGCTGTGTTCATACTAATTTCCCGAGTGACTGTAGGTTTGGAAAAAGAGGCGGATGTCGCGGATGCCGTCGCCGTCGCGTTCACCATCCTCGGTTCCCGGCAGGAGACGCCCATGGATCGCCGCATCGAGGCCCTCTTCGCCGTCTTCGAGAAAGGTGCCCCCGGGGATGATCAGGAGCCATTTTGTGTTCCAGACCGAACGACCAATCAGGCGGCTATCAAATGTCATCTCGGCGGGGTCGAAGAAGCCGCTGTCGCCGTAGGCGCGGAGGCTTGAATGCCGACGGATCTCCGCCAGCGGCCCGCCGAGACTGTCCCGGACCGGAAGCCACTCGGGATTGTCGAGGTGCGATTGACCGACGGCGTGCGGAACGGGAATGCGCTGATCGACGACGTTCCAGGACCGCACGCGCAGATCGCCGGCGGTCGGCACGGTCATCACGTCGTAGCCGACGGGAACGAGGTAAATCCGGGGCGTCGCCGCCAGCGTCCATGGGTCGTAGTTGTCGAACCAGACGCCGACGGAACGGATCTTGGTCGCGAAGTGGGTCGGATCGTAGGCGTTGTCGCCGCCGCCGAGCGAGCGTCCGAAGAAATTCCTTCCGAAAACCACTTCCGACGAGAACGGGATCACCAGGCCGGGCAGAGGCCCGTCGGAGCGAGGAGCGGGCGGGCGGAGGTATCGGCGAAACTCGGGAATGAGCCAGAGGTCATCGACCCGTGCGTCCTCGAGGGCAGCCCGCCACGCGGCGTCGCTCTCGCTCCCTTCATGAATGCGGAACAACTCGCGGCGCAGGGAAAAGCGCCCGGTTTCGGTCTGCGGATTGTTGAATCCGAGCTGCCCCTGAAGCACGTCGAAGTTGTCCCCCATCACCGCGAGTATTCCGGCAAGGCCGCCTTGCCCGACAACCGGTTCGCCGTTCTGAATCTCTCCGATCAGACGTTCGCGGACAATCTCTTCCAGAAGCCTTCGTGCCGATCCGGCGTGATTGGGATCGAGGTTGGTCTCATAGTCGTAGGCCTTGGCCGCGAGGTAGGTGTAACGGGCGGCGAGGTCGAAAGCGGCCCGGTACTTCTGAAGCGCGTCGTTGCGCGCGATGCGGAAGGTCATGTCGCGGTAGCGCTGGCGCTGGGTAACACCGGCGACCTTGATATTGAAGTCGCGCCGTTCGTCGATCAGGCGGATTCCCTCCTGAAGCTTCGCCCGGAACTTGTCCGCCACGTCGCGGAGCGCCTCCTGCCGTTTGAAAATTTCGATGCGGCCGGACGCCTCGTTGCGGAAGAGCTGTTCCAGTTCCTTCAGGTGTTCGCGCAACGCGTACTCAAGGTCTTCCTTCATGATCTTGATCTCGGTGTCCAACCCCTCCAGGGTGATCCAATCATCATTTCTTCGGGCTCCGTGCTCCAGGCCCGCGGCCACAGTGTTTAACGCCGTGGATCCAATGAGCCCCACGCTCTTCGCAATTAGGCGGACCGGAAAAGTGACGTCGTTGGACGTTCCAACCATTTTAGGCACGCCTTCGGCCACAAAATCTCCCGCGCCCTTGACATAATCGGCGCTCACGGATGCCAACGCCGCGGCTAATCGAAGCCTGCGTGCCGTCCGGGCAAAGGATTCCACTTCCGTGCGTTCGCCTTCCTTGATCTTGATCTTTTCGGCGCCTATATCGTGCCTTGCCTCAATCAGATCCATGGTGTCGGCGATCCGCCCGACCAGGCTGCCGTAATCGCCGACCGCCAACAGAAGATCGGCCTCGGCCAGAAGCATCTCATGGAGAATCCGCTGCAGGTCACCCGGTGCGTCGCGTTCTCCCCATCCGGCCGGCGCCTGGAACGAATAACTTCCCGAGGTCGCCGGCAGGTCCAGCTCCACGATGCCCGCTTCCAGGAACTCGACGTCTTCGATCTCCGACGTGTCGGCATAATCGTTGAGAAAATACGTGGTGAAAACGTCCTGAAAATCCTCGTCGACATTGGCAATATGCTGGCGAAACCCCTGGAACGCCGCGCGGAACGTGAAGTCCTCGCCCGAATCGGGCGCCCCGGGAACCGTTGCGTTGGTGACGGCATTGACGTCCACATACATCCAGAGCGCGAGATCCGGTCCCCGGTAACCGGCCGGATAGGCCCGTCCCGTGCCGATGGTGCCGGCGTACGGCGTGCCGAAAACCTCGATCAGGCGGTTTCGGTAGTCGGTATCGTGCTGGCGGACCTGATGCCGAAACGCTTCTTCCGTATCGGCGATTTCCCGTATCCGGTTGTCGTGACGATTTGCATAATCGAAAACCGTGCGCGCATTCCGGAGGGCCTTCACCGCGCGCTCATGGATTTGTTCAAAATGGGTCGCCCCGGCAACTTCCCGGTCAATCCGGATCGGATCGATATCGAACGGAACGACGTCGGAATCAAGCCCCAACGGGTTGAGGCCGCGATCCGCCCGGTCGAGTTCCGCCTGGACCTCGCCGAGATTGGCGGCGACGGCGTCGATATCGGTCACCGTGGTTCGATCGATCCGTTGGATGCCGCCGTCGTGGACCGGATCCTCGCTCGGCAGGATGGCGTTGGCCACCGCCCAGTCGAAATAGGCGCCTTGCCCGGCGCGCCGCGCCCAACCGGTCACACCCCAGGCGCGGTCTTCGTCGGTATCGGTATAGCCCTGCCACTGCCCGGCGGGATCCTCGACGTAGCGCTGCCGGTAGGTCAGATTGACGATTTCGCGCCCGGCCTTTGCCCGCGCCGAAGCCGCCTGGGCAAAGCGGCGCTCGTCCATGTAATCGACGTCGATGACGGTATCGAGGACGTTGAAGAGCTCGCTTCGCGGCTCCCAGAAGAAGTGGCTGTGCCGCAGAAGGTCGTAATGGTAGCGGATGGCGGTGAGGTAATGGCCCCACGCGTCGCCGTGACCCTGCGGGTACAGGATCATGGCGTCGTGGGCGTCGACAAATCCGTCGAGGTTCACATCAGTGATGTTGTAAGCCATGGCGTAAGCGGCCTCGCCAAGCCCCCCGGTGAAATTCCACATCAGGCGGTTGTAAACGGGACGTCCGACCGTTCCCGACCGTCCGCGCAGGAGAGCGAGCTCCTCGTCGAGCAGGCCCGGCACCTGCTGCTGGAAGGCGTGCATGGTGGTGGCCAGCGTGCCGTACTCGCCGCTCGTCGTACCGAAGCCGATGGTCGGGTCCTGAGCGTCGGCGTAGGCCTCGTTGGCGAGCAGCATGTGAAACTCGTGCAGACGCGTGGCGGCCAGGAGGATGGCGGCATTGACCCCCGAACTGCTGACGGGCGTGCTCAGGTCAATGCTCAGGGCCATCGCGCGGTTGAGGACGGTTTGATAGAGCTCGATGAGCCCGACCCCCTCGACCACGCCTTTATCGGGGTTGAGGGCGACGGCGCCCTCGAAGCGCGGCCCGAGCTGGCGGATCATACTGACGTAGCCTGCGGGACTTTCGCTCTCGCTGAAATCGCGGATGCGGGCTTCGTAGGGATTGATGGCGTCGAGCACGCGTTTCACCCAGCCCGTCGCAAGTTGCGCGACGTAGTCGGGCGGATCGTTGTTGGCCGCTCCCGCCCAGTCCCAGGTCGCCGGACCCGGCTCGGGAGCCCCGAACTCGCCGAATGGCGGATCATTGGCGTGACGGTAACGGGAGAAAACGAGATTGTCCCGGAGCAGCACCTCGCCGGTTCCCTCCAGGGTGATCTCGTTGTAACCGGCGCCCTCGCGGCCGCTCGGGTCGGGAAAGAGCGCCCACGACTGCCCGGCGACATGGGGAGGGGGCGACGATTGCCCGTCTTCCTCGCGCAAGTACCATTCAAATACAACCTGCTCCACATTGCCGCCGAAGTCGCCGGTATGGCGCAGCGTGATTTTTTCCTCGAACGCGTTTTCCGGCAGGATTGTCTGGATGGCGCCGCGGTAACGAATATCCGGGTCAATCCGGATGATGTGCAACGTGACCGGGGCGGCGCCCATGTCCGGGTGATTGTTCTCGGCAACGGTCAGAAAACCGGCTTCGAGGCCGGCGGCGGGATCGAGGAGCGCAGGGTTGGTAACGACCGCCAGGCCGGGACCGAGCTGCATGGCGTGCTCGCCGTAGCTGGCGTCGGTGACCGGCTCGTCGTCGGCGTCGAGGATCGGTTTTCCCCGCGCGTCGCACTCGATAAAGGGTTCGAGGCCGACGTAATAGCCGTCGCCCGCAGCCGGCGAGAGAGACGCGGGGTTACGGCTGAGGGCGGCCAGTTCCTCGGCCGCCTCGACCCAGGCGACGCTTTCGACGAGGTCGAGCAGGCGCTCGCGCTCGGGGGCGGTGAGGACGTTGGGTTCGACGGCGTAAAGCGGCGGCGGCGATTCCGTCAGGGAGGGATCGCCGAGCGTGCGGTCGTTGATGAAGCCGCGCAGAATCAGTTCTTCCCGCAGGGAGTGGTAACGCACCCGCTTCTGCATCGACGGCGGAAGGTCATTGAAAACCAAATACTCGCCCACGGAGCGCACGTGGTCTCCGGCGGGATCGAGAAACGCCTCCAGGTCCCCGGTCCGCGGCATCGACACCACTCGTTCCTCGAGCGGATTGATGAGACGGCCCATGTAGTCGGTCGTGTAATTCTCCTTGATCGCGTTCCGGTTCGCCGAGTCGAAGACAATCTGCCCGGCCGCCCAGCCGATGGAGCCGGGAAGGCCCGGTTGCCCGGCGTCGTCGGCACGGTTTTCGCCTCCGGGGAACGTCAACGTCTCCCCGGCCTTCAGAATCGGAAGGTCGTCCGGCCACTCCGCCCGGTAGCGGATGGGCCGGGGAACGTTGCGCAATCGGATCGCCGGTTCGTCGGGATCGCCATCGAGGACGACGTCTCCTTCGGCCTCCGGCCCGAAAGCGGGCAACCACGGAATGCAGTCGCCGGTTTCCTCCGCCCGGCCGTTCCCCGAGTTGTCGATCTCGTACCAGAAATCCGGCTGGAGCGGATAAAAGAAATAAGCGGTCAGGTGGGCCTCGTCACCTCCCGAGACCGCCCACGGCTGGCCGCGGTGGTCCTCCCAGTAAACACGCTGGTCCGCCGGCGCTTCGAGATGACCGAATGGCGCCGCCGGGTCGTCGCTGAACGCGTAGCCGCCGTCGCGCCCGAAGGTTCCTCCGCAACGAACCGCGCCGATGACGAGGTTCAGCGGATAGGGCGCAAAGACCGGTTCTCCCGCGTCCATTGGGATCGGTGTGAACGTGTAGGTAAACTCCCGGTCGTCGTCACCGACGGTGGGCGACGTTTCCTCGTCCTCAATCAAAACATGATAACCGACCATGCCGTGCGCATCGAGTTCGGTGTCAAAATACTCAACGAGCACAAACGGTTCCGAAGTGTAGCCGGGGTCATCTTCGTCGCTCAGGTTCAGGTCGTTGCGCAAGGCGAACGCCGCGGGGGGCGGCTGGCCGTCGGCGTAGCGCTGCGAGGCCGCAATGAGTGCGTGTTCCTCGTTGGGATTGTAGCCGGGGGCGGCGCGATCCGGCTGGCTGTAGATCCGGACGTCCGTAAAGCGCGCCCG
>PXBO01000012.1 GCA_003566885.1 Opitutia bacterium | reverse complement strand
TCTGGCTGACCACCCAAAAGAAACTATCATTGGCGTGGGAAACCACGGCCGAACCGGCGCCGATCGCAATCACCAGCATCGCCTTGGACATCTCGCTTTCCATGCCCATCGCGGGCATCAATGGCGCCACCAGGGCGGCGGTGGTGATGATCGCCACCGTCGACGAGCCTTGTGCCGATTTTATGAACGCCGCCGCCAGAAACGGCAGCCAGATTCCCAGCCACTGGATCTCCGCCAGTCCCCCCAGGATCGATTCCAGATCGGATTGCTGGAGGACGCGTCCGAAGGCGCCCCCGGCGCCGGTAATCAGAAGAATCACCGCCGCCTTCTTCAAGGACTCGCCCACCCACCCGGTGCTTCCGAGCATGGCGCGATCAAATTTTTTCGGCAGCAGGAATGCTAGCAACATGCCGATCAACAGGGCGATCACCGGATGCCCGATAAATCCGAGAAAATCTTTTAACCCCCCCGATCCGAAGGGTTCCGTGGGGTACTCGGCGAACGACCGCAAAACGATCAATACGATGGGGACCACAATGGGCAGAAAGGACTTTACCGCCGATGGCGCCGAGGCCAATCGAGCTTTCAATTCCGTTTCGTTCATTTCCGGTGCCGGATCGATGGAAATGCGTTTTCCCATCTGGACCGCGAACATGATGGCCACCAACAAGCCGCCGATGCTGGCGCATAATCCGAGAAGAATCACCCGGCCGAGGTCCGCCTCGAGGATTCCCGCCGCGGCGATCGGCCCGGGGGTGGGCGGGACCATGGTATGGGACGCCGTTAAACCGAGCGACAGAGCAATGGCCGTCCCGGCCAGGGAAAGCCCGGCCTTCTTGGTAATGGCCTTGTTCAGTGCGGAAAGAATGACGAATCCGCTGTCTGCGAACACCGGGATCGAAACCACATAACCGACGGAGGCCATGGCAGGATGCACCCGCTTGCGCCCGACGATTCTCAGCATGAAATCCGCCAACCGGTAGGCGCCGCCGGAATGTTCGAGAAACGTGCCGATGATGATGCCCACGACAATAATCAAGCCGATGTTGCCGATGGTGGTCCCGAAACCTTCGTTCACCGTGCTGACGAGGTCGCCGAGGGGCATACCGGAAAACACCCCGAAAAAGAAAGCGGCGGCCAGCAGAGCCAGAAACGGATGCAAATGAAATCGGCTGGTGGAGACTACGATGAACGCGATGCTTATGAGGATAAGGAGGATGGTGAGCATAGTCTGAGTCTGGGTTATTCACCTCCCCCGGGGTAGGCTAACGGTTCCTGAATTCGGACCGATCCCTCGAAGGCTGGCGATTGTTCGTTCACTCGGGGATGCGCAGGATGGCCTCGACCGCCGCTTTCGGCTGGTAGTTGCGGTCGAAGAGGAGCGGGTAATTGGTGCGGTTGGGGATCGGATAACCGTTCTTCCACGACATACCATCGTGCACGCCCCAGAAGGTCACGCGATCGATCTTGTCGCGCTTGCGATAGAAAATCTCAAACAATTCCGCGTAGCGTTCGGCGTGTCGCCGTTCGACTTCGTCGGGCAAACCATCCGGCCAGGGATTCAAGTATTCCCTGAACTCCTCGAGTTGAAACTGGGGGTGCGCCATTCCAGTGCCGATGATTTGTCCTTCACGGGTCAGCGGCAGCACGTCGATGTCCATTTCGGTGATCATCACTTTGACCCCCAAATCCGCATAGGCGTCAATGGCGGCTTCGATGTACTCCGACTTCGGGAAATTCAACCCCCAATGCCCCTGAATGCCGACGCCGTCGATACGAATCCCGGCCTCCTGCAACATTTGCACCAGGCGCACGATGCCATCCCGCTTGGAAGGCCGCCAGGCATTGAAGTCGTTGTAATACAACTCCGCGTCCGGTGCGTACTGTTCGGCATACTGGAACGCGAGCCTGACCAGTTCGTCCCCGTCTCCGATCCCGTTCACCCAAGTGGTGGGGCGGTACGATCCGTCCTCGGCGATGACTTCATTGACCACATCCCAGGCGTGGACTCGCCCGGCATAACGCCCCGCCACCGTTTCAATATGGCTGCGCAGGTGTTCTTTCAACGCCTCGGACGTCTTCGGGTTCCCGTGCTCGTCCTCAAAAACCCAATCCGGCGTCTGATTGTGCCACACCAGTGTATGCCCCACCAGAAACATACCGTGGGCCTCCCCGAACTCCACAAAGGCGTCCGCAGGTTCGAAATTCCAAACGCCAGGCTGCGGGTTGATCGGACCCGCCTTCATGGAGTTTTCGACGGTGATCGTATTGAATTCACGGATCACAATATCAGCCGCCGCGGAATTTCTTCCAGTGACGATACCTGCGTTTACAGCGGTGCCGATCATGAAAGCGTCATTGTAGACGTCCTTCAACGAAACCGCTTGCGGATCCGCCGCACCGTTGGCACCGGCTGCCGCCACCCAAAGCGGGCTCGACAAGAAAAAGGCGTTTCGAATCATTTTCATAAATTGGACGGAAACAAGTAGACGTTAACCTCTTCGAACGCGGCGGACTCTTCGGCGGTGGAACTGAATTCCACCGTGATCGTAGCGGCTTCCGCCACGATGGCCATCGTCGTCAGGATGGCGGCCCAGCCGGCAAAGCAGGCGGGCGGTGTCGCAGGATTTTTTTTTATTCATTGGACCGGGAGTTTCGAGGTGCGGATTCCAATCTTTATACCAGGGAAGCAGCGACGCCCTGAATCACATGCACGGCATGCGGGAGAAGTTCCTATCCCATCACTCCGCCCCCGGGCAAGCTCAAATCCTCGGGATCCGTAAGCCGCGATTGCCCCGCAATTGATGCCTTTTCGGTACCGGCGCGAATCAATCTCTTGTTGACAAGATTGTTATACGTTGAAACATACCCGTATTCGGAGAGCACTGACCCTCCAATATCCAAAACAAAGAATCCCAGAGAACCCTGATGAATACGATCAAACGAACCTTCCCCTTTCCCCTTATCCTGATCCTCACTTTGGCGACGGTCTTGGTTGGCTCATTCGCGCCATCGGCATCGGCGCAGCAACTCGTCTTCAGTACCGCCGCACCGACCCCGGGGCCCGAAGATATCCACAACTTCACCGGGGCAAACCGCGACGGCTTGAATGTCAACAGCGACGGTGCGGCGTGGAACGACGGTGGCGATAATGACGCCTACACGTACGTGGCCCATGACCGCTTTCACCAGGGACAAACCTTCACCACCGGAAGCGCCGGGCCAGGTTATTTACTCTCGTCTTTTTGGGTGCGGCACGTCGACTATGATTCGGACGTGAATGACAACACCACCTGGTGGAACTTCTCGACCGATACCGTCATCACGGCTCGTGTGACGGATCCATCGGCTGCGGATACAGCCGGTTTCGTGCTGCGCAGCGAAGACTTCACAATTTCCGAGGTGCCGAATCCTCCCGGGAGCGGGGTCCAGAATAATCTGAGCGGAACCGGCGTCTGGCTGCAGTTTTCGCTTGAAAGCCCGATCGAGCTTGCTCCGGATTCGCTCTATGGCTTTGACCTCAACATATTCTCCTCCTATTTCTTCGAATTGCACGGAATCAACGAGAGCGTATTTGCCGGCGGAGGCGCCTACGGCGGAGCCGGAGGCGGAGATTTCAACGCGTTTGTCGGTGATCGCGTGTTTCTGGCGGAACTTGCCGTGATCCCCGAACCCTCCACCTATGCCGGCATTCTCGGCCTGTTCAGTCTCGCCGGCGTCGTGTTCTTCCGTGCGCGGAGGCGCCGCACGGCCTAGCAGCCTGTCGGCGAAACCCAACTCCTAGCTGGGATTGCCTAAACTGAGATCCCATGGGCGCGGCGGGCAGCGATCCCCGCGCTCCCGGGGCATCAATAGCCCATGGGCGTCAACTCCCGGAACCGAGAAACACCCCGGTATCCGGGGGCATGCTGGTGAACGTTGTCATCGAAGAGAACGGGGAATTGAAAAGTCGTGCGGGAAGCCGATGGTTCGATAGATCTGCTGGCGTTGATCCCGGAGCCGGCCGATTCCCCGGCCGAAGCGGAGACATCCGAACCCGAATTGGGACTCGCGGAAATGGAAAGCCGGCTTCTCGACGCGATCGAGTTGGGAGACGAGGCGCTGGATGACTTGGCTCGGGCGCGATTTGAAACCGTGCACCGGTTTATCACCGCATCCGGGGAGGTGCCGGAAAGTCGTGTTGTCGCTTCACCCAGGGAAGACGGAGAGCCCGGCGCACGCTTTGCGTTCGATACCGACCTTGAATAGGTCGTCCATCGGCACCGAGGTGGATTCGGATTCCTCGCCGCTTGTCCGGAAGTGCCGGGAGCGCCAAGCACGACTCCACGGCCGGTGCTCCCGCCGGCGAGCGGGAAGCCGGTCATTTACGCGGTGACCACCCGCAGTCGGATCTCGATCATGTCGTTGACGAGGTGCATCCCGAGGTTTCGGAAAAACTTTCCCGATCCGTAGATGGCATTCATATCGATGACGAACTTCCCGCCCGTCAACCGACCGTGTTCGTATTCGAGCGATCCCTCTTTCAAGCCGATAACGCCGTGGTGACTGTTGAGCAGGTTTCTCCCCGTCCATTCGATGCGGCTCTCCCGTAAGTCAACCGCAGCCCTCGGCCTCGTAGCGATGCAAATCCTTGTGGCCAACCTTACCGCCAACCCCTTAACTCCAATGGGGACACTGATTGAAGGCAGGAATCGTGTCTCCTTGGAGGTCGGGCGGGCAGGTATGCCCAGCGTTCCCGGGCACCGGAACCGAGGAACGTGTGGACCGCGCCTCTATGAGGCTCCCCTGCCGTGCGGGTCGGCCAGGTGCAGTTCCGGACCCACGGGGACGATGCCGGTGGGGTTGATGTCGTCGTGAGTGATGTAGTAATGGCGCTTGATATGGTCCAAGTTTACGGTCTCGGCGATGCCCGGCCATTGGTAGAGATCGCGCAGGTACCCTTCCAGGTGGGGGCAGTCGACAATACGGCGCAGATTGCATTTGAAGTGGCCGTGATAGACCGCATCGAAGCGGACCAGGGTGCAAAACAGCCGCCAATCCGCCTCCACCGGGTCATCTCCGAAAAGAAAGCGCCGTTTCGCCAATCGCTCCTCCAACTCGTCCAACATCGCGAACAAGGCCCGCACCGCCTTTTCGTAGGCGCTTTGCCGGGTCGCGAAACCGGCCCGATAGACTCCGTTGTTGACGTTCTCGTAAATCCTCCGGCTGAGCGCCGCGTGTTCCTCCTCGATCTCCACCGGAAACAGGTCGACCGGATGCCGGGCGAACGGCGCGAAAACCTCGCCGAACATCCGGCAGATATCGTCTTCCGAGTTATTGACGATCACCCCCTTCTCCCGGTCCCAGAGCACCGGAACCGTCACCCTACCGTCGAAATCGGGATCGGTGGCCCGGTAGGCCTCGCTCAAAAAGGCAAACCCGTTCACCGGATCGAGACCGTGCCCGGGACCCTCACGAAAGGCCCAACCGGCATCATCGCGCACCGGGTCGACCACCGTAGCTCCCACCGCATTTTCCAATCCCTGTAAGCGACGAACAATCAAAGCCCGGTGCGCCCAGGGACAGGCCAGGGAAACGTAGAGGTGATACCGGCCGGCCGCGGCGGGATGCGTCGCTGCGGGTGAGCTTTCGACCAGCGATCGAAAGGCGTCTTCCTGCCGCTCGAAGTCACCGGTTTCCGATTGTTCGTTGGGAAATTGGCCCTGGGCTGACATGGTCGTCACCGTACCCCAAACCAAGAGCAAAGCAAGCCGCCGACCGGCGCCGCGCAAAACCCGGCGGGCGCGCGGAGAGGATTTCCTGTCATCGCCTTCGTCGGGCGGACCCAAACGAAAGTCAGGTTAAGCCACGCATAATCAATCGCTTAAATTCCGGAATCGTTCGCCGGCCGGCACGGATACCCCCACGAAAATGCGTAGCCTCATATCCGGTTCAATTTCGCTCCTCCTATAAGAAATTTTTGCGTCGGTAGAATATTTCCTTATATAATAATCTTTCCGTTTGTTCCCGCGCGAAAGGCATTTTAATCTTTCTTCTTTTTCTCTTCACCAATCCGTCCAAGTGAGCCAGGCAATCGCAACCGAAAAACGTTCCACCGAAGCGCCGCAGCCCCCGGAATCGACTCCCAGGGAAGCCGTCCGCGCCGACCGCCGGCGCCGGAGCGCCATGTGGCGATTTATCTACCTTTTCGGTTCGCTGAAGATGGCGATGTGGCTGTTTATCGTCATCATCATCGCCTCGGCCGCCGGCACCCTATACGAAAGCCGCTTCGACGCCCAGATCGCCCGCTACTACGTTTACCAGGCGCCCTGGTTCACCGTCTGGCTGGTCCTGCTCTGCATCACCCTGGCCTGTGCCACATTCACGCGGTTACCCTGGAAAAAACGGCACACGGGTTTTGTTATCACCCATCTCGGGATCATCATTCTGCTGATGGGAGGAATGATCGGACGCCATTTCGGCATCGAAGGCTCCATCACCCTGCGTGTGGGCGAACCGGCCCAGCGGCACATGGTGACCCAGCAGATGGCGCTCAATTTTTGGGGATCGGACGGCGACCTCTACCTGGTCGATTTTCCGGTAAACGTGAATCCGCCCTCGGAACACCGCCCCCGACGCGTTTCGCTGAGCACCGGACAGGCGTCTCTGGCAGGCGCCTTTCAACGCGCCTACACCAACGTATTCCGGCAGCCGCCGCGCGAGCCGACTCTAATGTTCGATCGTTTTTCCGATCGCCTGCGCGAGGATATCTCTCTGGTCCCCAATCCCGGCTCCGCCAATCCGGGAGTCCACCTGAAACTCAACAGCGCCATGATGGGCGGCCAGGAGATGGAGATTGTTCTTGTGGAACGCCCCGCGAATCGTTCGTTCGAAAATCTCGAAGGCCTGGCGCAAATCAGCCTGGTCGATGAAATTCGGCAGTCCGAAACCACCGGCCAGGGCGGCATGCCCCTGCTCCAGCTTCGTCCCCTGGAAGCCGGGCGAGTCGCTTTTGCCGTCTCCAATTCCCAGGGCGCGACCAACCACGGAATCCTGGAGCGGGGCGAAACCCTGGATACCGGATGGGCCGATTGGACGGTCACCCTGGAACAGGCCCTGCCGGAAGCCGAGTATCACCGGGAAATCACCGAGGTGAACGGTACCCCCGCCGGGGCGGGCGTCACCGAACGCGGCCTGACCGGGGTGCGCGGCTGGCTGGACCTGGGCGACGGGCGACGCAGCGAGCCCGAATGGTTCATCGCCGGGGAAACCGAAAGCGTTTCCGTCGGCGGTGAGGTGGTGCGTTTCGGGTTCGGCAACCGGCGGGTCCCTCTTCCGTTTACCGTCGCACTGGAGGCATTCGACGTGCCGCGCGACCCGGGAACCGAGAACCCGGCCGCCTTTGTCAGCACCCTTATTTTCCACAATCCCGAAACCGAAGAACGGGTCCGCGACACCGCCGGAATGAACCAGCCCGCCATGTACCCGCTTGGAGTGCATCGCCTTTTCACCGGCTTTACCTACAAGTTTTCCCAGGCTCACTGGGAACCCGACGATCTCAATCTCAGCGTGGTCCAGGTCCTCTACGATCCGGGCTGGTCGCTGAAATGGATCGGATCGCTCATTCTGCTCTCCGGCATATTCATCATTTTCTACGTGCGTCCCTACCGCAGCCGTCGTCCCGAGGACGCGATCGACGACGCCCTCAAGAACCGCCATCGGAAATCTTCATGAAACCCAGCCTTGTCACACTGCTTCTTTTGGCCACGGCAACCTTTCTGACCGCCGGCGCCGCCGCCGCGGATACGGCGGAGAATTCCGCCGCCAGCGAAACCAGGGCGCTTCCGGCGTACGACTATTCCGCCCTCGAGGGCATCATCATCCAGGAGGGAGGACGAAAGAAACCTCTGATCACGTTCGCGAAGGAAATCCTGTTAAGTATTTCCGGCCGTACCCGCTTGCAACTAGACGACGGTACCCGCGTGGACGCGCTCGGCTTCGTGGCCTCGGTTTGGCTCGGGGGACGGGAATGGGCCCACCGTCCGATCGTTTCGCTGGATCACGCCGGAGTGAAGGAAGCCCTCGAACTGGACCGCGACGCCCGCCGGCACGCCTACCACGATATCGTGACGGCGCCGCGTTTCGCCGAGCTGTTGCAAGAGCTCAACGAACGGACCGAAGGAATCGAAGATCCGCAACTGAGCGAGTTCTACGACAAGTTCAACGAGTTGGTGCGCCGGCTGCAGCTTTTTCGCGCTCTCGAGCGGGGCGTGATTTTCACCGTGGTGCCGCATCCCCGCGACGCCAGGGAATCCTGGGTCACCTTCAGCGAAGCGGAACGTTTCTACTCCGAAGAGGAGCTCCGGCCCTTCATCGAGGCCCGCGGCGCCCTGATTCTGGCCTACAACCCCGACATCCTTCCCCCGGAAATGTACCGTGAAATCAGCGGCGGATTGACCTTCGAAACCGCCGCCGCCAATTTCGTCCAGGCCCAGCGCGCCCTCAGCCCGGGTGTTATGCCGCCGGAATCCCGGATTTCCGTGGAGATTCTCTACGAACGCACCAGTCCCTTCCGCCTGGCTCTGATCCTCTCCCTGCTGTCCTGTCTCGCCATGGCCCTCACCTGGCACGCGGCGAGAAAGCCGGGCGCCGTGCTGAGCTGGGGACTGGCTTTCGGGGCCGCGCTCCTCCTGGCCCTGGGCATGGCGGCCCGGGTTTATATTTCCGGCCGGGCGCCGGTGACCAATATGTACGAAACCATCATCTGGGTCGCGTTCGGCCTGCTGGTGTTCGCAATGATCTTTGAGTTCCGCTACCGCTGCCGCTATTACCTGGTCAGCGCCACCCCGTTCGCCGCACTCCTGCTCCTGGTGGCGGAAAGCGCCCCGGTGATGTTCGACCCGCACATTTCGCCCCTCACCCCCGTCCTGCGCGACAACTTCTGGCTGACCACTCACGTGCTGACGGTGACCATCAGCTACGCCGCCTTCGCCCTGGCCTTCGCCCTGGGCCACTTCATCCTGGGCAACCAGATAATCAAGGGAGGCAAGGTTGCCGCCAACCGGGAGCTCTATGCCTACATCTACCGGGCGTTGCAGGTGGGAGTGTTCCTGCTGGCCACCGGCGTGATCCTGGGAGCGGTTTGGGCCAATTATTCCTGGGGCCGATTCTGGGATTGGGATCCCAAGGAAACCTGGTCCCTCATCGCGCTCCTCGGCTATCTCTTCGTCCTGCACGGACGCCTCGTCGGCTGGTGGGGCGGATTCGGTTTCGCCGTGGGCGCGGTCCTTGGCTTCAAGGGCATTCTCATGTGCTGGTACGGGGTGAATTACATCCTCGGCGCCGGCCTGCACAGTTACGGCTTCGGCAGCGGCGGCACGGAGTGGGTTATCGGTTTCGTGGTATTCGAAATTCTGTTCGTCGGCACGGCAGTCCTGCGCCGATACTACTGGACCGGCGCCTCGGGAACCCCGCCCGGCCCGGGGATCGATACCGGCAAAAAACCTTCCGACGAAAAAGACCAGATTCCCGGAAAACTCGGCCAGCCCGCCGGCGTCTGAGCCAGGCCTCCCACCCAAACCGGAGGGGGATCCCGCATCGAGGCGGGATCCCCCACCACCGGGCACCGACGCTATTCGCATCCCTTGCAACCGATGCTCTTCCCCACGGCCCGGACGAAGCCGCGCCTTCAAAAAAAAGCTGTTCGTTACCGACGGGATTCTAGATATCGGGAAGCAGGACACCGGCAATTGTGTTGACATACCCGACGGAACGTCCGTATCCTGACGCCGTTGCCATGTCGGCGAAGTCTCGCTTTTGCCGTATCCACCATACAAACCAATATTGGGGAAACCCGCTATGAAAACACCCACTGCAATTGTCCTCGCTTTCGGCCTGGTCTTATCCGCTCTGCCCTTCTCCTCCAACGCCACCGCCCAGTCGCTCGACCATAACTTCCTCGAGGCCTCGGCCGCCTTTTATCCCAGTTACGGCGGCGGCCCTCGAAGTCAGGATTTCGCCGGCTGGCGTGTTCGCGGAGCATTTCAACCCATTCCCGAAGCCTTTATTTTCGCGCAATACCGCTTCCTAACCGACGACATCGACTACACCCAGGCCCACCTTGGCGCGGCCTATACGCTGGAAGTGGCCCGCCGCACCGATATCTACGCCGGGCCCAGCGTCGAATTCATGGGATTCAGCCCCGGCCCGGACGAGGTCGGCTTCGGGTTCCGCGGTGGTTTGCGGCACCGGATCAACCAGGAGTTGGAATTCGGTCTCGAAGCGCGCTACGTGACGATCGGCGGCGGCATCGACAACGATTACGTCGGAGCCACTCTCACCTTCCAGTACCACGTCGCGCGCAACGTCGGCCTCATCGGCGAGGTCGATGTCGAGGACGGCGATCCCGGCTTCCTGGCCGGCCTCCGAGTCAATTTCTGACCTGAGTTTTTCGCTCGATTCCCCACCGGTAGCCGCCGCTCTTTTTTCCCGGTTCAAGAGCAGCAGTCCGCCCAGCACCGCACCCACCGCGAGCAAGGTCCTGGGCTCGGGAAACTGACGCAGCAACACCGCCGCCAGCAACACCGTCCCGATCGGAACCAGGAAGGAAATCCAGGAGGACCGCAGCGGCCCGTGGGTGCGCAGGATGTGGAAATAAAGCAAAAAACCTCCGGCCGTGCTCACCTCCGCCAGGCATATCACGGCAACAACGCTGCGCCACGCCGGCACCTCGAATCCGCCACCGCTTAAGCCAAGGACACAGGGAGACAGGATCAAAGTCGAACAACCGAGCATGGCCGCGGCGTTGATCAGAGGCGACTCCCGGTCGAACCGTTTTCCGTACACCGCCGCGGCCGCGTAGCTCACCGCCGCCAGCAATGCCGCACCGGCGCCGGCCAATCCCATCACGGATTCCGGAGCCTTGGCCATCAGCAGGACCACGCCCGACAGCCCCAGCAACAGGCTGCCCAGCTTGCTCCGGGTCAAACGCTCTCCGGAACCCGAAAGGCACAGTATCATCATCGTGAATACCGGGGTCGTCGCGCAGACGGTCGACGTCACTCCGGGCGCCACCATCCGCTGCGCCCAGGCGATGAGCAGAAACGGAATCACATTGCCCAACAACCCCAGCACCGCGTCCCCCCCCCAGATTCTCCATCCGGCTGGAAATCGTTCGCCGCATACACGGGCCACGACAAAAAGCGTCGCCGACGCCAAGAGCACGCGAAAATAC
>PXBO01000047.1 GCA_003566885.1 Opitutia bacterium | reverse complement strand
GACCCGCCGAATAACAGGCTCCGCAGGTTGCGTCCGGCCGGCGGGTACCGCGGACTTAAGAGCTTCCAGACCGCCACGCCGATCTACGACGGGACTGTGAGCTTCTGCAAACGCTTTGTCGATGGACGCAGCCGTACCCACGACCAGATGGTGCAGGCCGCCAGGAGCGGACGGCAGAATATCGCCGAGGGTAACCGGGCGGGGGCGGTCAGCAGCAAGTCGGAACTGCACCTGACCAACGTGGCGCGCGCCAGCCTCGAAGAGCTGCTGCTCGATTACGAGGATTACCTCCGGCATAACGATCTGCCGCTCTGGTCCAAAGACAGCCGGGAAGCACAAGCGGTGCGCGCGCTGGGCAGGCTTGGCAACGATCCGTCCGATCGGACCGATCTGACCGATCCGTCGGATAAAGGCGCCCGCGCCCGCCAAGCCCTCTACGCGCCGAAGCTGGAGCACGATGACCCGGCGGTGGTGGCGAATACGTTGCTATGTCTGATCCACCAGGCGAACTACCTGCTCGACCAGCAGCTCGTGGGGCTGGAGCGGGAGTTCGTCGAGGGGGGCGGCTACACCGAGCAACTGGCGGCGGCACGGCTGGCGCATAGGAGAGGTGGAGATCGGACCGATCCGACTGATCGGACGGATCGGGATTTCCCGAAGTGTCCGCAATGCGGGCGGCCGATGGTGCTGCGCACCGCCCGGCAAGGCAAACAAAGCGGCTCCCAATTCTGGGGTTGCACCGGCTATCCGGACTGCAAAGGCGCGTTGCCGCTGGACCTGCCGGGTGGAGTTTAGCCGTTCAACGATCAACGTTCGTAAAGCACCCAAACAATGTCACCGGGTTGATCGGGATCGATTCGTTCGACTTGGGTTCCGCGGTCGTCGGTCCGGTTCAGGCCGACGCTGTAGAGTATGACGCGGTCGCCTTCGCGGACGTAGCGCAACGGTTCGTTGTCGAACGGGTCCCGGGGGATCGCCGAAAGGTACCCGGGGACGAGGTCGTCAATGCTCCCGGGCCATTCGTTTTCCGTGGCACGGTAGAGGTGGATGGCCAGGCCGGTGCGCGCCAGTTCGAGTTCGGCCTGTGCTCTTTGGCCGGCAGTGAGAATTCGCGAACCCGGCACATTGAACTCGGATGTCCACGAGGCGTACCAAGGTAGGTTGTCCTCAAACCGATCCTCCCATTCCTGTAACGCCGCTGGCTCGGACTCTCCCTGTTGGATGCTTCGCAACACCTCGATCCCCTCCCGATTCCAATCGAGCAGGGTCGCCACGCCCGCCCGGTGCAGCGGACGAAATACGCGTTTATCCACCATCTCGCCGAAGGGGGACTGACGGTGTCCCCGGTTGGTTATATATTCCGACGGACGAAGCTCTCCTTCATCGAGTCGGCGAAGGATCCATTGTGACGTCACCACCGAGTTAAACACCAGCGATTCGATCAAATCGATCGGGTGGAGTTCCGATAGCATTTCCAGCCAATCAGATAGCATTTCCTCATGCGGAGGTTGCGTGCGCAGGAAAACCTCCAACTGCCGGAAGGTCAATTGGCGCACCGCAACGTGCGTCAGGGCGGAGATGATAAAGCGCTCTTCGTTCAAAAGTTCCCCCAGATGAAGACTGTCGGCCAGGCTCCCGTAAGCTTCTTCCCAGTGGTCGTGAGCCGCGTGCAAGACGGCCTCCGCTTGCAGCAGTCGAGCGAGGTGTCGCATAGCCGGAATTTGCGGCAGGGTCAGTTCGAAGCCCAGTTCGAAGTCCGGATAGGCATCAAAGCGATCGTATTCGAGCGCCTCGCGGGCAATACGGAGCCGTCGTGCGGTATCGGGTTGGTCCAGGGCTGTTTCCAATTCCCGAAGAAGCTCCGGAGAAACGTTCGTTTTTTCCAGATGGGGAAGGATTTCTTCAACGATCGTGTGCGCACCGCGGATTTCACGTTGCATCGGTTCGGGCTGTCGTTCCCATTCCGAATCGGACTCGGTGGCGGTCACTCGTTCGAGAATCACCGCGGCATTCTCATCCCGCGGCACCGGGGGAGGCAGGTGATCCCGGACGTTCATGGAAATCCCCGCTTGGTCCCAGGCGCTGACGGCGCGTCGCAGTTTAAGGCCCGTTGCGACATCCAAAACCAGCCACAACGCCGCGCCCGATACCATGATGGTCGCGACACACCAGACCGCGGCTCGGGCGGCGACTCGCGTATGGCGCGGGAAATCGATCAGCGAAGAAGCGTAGTTCCTGAAAGCCAGTACCAGCAGAACGGCGGTGGCCGCCGGCGCGCCCAGCGACATGACAACGATGGCGTCAACGTTGACCCTCGGGTCGATGATCCAGCCGAAAATGACGATCCCCAATGCCAATGTGACCGTCGCACCCAGCAGCGCGGCGGGGATGTTCCGGGAAAGGGAGGAAAAGAAAAACGCAACGGAACCGACGAAAACCGCGAACGTAAGGTAGCCGATTATTTCCCACGCTTCTTGGAAGTATCCGTCGAAGATGGACACGTTTGCTATCAATGAGACGCCGTGAATGATGATCAGGGGAAGCAGGAAGGCGAGTGCGAGAATAACAACGAAGGTTACGCCGACTTTCACCAGGAAATGGAGTCTCCGCGATACCGGCAGCCCGTCGTGCGTTTCGAGCGTACCGAGTTTTCTTTCTTCAGCGATCACGGTCGAGCCCACCAGCACGGGCACAAAGATCAGGACCAGTAGAAAAAAGATTTCCACCGCCTCGAAAGCCTCTTTTTTTCCGAAGATCGAAAAACCCGCCGCCAGTGCGCCCAGCACCACAAACAAAACAACCGCACAGTAGATGTTCACCTCCTGCAAACGGATTTCCTTTAAGGCCAAAGTCCAGGCTGTCGCTCGGCGACGGACGGATGAACGGGAAGAAACAGCCGGTTTGGTGCGGCGCCGGGGTGCCGATAGTCCTGAAAATTGCAGTGCCGGGAGGTCCTGCGCCCTGACGAAAAGCCGGCGGGCGAAGACAAATCCCCCCGCACCGTACGCCGCCATCGGTACCAAAAGCAGGGACACCACGGCCCAGCGTTGGGCCTTAAACTCAAGAAAGAGTTCAAAAAATGGATACAGGAGGCACGGGAGAAGGAACGAGAAACACAAGGCCGGT
Organism: Opitutia bacterium; assembly: GCA_003566885.1. Lineage (GTDB taxonomy): Bacteria > Verrucomicrobiota > Verrucomicrobiia > Opitutales > T3Sed10-336 > SLOW01. The sequence goes on along the minus strand of PXBO01000047.1, from coordinate 33,720 downwards.
ACCACCTGGCGAAAAAGCAACGAGGTCCACAGGCCGGTGGTCATGATTCCAAACGCTCCGAGGAGCGTCAGCGCGCTCACCAGGAGGGAGAACCCGTGCGGGGCGATGAACGCCGCCCAGTAAACCAGCCACAGCGTGAAGGTGGCGATTGCCAGAATCACGGTTTTTTCCCGCCACAATTGCCGTCGGGATACCGGCTGACTGAGAAAGAGCTGGAAAGTGGAAGAGGTGAATTCCCGGCCGAACGACGCCACCGACAAAAACACCAACCCGATGACGAAGATCGCGATATGCAATGGATCGATTCCGGTATCCGAAAACCAGCCCAGCGAAAAGGGCAGCAGCATCAACAGCAGCAGCGCCGCGAACCAGGCCGGGGCCAATTGGCGGATTTCTTTCCTGACGCGCGCGTTCATGACACCCTTTCTCCCAGCGCGGCTGAGGCTACGAAGATCTCTTCAAGGGACAGGGACTCAATTCGAAGACCCTCGGGATCGAGGGCTTTGAGTGCGGCTTCCAATTCGGAGCTGTTCCCGTTCGCCAGAACCTCCACGTCGCAGCCGGATGCTTTAATTCGCACCGCGTCCGGAAGATCGAGCGTACCGACGGGTTCCCGGAAGCTGGCGTGGATCTTCTTGAAACGGCTCCGGGCGTCGTCGGCCTCCATGGTGAGGAGTGCCCGGCCGTTGTCGATGATCGTAAATTCGTCGATCAATCCCTCGAACTCGGATATCAGGTGCGTGGATACAAAAACGGTCCGGTTATCGGGATCGGTCGCCTGGTAGGCGCCGATGACGGTTTCGATGAATTCGCGGCGGACGATGGGATCGAGGCCCGAGGTCGGTTCGTCGAGCACCAGCAGCTCCGGTTCGGGGCAGATCGCCGAAATGAGCGCCAGCTGGGTCTTTTGGCCTTTGGATAGCGCGGTGGCCCGTTGTTCCGGAGGCAGACGAAAACGCTGGAGCAGATCGGCTTCAATATCGCCGTTCCAATGGTTCCGGAAGGATGCGAGGTAATCCAGTACGTTGCGTACCGACATCCATGGGTAGAATGCGACCGCGTCGGGGACATAGCTCAGACGCTCTTTCACCGCCACTTCGTCACTCCGGGGATCCAGGCCAAAGACGCGTACAGTACCGGCGTGGGGCCGCAGAAGGTTCAGCATGCATTTGATGGTCGTCGTCTTCCCTGCTCCATTGCGTCCGAAGAAGCCGTAGCAGCGGCCGCGAGGTACCGTAAGATCAAGGCCATCGACCGCTTCCAGTCTTCCGTAACGCCGCGAGAGATTTCTAACTTCGATTGCGTGGTTGCTCATTTGCTTTCCTTTCGTTTCCGCTCCGGGGTCCCGCCGGAATAATGATCCAGACGCTCATGGACGAGCCGAAGGAACGTCTCGCGGTCCACCTGAAGGTGATGCGCCGTCACCACCGCCTGGTCGATTTCCCCGACGAGCAGTTTCTGTTTGGCCTGCTTGGTAAAGGGGGAATGGTTGTCTTTCACGAAGGAGCCCTTGCCGGCCAGAGTTTCGATGACTCCCTGGTTTTCAAGTTCGGTGTACGCCTTGGCGATCGTGTTGCGGTTCACCCGCAATTCCTGGGCCAAGGGACGGATCGAGGGCAACGCCGCACCCGGCCGAAGCTGTCCGGAAGCCGCGGCATAACGGATCTGATCCACCACCTGAAGGTAGATGGGTTTTCCCGATTTAAAATCGATCCGAATCATCATTGTCCCGCTGTCATACTACTCTATGACAGAAGAGTCAATAGGAATTGTAAGAAAAATCAAACGGTCCCAAGCTGAATGGGGCAATGATCAGGTGCGAACTATCGTTCAATCCGAATCGGGATCGGCGGCGAATTGACGATTAACAGGGGGCGATAATTAGGGTCGTGACCAGGGAGGCGACCGGAAGGAAATCTCGTTGGCTTTCCTTTCGCGGATAAACCAACCTTAAGAGCTTACGGCAAAACAATCGGCTGTTTTCAGGAAGGGTCGATGGCTGAGGAAGGTACGTCATTGAGCTCCTTGAGCAGCATCTCGACGACCCGGTCGATCGCCGATTCCACGGCGGGCGAAAGTCCGTCACCCTGGGAGTAGTCGCTTCCTTCGACGCAGAAAAGGAGCATGCGCTCGGGCATTGTCCCCAGCATCTGGTTCACCTGGAAAGACTCAGACAGGCCCACTGAGTGAGTGGAGTAATGTGGAAACCAGTCGGCATAGCCCGGGCGTTCGCTGCCATCGAGCCGCAGGATTGTGCCAGGCTCGGCACCGGTGCAACTCGAGTCCACCAGGATAACAAGGTTCGAGCCTTCCATGGCGTTTACCAAATCGAGTGCGTTGCCGGATTGCTCCAGTACCGGAATCTCCGGCGGTGTCTTCTCGCGCAACCGGCGGGCGACAGCGGTTCCGACTTCATTGTCGTGGAGATGGGTGGCGCCGAATCCGATGACGGCAACTTTAAACTCTTTGGTCGGCATAGTATTTTCATGTTTAAGGTCTTACCTGGGCGCGGAAGGATTCCACACGCTTGAACCCGTCACATCTCTTCAAGGCTGACGGAATTTCGTAGAACACCGAATCCCCGCAAGTCCTTTCCCCGCAGGTTTGGCTCGCGATCCTCAGGCTTTCAATCGTAGATGCGGCAAAAAAGATCGCCTGAAAACAGAAAAACCGAACCCGAGGAAACGGTATATGTTTCACTGAGGATATTTTAGCACGACAGGTCACGTGAGCCTACAAAAATGAGACCTGGAAGCGCCGATATAAGATGGCGCCGGGGTATGTATTAGTCGGATTGGGTAAGCATGGTGTTTGTGGCTGATCCGCCTTACGTTAGATTGCGCCAAGGCATGCGGTGAATTTTACAAACGGTGCTCTGACAAGGGTCGACGCTATGGTTTATATTACTTTTGGGAAATCGTGTCCGCGGTTTTCTGTCGGGGTGTTGCACGGACATGAGGATTCCGCAAGGCAATAGGGTCAAGCAAAAGACACTGACGTCCGATTTTTCTGCATAGGGGTAAGAATGAATTTCATCGTCTTGGTCAAACAGGTTCCCGATACCAAGCACATTCCCCAGGACGCCTGGGATTGGGAGTCGGGAACGCTTAGGCGCGCCTTGTTGGAGAATGTCTGCAACGACCTGGACAAGCAGGCCTTGGCCATGGCCTTGAAAATCCGTGAACAACAACCGGGGAGAATTGTCGCGTTGAGCATGGGGCCTCCGTTCGCGGACGAGGTTTTGCGCTATGCATTGTCTCTGGGGGCGGACTACGGAATCCTGCTCACCGATCGTCGGCTCGGGGGTGCGGATACCGCGGCCACCGCTTATCCTCTGGCAAGGGCGATTCGCAAGATTCAGACGGAGATTTTCGGCGACGATACGGATTACATGATTGTCACAGGCATGCAGTCGGTCGATGGCGATACCGCCCAGGTGCCGCCTCAGGTGGCTGAAGATCTTGGCATCGCGCACATTGCGTACGTCGACGGGCATACCATCGAGGAGAAAGGGGGCCTGTGTTTCCGGCGGGTGGTTTGGGGGGGTGTTGAAACCCTGGCGCCCACCCGATTTCCCTGTCTGGTCACCGTCACCCAGTGGAGTTTGCCGCCCTACCCGTCATTCGGACGCACCCGATGGGCGTTTGCCCAGGATATTCGAAAATGGGACGCCGAGTCGATTGGCGCCGAGCGGAATCGCATCGGACTGCCCGGCTCGCGGACGTCCGTGGTAAAGATATTCCCCGCCATTGAAACGAGCCATCGCAAGGGGCGCAAAATCGCCGATCTCAGGGAACTGCCAAACCTTTTAAAAACTTCGTTCGGGAGTTCCGGCGGTAACGGGAAAGAACGGGTGTCGGGCGAATCCTATCAATTGCCAAAAGGTGAAGCGCCGGAGTACCGCGGCGATATATGGGTCTACGCTGAGCATGAAAATGGCAGCCTCCACCCGGCGTCCTATGAGCTCCTGGGGAAGGCCCGCGATCTGGCCGGGCCCCTGAACGAATCCGTCGGCGCGGTGGTGGCGGGTGAGTGTCCCGACGACCTGGCCGCCGACCTCATTGCCCATGGGGCCGACAGGGTCTTCCTCCTGGCGCATTCATCTCTAAAGCATTTTGTGCCCGGCCCTTATGTCCGGGCCGTGGTTCAGCTGATTCAGGAATGGCATCCGCAGATATTTCTCTTTAGCGCCACACCATTGGGACGCGAACTCGCTCCGCGGGTTGCCTACGCCAGTGAATCCGGTCTTACCGCCGATTGTACGGGTCTTGTATTGGGAGACCTGATACGAGGAAAAACCAGACGAATCGGAATCCTCCAGCAGACCCGTCCGGCGCTGGGGGGGAACATTATGGCATGCATCGTCAGCCAAAACTCGCGCGTGCAAATGTCCACCGCGCGCCCGGGCGTCTTTCGAGCCATCAAACGCGATCCGATGCGGAAGGGAGAGGTTTTGCGGTGCGTTCCCGATCTGAACGGATCCGACCCCGGGGTGCGGGTGGTTTCCATTCAACTGGCGTCGGCGAACGCCGGGCTGGCAAACACTCCCATTATTGTGGCGGGAGGGCTTGGTTGCGGCTCGAAGGAAGGGTATGAACGCCACTCGGGCGGATTGGCGCGGGCATTGGAGCGATTCTTCGGTCAATCGGCTCAAACCGCGGCCTCGCGACCGGCGGTGGAATCGGGATTCGCGGAGAGGGATCGACAGGTGGGCCAAACCGGTCAGACGGTGGCGCCGAAACTCTACGTGGCGCTGGGAATCTCCGGCGCGCTGCAGCACATCACCGGATTCGAGGGGGCGGGTGTCGTTTTGGCGGTCAACAAGGATGCGGACGCGCCGATATTTCAGGCCAGTGATTATGGCGTGGTCGGGGAAGTCGAAACCGTGATTCCCGAGCTCGTTCGGTTGCTGGACGCCTCGAGCAAGGAAGCGAAGGAATGAAAACGGAAGAACAAGTTGACGTGCTTTTTGTTGGCGCCGGTCCGGCCAGTCTGGCGGGTGCGATCCGGCTCAAGCAGCTTCTCGACCAGGCGGGCCGAACGGAGTCTGTCGTGGTGATAGAGAAGGGGGGCCGCATCGGTCATCACTGTCTCTCCGGGGCGATTTTTGAGGCGGAGGTTCTGGACGAGTTGTTGCCTGGTTGGCGGGAGCGTCGGGACAAGTTTGTGGTCAATGCTTTGGCCAACCGTGTGGAGCGGGACGACCTTTATTATTTGTACAACCGCCATTCCGGAGTGCGAATTCCGCATCGCCTGGTTCCCCAAACCATGCGCCACGACGGAAATCTGATGATTTCGCTGAGTGAAATGGCCCGTTGGCTGGCGTCGATCGCCGGGGAAATCGGAGTGGAAGTTTATCCGGGATTCGGCGCGGGAAAGCTGATCGTCAAGGGTGAATGGGTGAAAGGCGTTCGTTTGGTTGATCGTGGCTTGGACCAGCGTGGACAGCCGCAATCGAATCATTTGACCGGTGAGACGATCAATGCCGGGATTACGGTGCTGGGCGAGGGGTCGCTGGGTCCGTTGGGCAGGCAGTTGATCGGTCGATTCGAGCTCGATCGGGGCAGAAATCAATCAATGGTGTCGCTCGGAGTAAAGGAGATCATTCGTCTTCCCGAGGGCAATGACTTCGGACGCAACCGGGCCGTCCACACAACCGGCTTTCCCAACGTCGGCACCTTTGGCGGTGGCACGCTTTACAGCATGGAGGAAAACCTTGTTGCGGTGGCTCTGGTCCTGGGCCTGGATTGGCCCCGCGCGAACCTGAATCCGCAGCACGAGTTGCAGGTCTTCAAGTCACACGCCCTGGTACGGGAATGGCTAAAAGGGGGAAAGGTGATCGAGTACGGCGCGAAGACCCTTCCGGAAGGAGGGTACTACGCCGTGCCCGAGTTGGTCGCCAACGGTGCGTTAATTATCGGTGATGACGCCGGCCTGACCAACGTTGCCAAGCTCAAGGGGCTTCACTACGCCATTAAATCCGGCATGCTCGCCGCGGAATCCATTTTCGAAGCCCTGGTGGAAGGTTCGTATTCCGCTGAGCAATTGAAAGGCTACGAGCGACGGTTGGCGGAGAGTTTTGTGATGAGGGATCTGGCGGCCGCCCGCAACTACCGGCAGGTGTTCTCGAAAGCGGGTCCTCGTCTGGGCCTCCCTTTGAGCCTTATACAGGGATGGCTTCCGCGCCTTCAGAACAAGCCGGATCACCATGGGTTGCGTCCTGCGGTCGGCAAGGAGAATACAGTGAAGGGTGTCGACCGGTTGAGCGACGTTGCTTTCTCCGGGACCCATCACCGCGAGGAAGCGCCTTCTCATATCGATATATTGGATACCGCGTTGTGCGACGACTGCCGTGCCCGGTTCGGTCTGTATCCCTGCGAGGCCTTCTGTCCCGGAGAAGTGTATCGGGCTCACAATGGCCAATTGGTTCTAAGTCCCACCAACTGCCTCCATTGTCAAACCTGCCGTGCGAAATGCCCCTATCAGAACGTCCATTGGAGACTCCCCGAGGGTGGGGACGGTCCCATGTATCGCAGGATGTAAGCTGGATGGCGGGATCAGAGTTAAAAAAAACGGCCGGCAAAATGCCGGCCGTTTTTTTTCCAATAGACAGAGACTTGTTCGTCCTGGAGGTGTCTCAGGAATCCGACGCCGGGGCCTCTTCCATTTCGGCGAGGGCTGCTTTGCGGCTTAGGCGGACGCGGCCGCGTTCGTCGATGCCGATGCATTTGACCCACATTTCGTCTCCGAGTTTGGCCACGTCTTCGGTATTCTTGACGCGGAAGTCGGCCAATTCGGAAATATGAACCAGTCCCTCCTTGCCGGGAAGGACTTCGACGAAGCAACCGAACTCCTTGATGCTTCGCACGACGCCCCGGTAGATCTTGTCGGGAACGATCTCGGCGGAGATCAATTCGACTTCGGCGACAGCTTTGTCCATGGCATCCTTGTTGTTGCTGTAAACCATGACCTTGCCACTGTTGTCGTCGGCGATGTCGATCGTGGCGCCGGACAACTCGGTGATGCGGCGGATGTTCTTGCCGCCGGGACCGATAAGGGCGCCGATCTTTTCCGGATCGATCTGGATGGTGGTGATGCGCGGCGCGTAGAGGTTCATTTCCGCTCGCGGCTCGGGGAGGGTCTCCAGCATGGCGTTCAGAATCTTGAGCCGCGCGTCTCGAGCTTGGAAGACGGCTTCCCGGGCGATTTTCATGGGAAGCCCCCTGATTTTCAGGTCGAGCTGGAAACCGGTGATCCCTTCGCTGGTGCCGGCGAGTTTGAAGTCCATGTCGCCGAAATGATCCTCCGCGCCGAGGATGTCGGTCAGGGTTTTGTAATGGTCGATCTCACCCGCCGAGTTGCGGGTACCGACCAGTCCGACCGAGATGCCGGCCACCGGGGCGATGATGGGAACCCCGGCATCCATCAGCGACAGGCAGCCGCCGCAGATTGAAGCCATGGAGGTCGATCCGTTGGACTCCATGACTTCGGAAGTGATGCGAATGGAGTAGGGGAAGATGTCTTCCGCGGGAATAACGGCGAGCAGAGAGCGTTCCGCCAGGGCGCCGTGTCCGATCTCCCGCCTGCCCGGGCCCATCATCCGCCCGGTCTCCCCGACCGAATAGTGGGGGAAGTTGTAGTGCAGGATGAAGGACTTGGTGCTGGCGCCGCCGGTGAGGGCGTCGAGGCTTTGCGACTCGCGAGCCGCGGCCAGGGTGGTGATGCAAAGGGCCTGGGTTTCTCCGCGGTTGAACAGGGCGGAACCGTGAACGCGCGGCAGCAGTCCTACGTCGGCGCTGATGGCGCGAAGATCGAGGGGGCCGCGTCCATCGACTCTTTTGCCGTGTTCGAGAATGTTACTGCGATAGACTTCCTCCTGGACCTCTTCGAAGGCGATGGCGATGTCGTGCTCTTCGAAACCGTCTTCCCCCAGCTCTTTTTCGATGGTCGTGGTGGTTTCCTCAATGACCACGGACACCGCCTGTTCGCGTTCCCGGCGGTTGTCGTGAAACACGGCATCCGCCAGTTTGGCCGGAGCCTCGCGACGAACGATTTCCAGGACTTCGGGTTTGGCCGCGACCAGTTCGAATTCCCGCTTGGGGCGACCCACCTTGGCCGCCAGGTCCTTGATGGCGCGGATCATCGGCTGGATGGCCTCCTGGGCGTACTCCAGAGATTCGACAAAGCGCTCTTCGGGCAACTGGTCGGCGCTGCCCTCTATCATGAGCATTTCGTTTTCAGTGCCGACGTAAATCAGGTCGAGATTGGAATCGTACTGTTGTTCGATGGTGGGATTGACCACGAACTCGCCATTGATCTCGCCCAGACGAAGAGCGGCGATGGGGCCGTCCCAGGGAATATCGGATATCGCCAGGGCGGCCGAGGCGCCGTTGATCATGAGGATGTCGGGCTCGTTCTCGCCGTCCGTGGACAGCAGCATGCCGGCAACCTGCACCTCATTGAGGAAGCCCTTGGGAAAGAGCGGACGCAATGGGCGATCCGTCAGCCGACAGGTGAGAATCTCCTTTTCCGAAGGGCGGCCTTCGCGTTTGAAGTAGCCTCCGGGAAAACGGCCGGCGGCGGCGAACTTCTCGCGATAGTCTACGGTCAGGGGAAAAAAGTCCTGGCCCGGCCGGAGGGTGTTGGCGACGGTGGCCGCGACAAATACGGTGGTTTCTCCCAGGGCGATGGTGACCGAGCCGTTGGCTTGTTTCGCCATGGTGCCGGTGGCCAGGGTGATGCCCATTTCTTCGATGAGGGTGGTGTGTTTCTGCTTCATAGGTCTAGTTACTCTCAGTGTTTATCTTTTATTCATCACAGCCCTCAACCGCTTAAGAAGTGAAAAAACCGGAAAGGCCGGACTAAGCGGGCTTTCCGGTTTGAAAGGGCTGCATACCGCAATCCATGGTGGGCCGACGAAGCCCGCATGGGTCATCTGCGAATTTTCAGACGCTGAATCAGTTCGTTATAACGATTCAGGTCTTTTCGTTTCATGTAATCGAGCAGCTTGCGGCGACGGCTGGTCATGGCGATCAGGCCGCGTCGGGAGTGGTAGTCTTTGCGATGAGTCCGCAGGTGCTCGGTCAATTGGACGATCCGGGAGGTCAGGATGGCGACTTGCACTTCGCTGGACCCGGTGTCCTTTTCGTTGATCTGGTATTCCTTGATTATCTCGTTCTTATTCTCTGCCATCAGGTTTTTCGATTTCATGACTTTTGGGGATCTCGTCTGAGTCCCGTGGCTCCAGCGAACCTGCCGGTGCCACCGTTGAACTCCGGCCCGGCCGGAGTATCATGGAAACACGATCACTGATGATCGGGTTTCTAACGCAAGGACCAGTCATTCACTCCGAGGCGGTGAGGGCAAGCGAAAAAGCAGGGGTTTGAACGAATTGGCGTGGCGGATGGAAGGATTCTCCGTGCGTGATCCAACTCCGGTGGCCGGCGGGCTTTGGCCGTGCAGAGGTCAGCTTCTTTGAATCGGTGTGCCTTCGGCTCGCGGAGAGGGCAGGAAGAGCATTGCGATCAGAATGGCCAGCAGGCTTTGCAGGACGAAGAACGCGTATTCCTCGAACGGGATATGCCCGAGAAAGGGGGTGGTTTCCGCAAGGTGGCGAAAGGGGTACCCCAGGGAGACGTTTTCTCCGAAGCCCCAGATGCCGAGATGGGCGGCGTAGTTGTCCCAGGGGGTGGTGAAAAGCATGACGATTGTCAGCATGATCAGGGTGCTGACCGCGTGGCCGGCCCGCGGCGGATGCCGTCGCATGACCAGGCAGGCAAGCGCAACCAGCGGGGGGAGAGTGAAGATCAGGTGGTAGCCCCAGTAGGTCACGGCGGCGAGCCAATCAGGCGGCGTCTTTTTTACCGGATTTCGGGCCTTTTTTGAGGCGCGGCTTGCGTTTGCCCTCAACCACGGAGCGATCGATGATGATCTCGGAGATATCGTTGCGATGCGGAAGCTCGTACATGCTTTCCAGCATGAGTTTTTCCATGATGGAGCGCAGAGCCCGGGCGCCGGTTTTGAGTTCCTTGGCCTTCAGGGCGATGGCCTGAATGGCGTCGCGGGTGATACGCAGGGAAACGCCGTCCATGGCGAAAAGTTTGCCGTACTGTTTGACCAGCGAGTTTTTCGTCTGGCGCAGAATTTTTTCCAGATCGCCCAGCGAGAGTTCGTCCAGGACGGAAATCCCCGGAAGGCGTCCGATAAACTCCGGGATCATACCAAATCGCACCAGGTCTTCGGGGGCGATCTTTTTCATGATCAATTCACCGTGGAGACCGTCGCCGCCGGTGGGTTTGGAACCGTAGCCGAGCACTCGGGCGCCGTCGCGGCGCCGGATGATGTCGTCGAGTCCCACAAAGGCGCCGCCGCAGATAAAGAGAATGTTGGAAGTGTCGACCTGGATGTATTCCTGGTTCGGGTGTTTCCGGCCCCCCTGGGGCGGGACGTTGCAGACGGTCCCTTCGAGGATTTTGAGCAGCGCCTGTTGCACCCCCTCGCCGGAGACGTCGCGAGTGATGGAAACGTTGTCCGTTTTGCGGCCGATTTTGTCTATTTCATCGACATAGATGATGCCGGATTCGGCTTTTTTTACATCGAAGTTCGCGGCCTGGAGGAGGCGAAGGACGATGTTTTCCACATCCTCACCCACGTAGCCGGATTCAGTCAGGGTGGTGGCGTCGGCAATGGCGAACGGCACATCGAGGGTGTTGGCCAGCGTGCGCGCGAGCAGCGTCTTCCCGGAACCGGTGGGGCCGATCAGGAGAATATTGCTTTTTTCCACCTCTACGTCGGAAAATTCCGCGGAAAGGGCGGAGCCGCTTTTCGAGCCCGACCGGTCGACGAACGCCAGGCGTTTGTAGTGGTTGTAGACCGCGACCGACAGCACCTTCTTGGCCTGTTCCTGCCCGATGATGAAATCATCCAGCACCTCTTTGATTTCCAGCGGCTTCAGCAGCTTGAATGGCGTCTGGCTTTGGGTCTCCGCGCGGGGCTGGGTTTCGCGATCGATTATGGTTTTACAGACCGAGACGCAGGAGTCGCAGATGTAAACCGCCGGCCCGGCGATCAATTTCTTTACTTCATTCTGCGATTTGCCGCAAAAGGAGCACAGCGTCAGTTTGGATGATTTAGCCATAATCGGCGCGGGTTTAGACGGCGGCTTTCAATTCCTGGGCCTCGTTCTTGTCCGCCACAACGTTATCCACGATCCCGTAATCTTTTGCTTCCTCGGCGGTCATGAAATAATCGCGGTCGGAATCCTTTTCGATCTGTTCCACCGATTTGCCGGTGTGACGTGATAGCACTTCGTTCAAAGTGCGTTTCCACCGGATGACCTCGCGGGCCTGGATGGCGATGTCGGCCGTTTGGCCGGTGGCGTAGCCGGAGGGTTGGTGGATCATGACCCGGCTGTTGGGCAGCGCGAATCGTTTGCCCTTGGTGCCGGCGGCGAGGAGCAGGGTGGCCATACTGGCGGCCTGGCCGATACAGTAGGTCACCACGTCGCAGTGCATGAAATTGATGGTATCGTAAATGGCCATCCCGCCGGTGACCACGCCCCCGGGAGAGTTGATGTAAAGGTTGATGTCCTTTTTGGCGTCCTCCATCTGCAGAAAGAGCAGCTGGGCGATGACGACATTGGCCACGCCGTCGTCGATCGGCGTACTGATGAAAACGATACGGTCCTTGAGGAGCCGGCTGTAAATGTCCATGCTCCGCTCGCCGCGGGCGGTGTTCTCGGTAATTACCGGAACGTAATAGCTGCTGCCGACAGGATCTGCTTCTCTTTGCTTCATGTTTCGCTCTCTGAAATGTTAGCCTCCTCAAGGAGGAAATCAAGTGTCTTGTCGAAAAGGATGTTTTGTCGCATCGCCTGGACGACGTGTTCGTCCTTGCGCATTTCCTTCACCAGATCGTCCGGGCGCATGCCCCGTTGCATGGCTTCCTGCATGAGGTGGCGCTGAACATCCTCGTTCTCGATTTTGATTTTTTCGGCTTCGGCGATTTTCATGAGGATCATGCGCAGTTTGATCCGTTTTACCGCCGATTTACGGGATTCTTCAAAAATCTGTTCCTTGTGTTTCTCCAACTCTTCCTCGGATACACCCTGGCGAATGTTGCGCTCGATGATCTGGCGGAGAAGCCCGTCGGTTTCCATCTCGATCGCGCTTTCGGGAACGGCGAATTCGATGCGCTCCAGCAGCGTGTCGCCCAGTTGCTGCCGTTGCCTGGCCCGGCCGTCCGTTTTCTTGCGGCCGGCAAGTTCCTCGACGATCTGCTCTTTGAGTTGATCGAGGCTTTCGACGTTCAGTCCCTTGAGGAACTCGTCATCGATTTCGGGCAGTTTCTTTTCCCGGACTTCGATCATCTCCACCGAATAAACGGCATCTTTGCCCGCCAGCGCCTCGTGCGGAAATTCGGCCGGAAAACTGACTTTGATCTCGTTCTTGTCTCCGGCTTTCAGTCCCGCGAGTTGGTCGGCGAAACCGGGAATGCCGGCGTCTTCGGAGCCGACTTCCTCCCAGGTGCCGGTCTGGGTTCCGAAGATGGGCCGATCTTCGGCGATTTCCGCGATGGGCCGGCCGTCGACTTTGCCCTCGTAGGACAGTTTGACGTAATCGCCCTTTTGCGCTTCGCGCTCCACCACGGAATAATCCGCCCGCTGTTGGCGCAGGGTGTCGATGGTGCGCTCCACTTCGTCGTCCTTGACCTCGGTGTCGGTCTTGGGCAACGGGATGCCTTTGTATTCCGGAAGATTGAATTCAGGATTGATATCGACCACGAAATTGAGTTCGTTGTCGCGGCCGCGCTCGATTTCATCGCCTTTGAGGTCGACCGGCTGGAAGACCTCGACTCCGGATTCTTTCACCGCTTGGCGGTAGGCGTTGGAGACGACCCGCTTTTTCAACTCCTCGCCGATCTCCCGGGCGAAACGTTTGGCGACCATCGGTTTGGGGGCGCGTCCCGGACGGAATCCCGGCAGGCGGGCTTCCTTGGCGAAATCACCGAGAATGGTGTCGTGCTCTTTTTCGATTTCGTCGGCGCTGACGGTGACCACGAGCGCTTTTCTTGTCGCGTTGATGTCGTCGGTTTTAATATTCACAATTCCGTGTTTGGTTAAACGGTCCATCAGAAATGAGGGAAGGCGGGGCGGTCAATGACATAATCCCGGGAGGCGCCGGGAGGGCGCGGCCTTTTCATTTGCCGGCGGTAAGCCCAATAAAGAGGCGTTCCCAATCGACAATTTAAGATCTGAAATAAATGGACGAAATCGAAGGACTTACGGATTCGAAACAGGATGCCGGGGAACCGGTGTGGCTCCTGTTGGACGCCGCCCTGCCGTCGGTGTATGCGGGAGTGCTGTGCCGCGGCGCGTGGCTGGCTCTGGAGCGCCGTGACGCCCCCGCCGCGGAGACCTTGTTTCCGGCGGTCGAAACCGCTCTGCGCCGGTCGGGTGTCCGGCTCGAAGGGTTGAGCGGGTTTTTCTACTGCGAGGGGCCGGGCTCGATCCTCGGATCGCGCATCGCGGCCATGGCCCTGCTTACCTGGCGGCGCCGGCCGGGAGGGGAGGATTTGCCCTGCCGGGTGTACCGCAACCTCGACCTGCTGGCTCATCGCCTTCTGGCTGGAGGCGCGACGCCGCCGTTCGCTCTCTGTTCCGACGCGCGGCGCGGGCATTGGAATTTCGTGGAGGTGGCCTCCGGCGGTGAAATTCATGCCCCGCGCCGGTTGAGCGACGAGGAGCTCGCCACCCGAGAACTCCCGATGTGGCGCCCGGAAGAGACGGGTCCCTCAAGGCCGGCGCCGGTGGAAACCCGGCCACTCGATTACGATCTTTCCGACGCCGCTCCCTGGCTTTACCGGGGTTCCCTGGCCCGCCCGGCGGCGAACCCCGAACCCTGGGTCATCAAGCCGCCGGAGTATCAGAAGGTTAAGAGGTGAGGGGGCGAGGGGCGTGGGACGTGGGGCGAGGGGCGAGAGACGTGGGGCGAGGGACGTGGGGCTTTATGCGCCCTGCTTTGATTCGAGTTCCTTTTCGCGGCGCTCGATTTCCTTTTCCCGGGCCTCAAGTTCCTCCTGGCGCTGTTCGATAATGGTTTCCTGCTCCTGTTGTTCCTGGAATTTCTCGAACAGAGTATTTTCGCTGGAGTCCAGGAATTCCTCGCGTTCCCGCAGGGCGGCCCGGGCTTCATGCAGGGAACGCTCCTGCTTTTCGAGTTCCTGTTTCCAGGACTCCAGCGCCTTTTTGGCTTCGCTCGAAGGTTCGCCCGGAGGCGGTTGCGCCGGGGTGTACTGAGTGGTTTTGAGGATCGCTTCGCGGGCCTTCAGCAGCGCTTCCGTTTCCCAAAGGTCGCGTTCCTTTTCCTGCAGCTTCAACTCGGAGGCCCGCAAGGCTTCGTCGCGTTCGTTAAGGGTCGCTTCCAGTTCCCGCAACGAGGCGTCGAGGGCTTCGAGTTCGCGTGCGCTCAGGGCCCGGGCTTCTTCCCAGGGGGAACGGGTGAGCGAGCGAATCAGTTCCACCGACCTTTGTGATTCGTGCGATAGTTCGCGCGAGTAGTCCGACAAACCGGTCAGACTGAGCCTTCTTCGGAGCGGCGGAAGCGGTCTCTGTTCAATGGGCCCCATCGGTATTACAGCGAATGATCAGTGTGAATGTAAAGGCGTACGACCAAGCGTAAGGCGGTCCCTACTTGCCTCGCAGTTTTCTCCACAGGGCGCCGAGGCCCCCGGTACGCGGGGTGGAGGTGGCGGTTTCGACGGAAGAAAGGGCGCCGCGTGCGGGCGCGCGTTTCAGGGTGTCGGAAACCAGACGGACCGCTATGGTTTCCTTCACCGGGTCGTTGATTGGAACGAAAAACCGGTCAATGGGCTGACCGTACTCCAGAGCGGAACGCAGATCATCCCGTTCCTGGGTGAACCAGGCGAAAACCGGTTGCAATCGCTCGCGCAGGTCGGCTTCGACCTCGTTCAGGCGCTGGCGTCCGGCCTTTTCGGCCAGGCCCTGTTCCTCGGCTCCCAATTGGCCGCCGTAACGGCGGTATAAGCCCAGGCGCTCTTCAGTGGAAAGCGGATCGATCAGCAGGGCGATCGCTTCCGGCAAGTGCAGTCCCTTGGTTCCCGGCCGGAAGGGAAGGTACCCCGCGATCGTTTTTTCATCGACGTGAACCAGCGCGTTGAGCAGGCGGCGAAAATCACCCGCCAGCACAATGTGTTGCGCCATGTTCTGCGAAAAATCGGCGAATTCCTCCAGTGTATTCAGTTTTTGATTCGCGCAGAGTGATTTCGACTCCGGGGAGAGATTAATCAGCGCCATGGGAAATTCGGGGGCGATTTGCAGGCGGCCGAGGTTTTTCAGCACTTCGTTGTCGCCGGAGGCGTTGGCTTCCTCGGCCTGGACCATTTCACCGAAAGGATCGTCGAACGCCAAAGTGCCCTCCAGGATGTCCATCAACAGCCGAATTCGTTCCGGGTTGGCCTGCATTTCAGGCGTTTCCCGCAGTTCGTCGAAGGTGAGGTCAACGTATTTCGCGGGGGTTTCCTCTTTGCCTTTGATCGGCCAGTTTTCCGTGTCCAGACTTTCCGCCAGGCTGGAAAGGCGGGTGTCCACCAGCATCGAACTCTGGAAGCTGGCGCGCAATTTGTCCCAGTGAAGAGACGAATGTTTTTCGATCTTGTCGTCGTCGAATTCAGACATGGTACGATTGGGCGTGACGGGTTAGTTGGGTTCGTGCCGGATGAGTTCCTGGGCGACTTCCTGATAATCGGTGACGACGCTTTCGGCGTCGGTGCGTTGTTCGCCGACCAGCGCCACCGGAAGTCCCAGGGTGACGGCGCGGCGGACGATGTTGGCGTCCCGAACCTGGGCGCTGAAAATTTTGGCCTGGGCGGAAACCTTCTTCTGGGTGCGGAACTGGTTCAACCGAAGTTGCATTCGGATTTTGGGGACTTCGATATCCACGTTGCCCTTGATCGAATTGAAGATAATTCCCCGGATCTCGGCCGGGACTCCCATGCCGCTGGTGCGAAAGCTGGCGGACGCGCGGTGGAATTTCTGCAGCTTTTCCACCAGAAGTGTGAATCCGACGAGGCTCAGGGCGTCGGGGTTCGCGGGCACGTAGATCTCATTGCTGCTGTAGACACCGCATTGGGAAGCGCGCAGAATATTCGGCGGGCAGTCGAAGAGGATGTAATCGTAATGGTCTTCCAGCGCTTGAAGCTGCTCGTGGAAGATCGAGTAAGGGGGTTGCTCGGGGTTCCCGCTTTCCAGGTCGCTTTCCAGGTCCACCAGGTTGAAAGTGGTCGGGATCAGGTCGAGGCCCGGAATGAGCTTTTCGCCGTTCTTGTCCTCCGCCACATCGCGAACCAGGCAATCGGCCAGGGTAGCGTTGCCCGGATTGAAAATGGAATAAACCGCCCCTTCACCGGAACTGTTGATTTTGTTCCAGCGCTCGAGGCGCAGCAGCCAAATGCTGGCGTTGGATTGGGTGTCCAAATCGCAAAGAAGGACTCGCTTGCCCTGCATTGCCAGACACGAGGCGAGATTGACAATCAGGGAGGTTTTCCCGACCCCGCCCTTATAATTGAGGAAGCTGATTTTACGCGCCATCTGAGAGTGTTGAAATATCTCCGCCCGGAATCATTGGCCGACAAAGACTCCCGCAGCTCGAAGCAACGGGTGTTCGGGATCCCGATACAGGTCAAAAGCTTCACGAACACTTGCTTTCCGGTCAAGTGGAAAGCGGAATGACGGCGGGCCGCGATTGCGGCGGATTCATAAAGGTCGTGCGTCTCGCGTCCCTTTGATTAAGCCCCTTCCAGGCTGGTAGGGCCTGAATGGCGCCGGGAGGAGCGGCTTAAAAATAATGTGAATTTGTCACACCGACCGGTGCAGGACTCCGTTCCGGTTCCGGGAATTCAATCTACCGCTTCCTCCAAAAGCCGGAAAAGCTCCTCATCTCGAATGCGTTTCTGCTCCATGCTGTCCCGCTCGCGCAGGGTAAAGGTCCCGTCTTCCAGAGTCTGGAAATCGACGGTCACGCAGAATGGCGTCCCAATTTCATCCATACGGCGGTAGCGCCTTCCGATGGCGCCGGAGGTATCCCAGAATGCGGCGTACTTCCTCTGCAAAGTCCGGTAAAGGGTATCCGCGGCAGCCACCAGTTCAGGCTTGTTCTTCACCAAGGGAAACACCGCGACCTTGACCGGGGCGATGCGGGGACTGAGCCGCAGCACGGTGCGCTTCTCGCCTTCGACTTCCTCCTCGGCGTAGGCGGAGCAGAGGGCGGCGAGGAGAATACGGTCGACTCCGACACTGGGTTCGATGACGTGAGGGATGAATTTGCTCTTCGAGGCCTCGTCGAAGATCTCCATTGGTTTGCCGCTGAACTTCTGGTGCTGGGTCAGGTCGTAGTCTCCCCTGGCGGCGAAGCCCCAGAGTTCCTGCACGCCGAAGGGAAACGCGAACATGAGGTCCACCGTCCCCTTGGAATAGTGGGATAATTTTTCCCTGGGGTGTTCGTATTCGCTGATGGCCTGCCGGGGGATACCGATGGACTCCAGCCATTCGACGCCGGAGTCGATCCACTCGCGGTGGCGGGCCTGCCAGTCGTCGTCCGGAGCGATGAAATACTCGATTTCCATCTGCTCGAACTCCCGCGACCGGAAGATGAAGTTTCGCGGGTTGATTTCGTTGCGGAACGCTTTGCCGATCTGGGCGATGCCGAAGGGGATTTTGACCCGGCCGGAATCCACCACGTTGCGGAAATTGATGAAAATTCCCTGGGCGGTCTCCGGTCGCAGGTAGGCCACGGAAGAGGCGTCGCGCAACGCCCCGATGTGGGTTTCGAACATCATGTTGAACGAGCGCGGAGGCGTCAGGCTCCCGGGCTCGCCGGTGGCGGGTGACGGCACCAGCGGAATCTCGTCGGGAGTCGCCGCGGTAAAGTCCCGAACCCGCAGCGGTTCCAGTTCGCCCTGCACGGCCTTCTTGCGTTTGAGTTTCTCCGCCGCCGCCTGCAACTCGCTTTCGGTGCGGTCGCTCTCCAGGCCGGAGACGTACCCGATGGTTTCCCCGTTCACCACCACCGGCGCAAAGAACAACTGGTCCGCCCGAAAGCGCTGTTTGGAGACCTTGCAGTCCACCAGGGGGTCGGTGAAGTTGTCCACGTGGCCGGAGGCCTCCCAGGTTTTCGGATGGTGAATGATGGAGGAATCGAGGCCGACGATGTCGTCGCGCCGTTGCACGAAGTCCTTCCACCAGGCTTCTTTGATGTTGCGCCGCAGCTCCGCACCCAGCGGTCCGTAATCAAAAAAACCGTTCGCCCCCCCGTAGATTTCCGACGATTGGAAAATGAAACCTCGCCGGCGGCACAGAGCCACGATGGATTCCATGGTGGGAGACGAAGCGGATGCGGACTGGCTTGCCATAAGCGGGCCATCCAATCCCGAATCGACGCCGGGCGTCAAGCTCGCAGCAGGGAATGGATGATCGGTCGGATCGGTCCGATCCGACTGATCCGACCGATCCGGGCGTCCCTGAGTCATCTTGACGCTGCGTATCGGCTTTGGTGTGTCAAACGGCTCCAGTTTACGCCTGGGCAGGTTTCGCAAGATACTGAATTCCAGAAACCTGTGAAAATAGTACTCTGGCATGCCATAAGCTTTTAATAAGGTGGGTTTACCGATTGGCGGTAAGTCCGAATCAGACGATATAAACTCATTCGAAAGGAGGTGTTTGTTTATGAGACTGATTGAGCGCAATCTTCCCGGAGCCTTGTTTTCGCACCGCGACCCGATTTTTCAAAGCGGCTGGCCGCAGTTGAGCGACTGGGCCCGGAATTTCGACCGTTTGTTTAATTCCGCTTTCGACGACGATTTCTTCGGCTATCGGGGGGATCGGTTGCTGTCGGGGCGTCCGGCCACCGACCTGTACGAGGACGGTGAAAACTTCTATGTGCGGATGGATCTTCCGGGCATGGAAAAGGAGGCCATCAATGTGGAAATGGAACGTGGCATCCTCACGGTCTCCGGATCTCGCCGGGGTTTTGGTGATGACGGCAAGGAAGAGCGTTCCTTCGAAGTGCGCCGCAGCGTGCGTCTTCCGGAAGCGATTGCGGAAGACCATGTGAAGGCCGCGTACGAGGACGGTGTCCTGACGGTCACTCTGCCCAAGCGAGAGGAAGCTCGAGCCCGGCGGGTGATGATTGAAGAAGGCAAATAAGACGAAAAATCCAAGTTCGAAAGGAGGGATACGTTATGGCCTTTGGAAAAAAGCTGATACCGCGTCCAGACGAAGAGTTGGGAGCCCGTCCCGTGAATCGCGGCGTGACCGAGCGTCTGGTGATCGCTCCCGATTATGAGATTAAGGAATCAGACGACGCGTTCGGGGTGGAAATTTTCCTCCCCGGAGTGCGCCGGGATGACCTGAATCTCTCGGTGGAGGGGCGGGAACTGGTGCTGACCGCCGCGCGTTCCTGGAAAAAACCCGACGACTGGACTCCCGTTTGGTCCGAAACCGCGGACCTGGACTACCGGCTGCACCTCAGTCTGCCGGAAGGACTGGAAACCGAAAAGGTCCATGCCCAGTTGAAGGACGGCGTGCTGCGCCTGACCCTCCCGAAGGCCAAACAGGCTCAGCGCCGCAAGATCAAGATCGAATAACGAATAAGCGTGATGCCTGAAACCCGGCGCTTCGGCGCCGGGTTTCTTTTTTTGGACTAAAGATCGTATTTCTTCCGGAAATACTCGTAGGCCTGGTTGATCTTTTTGATCTCCTGGTCGGCGACCTCTTTCAACCGGGGCCCGAGGTGGGAAACTTTGTCCGGATGATATTGACCGACCAGGCCCCGGTAGGCTTTGCGGATCTCCCCGCGCGAGACCCGGCCGCTCAGTCCGAGGATGCGGGCGAATTCCTTTTCCTCCGGGACGGTGGTGGCGTCGACGCGCGGCCCGGATTCGCCGTACTTGCACTCGAAATACCTGGCGCTGCTGACCCCGAAAACCGCCACCGCCAGATCGAGAAAAAGCGCCTCGCGCCGCGTCAGCCTGCCGTCGGATACGGCGAGCAGGGAAAGCAGATCCACCGCCTTGGCCAGGATGTGGGGATCGTCGGCGTGTCGCCTTTGATAGCGACGGAGGTGAATCTCGAAAGTCGCGTGGGAATCCCTGGCCAGGCGGAAGGTGCGGATGGCTTCATGGCGCGCTTCGTTTTCCAGGTCGAGATCCTCGTGCAGGAAACGATTTACGGTGCCGATTTCGGCCGGGGTGATCGGGCCGTCGCATTTGGCCAGTTTGGCCAGCATGGCCATCAGGTCCGCTTCCCCTTCGGAAAGGAGGCGGGTTTCGGGTCTCCATGCGGTCCCGCCCGGCCTCCGCCCGGGATGTCGATCCTCGGCGGCCATCGGGTAGCCGAAATCATTGGGACCGTTTTCACCCGTCCGGAAGCCGAGGATCGCCAGGGTGATCAGCAGTCCGATTCCGGGCGCCAGCAAAAGCAATACCCACCAGGCGGAGCGGTCGAGATCGTGCCAGCGTTTGGCGCAGACGGTCACGATCGGCCAAATCAAAGCGGCGAGTACCAGAAATCCTATCGGTTGCGCCCAGCCGCCGGCTTGAAAAGCAAGCAGGTAGCCGATCCAGCCGATTAGAACCAGGACCACCAGAGTTTTCCAGAAGGTGGCCCGATCGATTCGTCCGTCGGTGGAAAATGCCAGTTCCGTAAATGTCATGAGCCAGCGGCCGCGCCAGGTTCGTCCGGGCGATCAAACCCACATCATTGCGCGATCGGACCGCCGTTCAATGAGGATTTTCTTCATACCTGATCGCTCGCGGGCGGCACGCTACGCGAAGGTCGATTGAATGACCGTAATCACAAAGGTGTTCAGATTGAAAAAGGCGTGCAGCAGAATGGGGGCTTTGAGGCTGCCGGTACGCTCGTAAACCAGGCAGAGGACGGCGCCAAACGCGACCAGGACCGGGAGCCCCGCCAGATGAAGGTGAATCGCGCCGAACAGGAGCGAGGAAAGCAGCACGGCGCCCATTACCGGCATGTTGCCTTTGAGAAAGCGGTAGAGGCAGCCCCGAAAAATAAGCTCTTCCGCGATCGGAGCCAGGATGACCAGCAGGACGAAAAGTCCGGCCAACAAGGCTGCCGATTGACTTTCCAGCAGCACGGCGACCATTTCCTGCGGCCGAAGGGCTTCGGGCAGGACCAGTTCCAGCGCCACCGTCCAAGTGATGTTGATGGCCATGAACACCGGGATGAAGGCGAAGAACGCATACACCCCGAAAAGGGCGGCGCGACCCCAGGTCAGACGATATGAGCTGAGCGGTCCGCGGAAGCGCTCCGGGTAATTCAGCCGGAAAAACGCCCAGACCGCCAGAAAGGTGAGTTGGCTAAGAGCGCCGGCCACCAGCATTTGGTGCGGCGGCAGCCCCTCCTGTTCGGCCGTTTCCGGCAACATGGCCGCCAGAATCAATTGCACCAGAACGAAGACCAGGATCAGGGCTCCGACGAAGGCGCCGAAATCGGCAGGGGATATTTTCCAGACCGGCACTCGGGTTTCCGGAAGCAGAAAAAGCCGGCGGTGCATGCAATGCAGCAACGCAAGAAGACCTCCGAGGAGCAGGAAAGTGGCGTAAATGCCGACGATGAGCGGCGGGTCGTCAGCCATCGTCAGGAATTTCCCCGTTGTGGTAGACAATCCTTCCTCCGACGATCGTGGTCCTCACCCGTCCCTTTAGCGAACGGTAGTTCCACGGCGAATTGGCGGATTTGCTGAAGAAGCGGGTCGGGTCGACCTCCCAGGTTTCGTCGGGGTTGAAAACGGTGATGTCCGCGTCGGCCCCTTTGGCCAATGTGCCTTTCTCCAGCCGGACGATGTTCGCCGGTTTGCGGGTCAGCAGGTCGAGAGTGTCCGTCAGGGGAAGTTCGCCGCTGTGGTACAGGGCCTCCAGGGTGACGGCCAGCGCGGTTTCCAGGCCGATGATGCCAAACGGCGCGTAGTCGAACTCCTGGTCTTTTTCGTAATCGGTGTGCGGGGCGTGGTCGGTGGCCACGCAATCCAGGGTGCCGTCCTTGATGCCTTCGATCAACGCCCTGCGGTCCTCCTCCGTCCGCAGCGGAGGGTTCATCTTGAAATGGGTGTCGTAGGTTTTCAGCTCGGCGTCGGTGAGTGCCAGGTGGGGGGGACAGGCTTCCGCGGTGATGGAGACGCCGCGCTGCTTGGCCCGACGAATGATGTCCACCGCGTTCGCCGAGCTGATGTGCTGGCAATGGATCCGGGCGCCGGTCAGGGTCGAAAGGATGACGTTGCGCGAGACGATGACGTCCTCCGCCGCTCCGGGCCAGCCCTTCAATCCCAGGTGCAGCGACCAGTAGCCTTCGTTCATCACCGCGTTGCGGGTGAGGGCGGCGTCCTGACAATGGTCCATCACCAGCAGCCCGAACATGTCGGCGTACTCCACCGCCCGGCGCATGATTTCATTGTCCTGCACACAAAGACCGTCATCGGTGATCGCCACCACGCCCGCGCGCTTCAGGGAGCCGATGGGAGCGAGGTTTTGACCTTCCATTTTTTCGGTGATGCAGCCGGTGGGAAAGACGTTCACCACCGCGTCGCGCCGAATTGTGTCCAAAATGTACTGAATCGTCCCCGCATTGTCGGCGGGCGGGGCGGTGTTGGGCATGCAGACGATGGTGGTGAAGCCACCGGCTGCCGCCGCCCGGCTCCCTGTGCCGATGGTTTCCTTGTGGGTCTGACCCGGCTCGCGCAGGTGTACGTGGATATCGACCAGCCCCGGGCATACCACCAGCCCCGAGGCATCGATTTCGTGCACGTCCTTCTTTTGCGCCGGTGTCAAACGGTCCCGGATGGTTCCGCCGGCGACAAACACATCGCCGACTTGGTCCCGGCCGGAAGCCGGATCGATTACCCGCCCGTTTCTGATCCAGATCGCCCGTTTATCCATCTTCGTTTTCTCCGAGCACTTCCGGCGAGCCGCCGGAGCAAAGATATAAGACCGCCATTCGCGCCGCGATTCCGTTGGTGACCTGCTGCAGGATCACCGAACGTCCGGAGTCGGCGAGTTCGGAATCGATTTCCACTCCGCGATTGATGGGGCCGGGGTGCATGATGATCGCCTCCGGTTTCAACCAGGAGGCTCGAGTTTTATTCAACCCGAACATGCTGGTATATTCTCCGAGCGATGGAAAGTGCGTGCTCGACTGTCGTTCGTGCTGTATCCGAAGCAACATGACAACGTCGGCATCGGCCAGGGCGGAACGAAGGTCGTGCGAGACGGTGACCCCAAAGCGGGCGAAGGTTTCCGGGACGAGCGTGGACGGGCCGGCCACGGTGACATCGGCACCCATCTTGGTCAGCGCCCAGATGTTTGAGCGGGCCACGCGGCTGAAGAGAATGTCTCCCAGAATGGTGACCTTTTTGCCTTTCAAATCCCCCAGGTGTTCCCGCATGGTGAAACAGTCGAGGAGGGCCTGGGTGGGGTGCTCATGGGCGCCGTCCCCGGCGTTGATGACCGGAATGCGGGTCAGGCGCGAAAGGTAGGCCGGCGAGCCGGCTGCGGTGTGACGGATTACCAGAATGTCGGCGTTGAGCGCCTGGATGTTGAGCGCGGTGTCCCGCAGGGTTTCGCCTTTGATCACGCTGCTGGCGGATCCGGTGATGGTGACCACGTCGGCGCTCAGCCGTTTGGCGGCGACCTCAAAGGCCACCCGCGTGCGGGTGCTCGGCTCGAGGAATAAATTGACGACGGTTTTCCCGCGCAGGGCGGGAACCTTCTTGACCGAGCGGCCGAGGATGCCCTTGAAGGCGGCGGTCACGCGGAAAATGGTTTCCAGTTCCTCCTTCGTCAGATCCTCGATGCCGACAAGATGTGTTTTCGTCCAGGTCATGCGCTGTGTTTTCAAAGCTCCGCGATTCGGATTTCATCCGCGGAGGGCTCGTCCCCCGAAAGGCGCACATCGACTTTTCTGGATGCGGGCACCTCTTCCACGAATCCGGCGAAGTCCGCCCGCAGCGGCAGCAGACGCCCGCCCCGGTCGAAAAGTGTCGCGGACTGCAGGCGAGCCGGTCGCCCCTGGTCGAAGATTTCGTTGATGGCAGCGCGCAGGCTCCGTCCGGTGGACAACACGTCGTCGGCGAGGATCACGGTCGCCTCTTCAATGTCGAAGGGAATGGAGGTGGGATTGGACGCTTTGGGGATAGGGTTGGTTGAAATGTCATCGCGGTGAAAAGAAATATCGATTACCCCGCAGGGCACCTCCCGGCCGAGTTTTTTCGCCACACGATCGGCCAGCCTACGACTGAGAGCGATGCCGCCGTCGGCCAGTCCGAGGATACCCAATTTCTTCGTTTCCCGGTGGGCCAGGGCGATGGCGTCAGCCATTTTTTCGATAGCGTCACTGATCTCGCGGGATCCGATGGTCGTGGCTGGCGGCATGCTGGCCATTAGGCGGAAATCGAAAACTCAGGTAAAGCAAAAATGGGCGAACTATAGGCGAATACCAATAGTCTGGAGCCGTGGGCGCATCCCGGGATATAGCCGAACGGGGCCGAGGCCGCACGCGATTGCACTGGCGAAGCGGAATCGCCTCGTCGCGGGGACAGGCCGTACCGCCGGGCGTCAATTGCGGTGATGCCCGGCGCTTTCGCTCAACATCAGAACGACGGGTAACACACCAGCCGTTCGCCGGGAGGAACAACAAAGTCGTCGCCGGTGGACCAGATCTCGTCGTTGATCAGGACCTTGCAGGAAAAGGAGGACCGGGCGGACTTGGTGCTCCAAACCCACTCGTCGGCCGCCACACAGTCCATCGGCACACCGCGGCTCCAATTGAGACCGGGACCTTCGCCGCGGATGTAGAGCATGTTGCCGAAGCCGATGTCCACCTTGGCGCTGAGGGTAGTCGCCGCTTTTGGCTGGGCTGGAGCGGCTGTGGCCGCCGGAGCCGATGCGATCACCTTCTTGGGTTCGGAGGGAGCGCTTTGGCGCGCCGGAGCCGATGGGGTTGCCTTTGCCGCGGGAACAGGCGCCTTGGCAGGAACAGTCTTCCGCGCGGCCTTCTTGGCGGTTGCCACCTTCTTTTTTTCCGGAACGGCTTTTTTGGCCGCGGCGTCCTTGCTTTTGCTTTCCGTGGTCGATTTTGCGGTGCTTCGAGTGCTCTTCTTTGCCATACGAGTTGAGTCGATTTGCTGGAATCAGTAATGGGAGTACGTCTCCAGGCTGGAGAAAAGCGAAAACTCCGGCCAAAGACAAGACCATTAAGCGATGTGCGGTGGAAAAAATCCGCGCCGGGAGTGGAGTGGCGAAATTCGTGGTTTACTCGCTTCTCGATTTCTTTCAATCTGCGGGTTTAGGTAATTGGGGCCGTAGCTCAGTTGGAAGAGCGCGTCGTTCGCAATGACGAGGTCGTCGGTTCGATCCCGATCGGCTCCACCAGCCTCCGCGCGCTGCAAAGCGAAGAGCGCAGGCGGACCCCCTGCTGCCGAACGCTGCGAGAATTCCCCTTGCCCCGGTTGGGGGTGTCGTTTTGGCTGGGTTGGTGAACCTACCCTTTCGCAGACCCCGCCCGCGGGACGACCGTGATTCCGACGCCCAACGTACCGGTTGCGAAGGCGAGCGCCTGGCGGAGGAATACCTGGTGCGGGTCGCCGGGTTCCGGGTGCTCGCGCGCAATTGGCGGGACGGGAGGGAGGAAATCGATCTGGTGGCCAGCCATGACGGCGTACTCGTTTTCGTCGAGGTCAAGACGCGCCGTTCCGAGGGGCTGGTCCCCGGTTATTACGCGGCGGTGGATGGGCGGAAGAAGGACGCTCTGCGCCGGGCGATTCGGACCTACCTGCGCCGGTTGCGCGACAAACCCCGCTCCTTTCGTTTCGATGTGGTGGAGGTCAATCTGGAAGGGCCTCCGGATCGACGAATTCTCCATTTCGAGAACATCCCGCTGTTTGCCAAAAGTTTCCGGGCGCGTTAGATATTGGAGACTCCCGAAGGGCGGGGGCCGTCGCCGGATTAAGGCTTGTGTTCCGGGATTTTTGATTGTCAGTTGGGGCATTTATGCTGACCGACGAGAAGCAAAGACATCCCTTCCTGCAGGGTTTGAGCAAACACCGGGGAGCGCCACCGACCGTGGTGGTCATTTTCGGTGCTTCCGGCGACCTGACCGCCCGCAAGCTGGCTCCGGCAATCTACAATCTGAGCCTGGACAACCTCCTTCCGCCCGAGTTTCACCTGATCGGCTATGGTCGCAAGGAAATGGCCGACGATGCCTTTCGCCGCGCGGTGGCGGAGTCGGTCGGCACCTTTTCCCGACGCGAGTTCAACTCCGACATCTGGGAACGGGTGGGCCGCAACACGGTGTACCATCACGGGGGTTACGACGAGCGGCCGGCGTTCGACCGGCTGCGCGAACGGATCGATGTGATCGAGAAGGACCTTGGTCGAGAGGTGCAGGCGTTGTTTTACATTTCCACCCCGCCGTCGGTTTTTAAGCCCATTCTCGAAAATCTCGGCGCCAGCGGCCTGGCCCGCCGTCACCAGCACACCCCCTTTGCCTCGAAGGTGGTGATTGAAAAACCGTTTGGCAGCGATCTGGATTCAGCCCGTGACCTCAACCGGGTCATCACCCAGCAGTTCGAAGAGCGTCAGGTTTATCGGATCGACCATTACCTGGGTAAGGAAACGGTCCAGGATCTCCTGGTGCAGCGTTTCGCCAACACGATTTTCGAACCGCTTTGGAACCGCCGCTATGTCGAATGCGTACAGATCACGGTGGCGGAGGATCTGGGAGTCGGTTCCCGCGGCGGGTATTACGAGCAGAGCGGGGCCATGCGGGACATGGTCCAAAACCACACCATGCAGCTGCTCAGTCTGATCGCCATGGAACCTCCCGTTTCCCTCGATCCCGAGGGGATTCGCGACGAGAAGGTCAAGCTCCTGAAAGCCATTCAGCCCGTCAGCGTCGATGAATCGAAACCCGATGTGGTCCGCGCGCAGTACACCGAGGGGCTGGTCGGAGGGCGCAAGGTTCCCGGCTATGTCGACGAGGATGGCGTGGCCGACGACTCCTCGACGGAAACCTACACCGCCCTGCGGCTCAACATCAACAACTGGCGCTGGGCGGGGGTGCCGTTCTACATGCGATCCGGTAAACGGATGGCGCGCCGCGTGAGCGAGATCGCGGTCCAGTTTAAGCGGCCTCCCGGCATCCTGTTCAGTGACGCCGAACGTTTCGATCTGGCCTCCAACACCATGGTGATCCAGATTCAGCCCGACGAGGGCACGACGCTCTTGCTGAACTCCAAGATTCCCGGTTTGGAAACCCGCACCCAACCGGTAAAAATGCACTTCCGGTACCGGACCACCTATGGGTCGAACACACCGGAAGCCTACGAGCGGCTCATCCTTGACGCCATGGTCGGAGACAGCACCCTTTTTATTCGGGGCGACGAAACCGAGGCCTCCTGGCGCCTCATTACTCCCATTCTCGAATCGTGGCGCAATCTGGGGCGGCGCGGGATGGAGGGTTATGTCGCCGGTTCCTGGGGACCTCTGGCGTCCGAGCGTCTCCTCTGGGACAACCGACACGAGTGGCGGCGCGCCGGCCCCTGAAACAAACACATTCTCT
The DNA here is from genome assembly GCA_003566885.1 of Opitutia bacterium. Lineage (GTDB taxonomy): Bacteria > Verrucomicrobiota > Verrucomicrobiia > Opitutales > T3Sed10-336 > SLOW01. The sequence continues at coordinate 6,074 of PXBO01000047.1, read as the reverse complement.
TTCATGGCTGCGCAAACGATGAGCTCGATCCCTGAGAATATTTTTTCCGCTCTTCCCGGGCTGGAGGTTCCGGTGGCCGACGTGCAATCCGCCCTGGCGGGAATGTGGGAGGCCCCGTCCGGTCCGGGCCAGGAGCCGGCCGAATTCCGCGCCTCCCAGATGAATCTAATCATCCACCTGGGGCGCGAAACCACCGCGGCCGATGCGCTTGACGTGTTTTCCGGCGCCCTGCGCTTCGCGCGGCGTTATCCCTGCCGCATCATCGTTTTGTGCCCGGAATACGAACGGCGCAGCGAAACCTTGATGACCCTCAAGGTGTTCGCGGAATGTTATGTGGGAAAAACGCGACGCGATCGCTCCTGCTGCGAAGCGTTGATTCTTTCCTACCCGGGGGGTGGAAACGATTTTCTGGAGAATCAGGTCTCCATCCTCCTGGAAAACGATTTGCCGACCTATTACTGGTTTCATCGTTTCGCCTCCGGCCGTAACGCCGGTCAATATCTGTCCTTCCACAAAGTCTGTAAGCGTATTGTCTACGATTCCGGCCTGGAAACTCCGGAAGTCGCCTCCATCGAGTGGCCACACCCCGGCCGGGTGCGCGATCTGGTGGACGCCCGGTTGTTGCCCGTGAGGCAGTCCATCGGACAGTTTCTCAGCAGCTTCGACCCCGTTCGATTGGGGAGCGATTTGCTGCGACTCGAGCTGCGGCACGCCCCCCGGTGGAAGGCCGAAGCGCGCGTCCTGGCCACTTGGTTCCGGGAACGCCTGAAGGCCTGTGCGGGTCGGGAAGGCATTGAGCAGGTTCCCGCCGCCCGGCTCACACCGGCCGAAGAAGGCGAGTTTCCTTTTGTGTTGCGTTGTGACTACAGCGACGGACGCTACTTTTGCTGGCAGGCCGATTTTGAGGCCAACAAAGGTGAAATCCGCGCCCGGCTCGATCGGGGCGAGTCTGTGCTGCCATTTTCGGTGCGACTGCTGTCCCTTGACCGGGAACTGGCGGAAGCCTTCTTTTTTTAATCCATTCGATTTTCCCTTCCCGCATGTACCTTCGCGAACTCAGAGTAAACGGCTTCAAAAGCTTTGCCGATCCGACCAAGCTGACCTTCGACACCGGCGTCACCGCGATCGTCGGTCCCAACGGCTGCGGCAAGAGCAATATCGCGGACGCCATTCGCTGGGTTCTGGGAGAACAGAGCGCCAAGGCGTTGCGCGGCGGCAAGATGCAGGATGTGATTTTCGAGGGCACCGATCAGCGCAAGCCGGTTCAGCTCTGTGAGGTTTCGCTGATCTTCACCGAATGTGAACCGCTCCTGGGCGACGGATTCCACGAGGTGGAAATCACGCGGCGGGTTTCCCGCGACGGCCAAAGCGATTATTCCCTGAATGGCAAGGCCTGCCGCCTTAAGGATATCCAGCGCATTTTTATGGATACCGGAATCGGCCGCTCGTCCTATTCCATCATGGCCCAGGGCCAGATCGACCAGATTCTTTCCTCCAACCCGGTGGAACGGCGGGCGATCTTCGAAGAGGCCGCCGGAATCACCAAATACAAAAGCCAACGGCGTGAGGCGCTGAACAAGCTGAAACTGGTCGAAGCCAACCTCGCCAGGTTGACCGATGTGCTCGATGAGGTTCGTCGCCAGATCAACACTTTGCGTCGTCAGGCCAGCAAGGCCCTTCGCTACAAAAAGATCCGGCACCGCCTCGAGAAACTGGATTTGGCCTATAACGGCCACCAGTACAGCATTCTCCAGGAAGAACTCAGCGGCCTTGAGGAAAAGGTGTCCGCTTTACAGACCGATGTCGCGCGCGAAACTGCGGATCTGGAGAGCCGCGAATCCGCCATCGAGGAAAGAAAAGCGGAGCGGAGTGCCCTTAACTCCCGGCTGCAGGAAGCGCAGCAGGCGGTTTTCGATCTGCGTTCCCGCAAGGAACAGGCGGAAAACGCCGCCCGTTTGGCCGAGGCGCGGGGCGAGGATTATTCCGGCCGTCTGGCCGACGCCACCAAAGAGATCGAGCGAATGGAGTCGGAACTCTCCGCAACCAGCGAGGAGGTGGTCGGCAGCGCCCAGACCAAAAAGGAGCAGCACGAAGTGGTGGCGAATTCCGATCGCTTCTTTCAAAGCCGGGATCAAGAGGTCCGGGCCTTGCAGGCGCGCCTCGCGGAGGAGGAAAAGGCGCTGGGCGCCGAAAAACAGAATTTGCTGAAAGCGGAAAACGAAACGGTGCGGCTTCGCGCCAGGAACACGGAGTTTGACCTCAGTCTCAAGTCGGACGAGGTCCGCGCCGCCGGGTTGGATGAGGAGATCGCGTCGCTGGAGAAGGAAAAGGGCGCCGCCGAAGAGGGTCTCGCCCGGTTTACGGATGCCATGAAAGCGGCCGAGGAAGATCAGGCGGCCGCTCAGCAGGCCCTGGAGCAAGCTCGGGCCAGGGTGGTCGGCGGACGTGAAGCTTATCGCGCCAAACAGGCGGAAATCCAGGCATCCGACCGGTTGGTGGCACAGAATAACGCCCGTTTGCGGGTTCTTCAGCAGTTGCAGGAAAAGCTGGAAGGGTTTAGCGAGGGCGCCAAAGCGCTCCTGCAGGGGAAACTGGATGAAGTTCTGCCCGAAGGAACGGAATATTTCCCGCTCACGCGTAACATTCAGGCTAAGCCGGATTGCGCTCCGGCCCTGGAGACCCTCCTCGGATCCGCCATCGATTCCGTGGCGGTCAAGGACCCCGAGGTGGCTCTCCGGGTGCTGCACGTTCTCGACGAACGCAAGATGGGCAAGGCTTGCCTTTGTTTTGTCCCGGACGGAAACGGGCGCTCCGATCCGTCGTCCGATCTGCCTCCGACCATTAAACCCGCGGCCGAATTGTTCACCGTCGAGGGCGACGGCGGCGGTGCCGGGCATCCCCTGGGCGATTTGCTGGCCCGCAGTTATTTTGCCGATGATGCCGCTGCCTTTTTCGAATTCTGGAAGGATCGTCCCGATTTCGACTTCCAGCATGTGGTGACGGCCAAAGGGGAGTTGATCGATCGGCGTGGTCTGGTGTTTGGCGGGTATCACAAAGGAAAGGGAAATTCGATCCTGCAGAGGGAGACGGAAATTCGAGATCTGAAGAAGGAGATCGCCGCCGAGCAGAAGCGTCTGACGGCGCTCAAGCAGGAAGCCGAAGCGCTGCAAACGAGCCTGGAGGAGGCGGAAAAGGGAGTGGAGGCCGCTCACGTGAACGTTAGAGAGTCCTCCGGCAAACGGACCTCTCTGGAGACCGAACTCCGCAGCGCGCAGAAGGCTCGGGAGGAAACCTTGAGCCGATGTGCTCGCCTGGTGTCCGACCGGGAAAAGCTTCAGGCCCGCCGGGCTGCCGCCCATGAGGAATCCGACGCGCTGCGCCGGAGCCTGGCGGAAGCGGAAAAGGCGCTCGATGACCACAAAGAAGCGATCGCGGCCTGCGAGGAACGTATCCGGTCCGTTCGGACAGAACTCGAGCAGGAACGGGAAAAGCTTTCCGAGGCCCGTTTCGACCTGGCCCAGAAAAAACAGCGTCTGGAAATGCTGGACCGCGGGCTCAGCGAAATGGAAACCAAAACCGCGGAGCTTCAACGCGGAATCGAACATCGGCGCCAGGAAATCGAGCGTCTGGGTGAGCAGATTGAATCCCTTCGGAAGGAAAATATTCAACAGAAAGAGAACGCCGCGGCAGCGGAGACTGAGCTCATATCCGCCCAGGAAAACGTGGAGAAGGTAAGGCGGCAATACTCCTCCGTGGAGGAGGGGATTACCGCCGCCGAGAAAGCCGTGCACGACCGCCGGACCGAACTGGACAAACGTCGCAGTGAGCTCAATACGCTTCAGGTCAGGCAGGCGGAGCGAAAATCGCGGCGCGATTATCTGCTCGAGGAAATCGAACGCGAATACGAACTTTCATTGCCCGAAGTCGATTGGAGGGAATGCCTCTGGCGGGCGGACGACGAACCCGCCGGACCGCATCCGCTGGATCTTGACGACGATGAGGATACTCCCAAGCGCAAGCGCAAGGCCGCCGGGCCGCGTCCCGAGATGACCGATGAAGACCGTGCCGCGATGGACGAGACGGATTGGTCGGCGGTGAAGGGCGAAATCGATAGCCTGCGTTCGCGCATTCACTCCATGGGACCGGTCAACCTGGTCGCGATCGAGGAGTACGTAGAGCTGAAAGAGCGTCATGAGTTCCTCAATACGCAACACTCCGACCTGGTGGAATCCCGCGACGAATTGCTGCGTGCGATCGACGATATCAACGAACGCTCGACAACGCAGTTCAAAGAAATTTTCGAGCAGATCACCAAGAACTTCACCTACACCTTCCAGAGCCTTTTCGGCGGCGGCAAGGCCAACCTCGAACTCCTGGAGTCGGAGGATCCGCTGGAGGCCGGAATCGATATTATCGCTCAGCCTCCGGGCACCAAGCTTAAAGGGATTGTGTTGCTCTCGGGCGGACAGAAGACCATGACCGCGGTGGCCCTCCTTTTCGCCATTTACATGGTGAAGCCCAGTCCGTTCTGTGTGTTGGACGAGTTGGACGCTCCCCTGGACGAGGCCAATATCGGACGATTCACGGGCATGCTCAAGGAGTTTACCCAGGAGTCGCAATTCCTGATCATTACGCATAACAAACGCACCATCTCCGAGGCTCAGGCCATTTTCGGCGTCACCATGGAGGAGAAAGGCGTCTCCAAGGTGGTCTCCATGCGCTTCCACTCCGAACGCCAGCGCCCCGAACCCGAACATTCCGCCGTCCCCGCCCTGGCCGGAGAAAGCGGCTAGGGTTGGTTGGGATGAGGGCTCTTTTTCACCACGAAGAGCGCGAAGGGCACGAAGGATTCAGGGCTAAAGGACGTAGGGTTTTATTCCATCTTTGAGTCTCGATACATTGAAGTTCAAAATAAGTCCTGTCCGAATGCCGGATAACTTTAGGTAGGTCAGAATCTGGGCTTTGTGCTCTTCGTGGTGATTCATCCGTTTTGCCTTTCGAATCAAACCCGCTCGACTTCCTCCTGGGTCTCGGCATCTCCATCGAAGGGGTATCCGGCGGCCAGGGTGTCGATTAGTTCGGTGGCGCCGCGGGTTGTTTCGAGCATTCGGTTTTCCAGGCGATTGCGCAGGACGAAATAGGCGATCATCGCGGGAATACCGATGGTCAATCCGGTGGCGGTGGTGACCAGGGCCTGGCCGATGTCGCCGGCGAGCAACTCCGGACGCCCCATGCCCCCGAGCGAGATGGTCTGAAAGGCCCCGATCATTCCGCTCACCGTGCCCAGCAGCCCGATCATGGGAGCGACGCTGGCGACCACATTCAGGTAGGTGATCCATTGAGAGATGCTGTTCTCCTCATGTTCGAGCGCCTCGGCCAGGGCGGCCTCCACCTGCTCTTTGCCCGCGTCGGCAAGGTCGGGCCGGGCCTTCAGCAATGCGGGCTGCATTGACCGGGCCAGCACGCCCGGCGTCGTTTCGAGGTGGGTCATCGCTTCCTCGATGCGATGCGAACCCAACAACGACGCCAGGTGGGGCAGGGCGTTGGGGGGAATGAACCTGGCCGGGGCGGTTTCCCGGACGCAGTGAAAGATCAGGAAGAACATGACAACGGAACAGGCCGCCAGAGGGTACATGGCCCAGCCTCCCTGTTGTAAGAGACTCCAAAGGCTGAGTTGTCCGCCGGTCGCCGGCGCGTCGGCCGCGTGCAGGGGTAAACTTGCCGCCAGGAAGAAGGGTGCCAGGCAAAGGAATCGAATCGATGTCGGTTTCATAGGGTAGGGCGTTGATGCAGTGGTTGTGGTATTCGTTGGATGGGATTTATTCGAGATCGGGCAATGCGAGGAGAAGCCGCCGGACTTCGCGCAGCGGCAGGTTCAGGTCCGCTTGCGGCGGGCGTGGGTCCAGGAGCGGACCGGCGTCATCCTCGTCCGGCGCCGACTCCCTTTCCGTTTTCCAAAGTTCTGCGAAGAAGGCGATGCTTTCGCCGGCGGAGGCACTGAGTTCAGAAAGCGGCAAACCGCGGTCGCTCATTTCGCGGTAGAGTTCGATACCCAGCTCGTTTTCCCCCAGCTT
>PXBO01000107.1 GCA_003566885.1 Opitutia bacterium | reverse complement strand
GTGCGGGGGAGGCCTGGGTTCGCGTGCGGGTTTGCAGCGGATGCTGGAGCTGGGGGAGTGGGGAGAGTGCCAGAAGGCGTACCGGGTGCACCTGTTTGGGCGTGCGAACGCGGCGTTGATGGGCGAAGGGCAGGGTTTGCCTGCGAGCGTGGTGTCGCGGGTGAAGGGACGTGAAGGAGAGTTGAGCCTGCCGGAGGTGTTGCGTTGCCGGGTGCGTTATTTCACGGCCGGGGCGGCGATCGGGACGCGTGAGTTCGTGGAGGAGGTATTGCGTCAGAACGCGGGGATGTTCGGAAAGAAGCGCAAAAGCGGAGCGGTGCGAATGCGGGGGAAGGGGTTGCGGGAGTTTTACAGCTTGAGGAATTTACAGAAGAACGTGTTCGAATGACGCCCCGCACAATACCGGGATTACTTGGTCGTGATTCAGGTCGATTTGCTTGGAACGATCTCGTTTTCGTTTTCGATTTAGTGGGTTATGCACTATCTCAGGGCCTGCGATGGTCTATCTCAGGGCCTGAGATGGTGTTTCCAGGCGCCGGCGAAGGTGGGCGGCGAGGTCAATGGTTCACTAAAAAGGTCTAACGACAAAGGCTTGACAGGGTTGGCGGTAATCCAAACGATCTCTTTTTTGCTCTGGTTCCAACCTTCTGGAGAATGATTTGATATGCAACCGACGTACCGTCCATCCAAACTGAAACGCGCCCGTAAATTCGGATTTCGTGCCCGCATGGCCACACGTGCCGGTCGCAAGATCCTGTCCGCCCGTCGCCGCAAGGGGCGCAAGCGTCTGGCAGCCTGATCCCGGTCCGGCCCATGACCAGCATCCGATGCGCTTTACTCCCGCCCAGCGATTACGCAAGGCATCCGAGTTTCAGCGTGTTCGGACTGAGGGCCAGTGTGTTAACTGCGGCCCATTCCTCGCTTACTACCGGTTTCCGCCGAGCACGGATCCAGGGTCGGGAAATTTGCCTCGGATCGGGGTGGTAGCGTCCCGCCGGGTGGGAAACGCAGTGGTGCGCAATCGGGTGAAGCGGCGTTTTCGCGAGATTTTCCGCAAACACCAGGATGCCCTGCCGAGGGATTGCTGGATAGTCGTTATTGTTCGACGCTCGAGTGTGGATCGCCCTTTTTCCGAGCTGGAGGGCCGGTTTCTAAAGTTTTGCACGCGGATTTCCGCCTCCGATCATGCAAGCGCCCATTAAATCCTGGCTGAGAAGTATCCCGCGTATTCCGGTGAGCTTGGCGCTTGTGGGAATCGCTGTCTATCAGGTGGTTTTCTCGCCGCTGAAATTTTTCTTTTTCGGTGAGGCAGGTTCCTGCCGTTTTTATCCCACCTGTTCGTCATACGCCCGTGAAAGCCTGCGACGTTATGGTTTGTTGATCGGGGCTGGGTTGGCAGTGTGGCGTTTACTGAAATGTCACCCTTTTCATCCCGGCGGCCTGGATCCAGTGCCGGAGACCTTGAATAGGCGTCGATGCAGGTGCCGGACGGATGGGTCGTCAACGAAGCAGAAAACACATCAAGCCGGTGACGGCCAGAGTCTAACAACCCCGGACAGTCCTTTTTTGAAGCATGGATAAGAAGAACACTTTGATCGGTATCACGCTGCTCGTGTTGGCGTTTGTATTGATGTTTACACAGCGGCCGCCGATTCCTGAGGAAGGGCCGGCGCGCGAGGTAATCCCCGAAGCCTTCGACGATCCGGCAACGGACGAGACCCGTCTCGACGAGGTTCCAGTCGACGCCCGGCCCCCGTCGGCCCGGCCCACGGAAGCGGAAACCCGGGCGGCGGCCCGTGAGGAGTATCCGGAGGACGAAGAACGGGTGATTCTGGAAAACGAATACATGTCGGTGGTTTTCACCAATTACGGTGGCGCGATCCGCGAGATCGTGTATTCCCAGTTCGCTCGGAGCAAAGGCTCGGACGAGCGTTATGTGTTCAACCGGGAAAGTTTCGCACCTGCGTTGAGCATGACCGGATTCGAAGGCGCCGGCCAGAACGCGGTTTATCGAATGGCCGAGCGCACCGCCGACCGGGTCGTTTATGTGCTTGAACTGGACAACGGACTGGAGATCCGACGGACCTACTCCATTGACCTGAATCCGGAGCCCAGGCGTCCCGATGACTACATGATTCGTCATGAAACTGTCCTGACCAACCGGACTGACGGATCGATTTCTGTACCTTTTTTCGGTCTGAATCTGGGGACGGCATTGCCTGATGACACCGAGGCACGCGCGGTCGGGCCCCAGTTCATGAATTTCGGCTACTTTGACGGCGACAGCGCCAATTTTATTGGAATGAACCGTTTCCGCGGTGGAGGCTTTCTAAGCTGGATTGGTGTGCGATCCAGCCGTCCCCAGAATATGATCGAAGGCAACGATCCGGTTGTTTGGGCTTCAGTCAGCAACCGGTTTTTCAGCACGATCGCCACACTGGACGATTTCGGGCGGGGGTACGTCGCACGGCCAGTGGAACTTCCTTTGAGAGAAGGTGAGCGTACGCCAAGGGAAGGCGTTACCGGTAGCGTGCGTTTCAATGTTCCCGGATTGGAAGCCGGTGAAGAGCGTGTGGTGGGTCTCGATTATTATTCCGGGCCGAAGGAGTACCGGCGGCTGCAGCATCTGGATGAGCGGCAGGATCTCGTCATGCAGTTTGGTTTCTTCGGATTCCTAAGCAAATTACTCCTGGTGATGATGACCGGAATTTATTCGTTTCTGCCGAACTACGGTTTGGCCATCATCTGCACCACGGTGATCATTAAGACGCTGCTCTGGCCCCTGACCGCCAAGGCGGCACGTTCGTCCAAGCGCATGATGAAGATTGCCGAGCCGATGAAGGAGTTGCGGGAAAAGTACAAGGACAACCCGCAAAAGATGCAGCAGGAGACCATGAAGCTGTTTCGTCAGTACAAGGTTAATCCGCTGGGCGGCTGTCTCCCGATTCTGGTCCAACTGCCGATTTTTTTCGCACTCTTCCGCATGTTGCAGAGCGCCTCCGAACTTAGGTTCGAGGGATTTCTATGGGTAGGCGATTTGTCCACCGCTGATACGGTGGGGCACATTCTCGGGTTTCCCATCAATATCATGCCGGTGCTCATGGGGCTGACCATGTTCCTGCAGATGAAGATGATGCCGACTGCCACGGCCAATCCAATGCAGCAGAAAATCTTCATGTTCATGCCTCCGCTGATCACGGTGATGCTTTACCAGTTCTCAGCGGGATTGACACTGTACTGGACGGTGAACAACCTGTTGACGATACTTCAGCAGTACCTCATCAATCGCCAGAAAGACGAAATTGATCTGGCTCCGGTGCCGACTGTTGAGGAGGGCTCGGGCGCCAAACCGAAACGAAAAAAACCGAAGGGCAAACGCAGGAGATAAGCCATGGCCGGACACAGTAAATGGGCGACCACCAAGCGGCACAAAGCCGCCGTCGATGCCAAGCGGGGGAAAATCTTCAGTCGCATCAGCAAAGAGCTGACCCTGGCGGCCCGGGAAGGGGGGGGTGATTCTACCATGAATCCCCGGCTTCGCACCGTGTTGTTGAAGGCCCGCGGCGCCAATATGCCCGCGGACAATATCGATCGGGCGATAAAAAAAGGCACGGGAGAACTTCCCGGCGCGGTTTACGAGGAGTTGATTTATGAAGGGTATGGTCCTGGCGGGGTGGCGGTGTTGGTGGAAGTGACCACGGACAACAAGAATCGCAGCGCCTCCGACGTCAGGAGTGTGTTCACCAAGAACAACGGAAATCTGGCTGGTCCCGGCGCCCTGGCCTTCCAGTTTCAGCGCATGGGACAGTTTCTTATTTCAGCTGAGAAGACCACGGAAGAGGAATTGATGGAATACGCAGTCGAGGCTGGCGCCGAAGACATCAAGGTGGCGTCGGATCACTTCGAGGTGCTTTGTCCTATTACCGCTTATTACAGTGTCAGCCAGGCACTGGAAAAGAAGGGCATCGAGCCCGATTCGTCCGAACTGGCTTACATCCCCAGCACCCTGGTGCCGGTTTCCGAGCCGGATGTGGTAAAACAGGTTTTGCGACTGATCGATCAATTGGAGGATTGTGAAGATGTGCAGAATGTTTTCGCCAATTACGACATCGACGAGGCGATTCTCGAGAAAGCCGGGTGAGGATGCTTCTCCCCGATCCCGTGGCTGTTAGATGAATGACGCTGACGAGAATCCCCTGTTGACCCGTAAAGGCGAAATCGGGTTGGTGCGGTATCAGGATTTCGATTACGACGATCCGTTTACCTTCGAGGATGGCCAAACCATTCCCGGATTTCGTCTACGTTACGAAACCTACGGCCGGTTGAATAAGAAGCGCGACAATACCGTCCTCATTTGTCATGCGCTCAGCGGGGATCATCACTGTGCCGGAGTTTACAGCATCCGTGATCGCAAGCCCGGCTGGTGGAATAATATGATCGGTCCCGGTAAGCCGATCGATACGGAACGATTTTTTGTTGTGTGTTCAAATTGTCTCGGTGGATGCCAGGGGTCCACAGGACCCGCCTCCATCAATCGAGAAACCGGCAAGCCCTACAACCTGGATTTCCCTTTTGTCACCATTGGCGACATGGTGCGCGCCCAGAAGTTATTGATGGATCACCTGGAGATTCCCGAGCTACATGCCGTGGTTGGGGGCTCCATGGGCGGGATGCAGGTGTTGCAATGGGCTATCGAGTATCCTTCCTACGTTCGGCGAATCATTCCGCTCGCCACGACTTCTCGTCACGGCGCCCAAAGCATCGCTTTTAATGAAGTCGGCCGCCAGGCGATCATTCAGGATCCTGAGTGGAGGGGCGGCAACTACGATCCGGAGGCCGGACCCAAGGTAGGACTGGCCATCGCGCGGATGATGGCCCACATTACCTATCTCTCGGACAAGGGAATGGAGCGCAAGTTCGGGCGACGTCGGCGGGATGGGGGCGACATCAATTTCAGCTTCGACGTCGACTTCGAGGTGGAGCGGTACCTGCGCTATCAGGGGCAGAGTTTCATCAACCGCTTTGATGCCAACACCTACCTCTATTTTACGCGTGCACTGGACTACTTCGATCTGCCGGCTACCTACGGTTCACTGGAGGCGGCATTTCGTGATGTGAGCGCGATTGCCCTGGTGATCGGGTTTACTTCCGATTGGCTTTTTCCTCCGGAACAGAACCGGGAAATCGTGCATGCTCTGCTCAGGCAGCGTAAACATGCTACTTACGCGGAGGTGCCAATGGACTTCGGCCATGACTCCTTCCTGGTCGATGCCCCCAATCTCTATCGCCTGATAATGGCATTTCTCTGGGAACAATGAGCACCGACAAGACACCGGACAAGCGCACCGTCGACATGCGCATTATCAGTGAGTGGATTGAGCCTAACAGCAGCGTGCTCGACCTCGGGTGTGGCCGCGGGGTTTTTCTGGAGTACCTGATAAAAACCAAGTCGGTCTTCGGAGTCGGCGTGGATTGGGATCTAGACAAGGTGGGCTCCTGCATCAAACGCGGCGTACCCGCTTACCAGGGCGATCTGGCGGAACTGATGAAGGCATTTCCGGACAAGTTTTTCGACCGGGTAGTCTGCTCACGCACCGTACAGGAACTGATTAACCCTTCCGCCGTATTACTGGAGGCGTTGCGCCTGGCCGATGCGGTTACAGTCGGCTTCCTCAACTACGGTCACTGGCGCAATCGCCTGCATCATCTGACCACCGGCAATCACATCCTGACGGAAATCAATCCACACGAGTGGTACGAGGCCCGACCCACCCATCCCATTTCCATAGCCGAGTTTGAGTCCTTCTGTGCCCGCCACAACATCACCGTCACCCGCCGGGTTTACCTTGGCGGCGATTGGGAGACTCCCAGCAAACGCTGGCACAACCTGCTTTGCGGCTACGCCATCTTTGAGATGAAACAATAGCGCGTTGCGCGTTCTTGGTTTTTAATTCCCGGTTCTTGGTTCAGACGTGCTGGCCATTTTCGGTTCATACTCCGCCCAGGTGGCTGCGGTTTCGCTGACGCGGACCCGGCAAAGCTTCAACTGACGAATGGAGTGGGGAGGGTGTTGCAGGCGGTGTCGCAGTTCTTCGTAGAGCCGCCGGGCCAGATTTTCAGTGGTAGGTTCGCAGTTTTCGAAAGGGACGACGGCCTCGCCGAAAAGTCGAATAAGGGTGGCGAAGTTGGGATCGGCGCTGTTGACGCAGAGCGCGTGATCGTAGGCATTCACCACGGGGACCGCGATTTCTTTCAGCGTTTTGAAATCAATCACCATCCCGTTTTCGTCCAGTTTATCGGCTTCAAGTATGATTTCGATTGAGCGTGAGTGCCCGTGAGGCATCCGGCACTGGCCTGCATGGCGGCTAAGCATGTGCCCGGATTCAACTTCGAAACGACGGCAGATTCGGTACGGCATATATGTTTGTGCTGGTGAAAGGAGCCAAGTCTATCCCGTACCTCCAGGGAGATCCGGTCGTACGCTGGCAAAGGATGCGCGTGGATTGTCTTTGCGGGGTGTATCCGTTTGCGCGATGCGTCGTTCGCGGCGAATATTCTTTTATGGCTCCGGTTCCCGACTGCCGGTGATACGTGACGTTAACCAACGCGAAAAACGTCACCCATCGGACTCCGGATAATCCAGGCCCAGGCGAATGGCGTCCGCCATGACAATGTACGGCCGGATCTCGGCAACGTCGTGCACCCTCACCATGTGGCAGCCCTTGGCGATGCCCCAAACCGCGGTGGCTGCGGTACCCTCCCGCCTGTTTTCCACCGGGCGGTCCAGGACCAGACCCAGGGTCGATTTGCGCGATGTGCCCAGCAGGACGGGAAAACCGAGGGATGTCAGGCGACCGAGGTGTTTGAGCACTTCGAGATTGTGGTGCGGTGTTTTTCCGAATCCGAATCCGGGATCGAGCCAGATCTGATTGGAGGCCACTCCCGCTTGCTTTGCCAGGGTGATCGCGACCCTGATGTCGAGTAAGAGATCGAACCAGAAGTCCTCGTAGATCGGCTGACTGCGATTGTGCATGAGAATGACGGGACATGCCAGGGAGGCTGCCGCATGCGCCATGGGGGAAAGCGGGAGGTCGGATGACACTGAATCCCGCTCCACCGCCCGGCGCCAGGCACGGCGTGTTTCGTCATCAAGACCGTAGGTTAATCCCCAGACATCATTGATCAGGTCGGCGCCGTTCTGTACCGCCGTTCGCGCTACGTCCGCCTTGTAGGTGTCGATGGATAAAGGGATGTCCGGGAAACGTTTACGAAGGAGTTGCAGTAATGGCAGAACCCGATCGAGTTCCTCGGCCGCATCCACCGGCCGGGCTCCCGGCCGGGTCGATTCACCGCCGATGTCGAGAATGTCGGCGCCTTCCTCAATCATTTGCCCGGCGTGATCGGCCGCCCGTTCCGGGTCCAGGTGCCGTCCGCCGTCGGAAAAGGAATCGGGCGTGGCATTGAGCACGCCCATAATCAATGTTCTCTGGCCCGGGACGGGAAGCCGGCGGCCATGTGGACTTTGCCAGTGTCGCATGCGAAGGAACCTATCGAAGCCGACGTCAAGGGTCCAAGAAATTTCTCCGCGCATTGTGATCAAAAAAGGCGGACGATGGAGGCAGGGAGTGCGGAAACGTCCGAGACACCGGTAGACCGCGCCTTCTGCGGCTCTTCCCGTTACCGGGCAAAAGGTCCCACTCGCGATCGCCTGCTAAAACGGTGACTTATCCTTCGACTCCGGCCGAAAGGCGATGAGGAATAGGATCAAGGTGGCGACAGACATGGCAGTTGCTACGATGAAAAGCAGAATTAACCCGCTTTGGGCAAGGTGCCCGGAAAGTACGCTTCCGGCAATGCGGGAGCCACCGACCACAATCATGGTGTAAAGGCCCTGGATCGAATTGCGGAATCCGTCGGCGGCCTGACGGTTGATGTACATCACCGGGGCGACGTGGAGGGCGATGATGATCAGTCCATGGAAAACCTGTCCCGCGATGGCGACGGAAACCGTCGGTTGCCAGGCCAGCAGGGCGGTGCGCGCCGCCATACAGAAGACCCCGATCAGGATGAGATTGCGCAGGCCGACCTTGCGTATGAGGTATCCCAGTCCCAGAATAAAAACGATTTCGATCACCACACCGATATTGAAGATCAGCCCCACCCATTTTCGGTCGATTCCGACTTCCTCAGTCAGGTAGAGGGGATAAAACGCGAAATAGGCCGACGATGCGGCATGCACGAAAGTCATGCCGACGCAGAACACGAGTACATTGCCTTTGAACAGCGATCGGGCGGCTCCCAGAGTAGGCAGGCCCCATGCTTTGGCGTCCGCCCCGGCGAGGCGGCTTCGGTCGATTCGCGGGTCGGGAAGCAATCGGCAGTTGAGGATTCCGAGTACGCTGAACGCGACGCCGATGAGCAAAATCACGCTGGTGGTGAAACCGCGTTCAATCAGCAGGTAAATTATGGCGCTGGGGACAATGAAGCCAATGGTTCCCCAAACTCTGATCTGGTGGTACGGTGTGAGGCGAAGCCCGCCCTCTTCGAGTTTTCTTTGTATGGAGAAATTGATTCCGTCCTGGAGTGGAATGATGGCTACAAAGGCGAGGCTGTGCAGACCGAAAAGGAGGATGGTTGGCCAGAACCCCTCCACCATGGATAGCAGGATGAGAAACAAGCCGGAAAGCAGGTAACATGCCGCGGTTAATCGCCGGGGGTCCATGCGGGTGTCGGCCAGCAACGTGATGGCGACCGGGGCGATGAGGACGGCGATGCTGGCGGCTGCGGCCACGTATCCGATCTGGATTTCGCTCAATCCCTGGTCCTCCTTGAGATAGACCGCCAGGAAAGGCATGATTGCCCCCATGACTGCAAAGGAGAGAAAGAACTGCAGTTTAACTGCCCTCATATTCGATCCCAGGGAATAACGGCCATCTGGTGGCCGTCGACCAGGGTTCTGGTGGAAACCCCGTAGGCGGTGGCCAGGTTCTCCGGGTTTAGCGCGTCCTCCACTGTGGGGTCGCCTTCGGCCAGAACCTTGCCTTCCTTTAGCAGGAGCACGCGGTCGCAAAAGCGTGAAGCAAGAGCGAGATTGTGTAGTACCAGAATTACGGATACGCCTGATTCGACCCGATCCCGCAGGAGTTCCATCAACTGAAGTTGGTGGTAGGGGTCCAATCCGCTCGAAGGTTCGTCGGCCAGGAGAAGACGGGGCTCGCCCGCGAGAGCACGCGCGAGCAGGGCGCGCCTTTGTTCGCCGCCGGAAAGACGATTGGCCGGCCGGTCGGCGAGACAGGTCACGTCCACTGCGGCCATGGCTTCGGAAACCGCGCGGCGGTCGGCGTTTCCCGGCCGGGCCCATGGACCCAGGTGGGGAATCCGTCCGAGCGTGACCAGTCGCTCCACCGTCAGTGGCCAGTGGCAGACCGGGTTTTGGGGAAGGTAGGCGATTTCCCGGGCCAGGGTGCGGCGAGCGGTGCGTTTGGCCGGTGCGTTTCGGTAGAGGATTTGGCCGGAGGTGGCTGGCAGTAGTCCGGCCAGGGTTTGCAGCAGGGTTGATTTTCCCGAGCCGTTGGCGCCGATGA
Organism: Opitutia bacterium; assembly: GCA_003566885.1. Lineage (GTDB taxonomy): Bacteria > Verrucomicrobiota > Verrucomicrobiia > Opitutales > T3Sed10-336 > SLOW01. The sequence continues at coordinate 74,305 of PXBO01000107.1, read as the reverse complement.
CGCCGTAAAGCTCGCCTTCCTTGATTCCGGCGCCGACCGAGTCGAGGACTCTGCGGCTTGCGCGATGGACGCATAGCCGGCGAACTTCCATCAGGAATTTGCCGTCTGTCATGTCCACTCCTTTCGCACTTTGAGTATGAGGAACAGGAAGAAGGGGGCGCCGATTAACGCGGTGATGACGCCCAGCTTGAGATCGCGATCGGCGGGCAGGAGTCGAATGACGATGTCGGCAGCAGTCAGGAGCACGGCGCCTCCCAGCGCGCTGGCCGGTAGAAGGCGGGCGGGATCGTGGCCCACGAGGGGCCGAAGGAGATGAGGGACTACCAGACCCACGAACCCGATGGCGCCGGCGAGGGCGGTGGCCGGTCCGACGGCCAGCGCGGCACCCGCGATGATCAGCCAGCGAAGTTTTCGCATGGAGAACCCGAGGCTGGCGGCGGTGTCTTCGCCCAGGGTCAGTGCCCTCAATCCGGGGCCGCTCAAGAGCAGCAGGACCGCGCCGGCCGCCATGAACGGAAGCACCAGGCCGACGTCATCCCAGCTGCGGTTGGCTACCGAACCCAGCAGCCAGTGAACGATTTCCAGGGCGGCGTAGGGATTTGGGGCAAAATTGAGCACCAGGGATGTGAGGGCCGCTGCGAGCGAGGAAACGGCCACACCAGCCAGAATGAGGGTCTGAATGTTGGCCCGTCCCGACAATGCTACGATTAGTGCGGTGGCGACCAACGCTCCCGCCAGCCCGCCCAGCGGCAGGGCGAAGGGAATGGCGGCGAAGGCTCCGGTGTACAGAACGAGAACTGCGCCCAGTGCGGCGCCGCCATTGACGCCGAGCAGGCCGGAGTCGGCCAGGGGATTCCGGGTATAACCCTGAAGTGCGGCGCCGGTCAGGCCGAGCGTTCCCCCGACCAGAAGTGCGGCCAAGGTGCGGGGTAAACGGATTTCGCGCAGGGCCACGCCCATGAGTTTGTCATCGTCGGCCCAAAACAGCGCAACGATTTCGTGGGGCGCAAGAAAGACCGTGCCGATACCGAGCGAGAGCAGGGTGACGAGTCCCGTCAGCCCGGTTAAGGCTCCAAAGAGGAGCAGACTTTCCCTGCGGGCAGTCATGGCAGATGACGGCGGGCCTGTTCGTACAGGCTTTCCGCGGCCTGGACCGTTAGATTGTTGCTGGCAGTGATCCAGGCGAGGGGAATCTCGAGTTGGTCCATTTTCCCGGCCACTTGGCGCAGCGCCCGGTGGGAGAGGAATCGGTCGCCCAAGGTGGGGTGATCGGCATGGTAGCGGGTGGACACGAGGAAACGCGGGGGATCGGTCAGCACCTGTTCCAGCGTGAGTCTGCGTTCGAAAACGATGCCCATTTCCGCACCGGTGTTGCGAAATCCCGCGGCCTCCAGGATGGCGTGCATCATCGAGGCGGACCCTTGGGCGTGTCCCCCGTGTCCCAACGCCAGTGCGGTCGAACGTTCCGGTTGGAGATTTGTCTTTTGCTCCAGGGTTTCTAAGCGGTCGTTCATTTCCTGGATCAACCGCCTGGCTTCCTCCTCCGCGCTCAACTTGCTTCCCAGCAGGATAATCACCTCGCGCACCTCGTCGAAGGTATTGGGAACGGGGAGGCGCAGGACCGGTATTCCCTGTCTTTCGGCGAATGCCAGGGCCTGACGGTTTCCGTGGTCTCCGGCCAGCAGGAGGTCGGGCCGTAATCGGAGGATTTCCTCGGCATCCCCGCGCAGGCCGGGAATACCGGCGGCTTTGTCGGCCAGCATCGAGAGTTCGGGATCGGCTGCCATAAAGGAAAGCGCGACGATCCGATCGCGATCCACCAGTTGGAGCAGCAGTTGGTCGGTGGCAAGATTGATGGAGGCGATGCGAACGTATTCCGCCTTCGCGGTGAGAGTGGCGGCCATCAGGGTCAGTGCGCTCAAAAAGATTCGACCGGTCATTAGGGAATCCATTGCGCGTTCTCGTCGCGAGGCAGGCAAGGAGAAATTCGCAATGCGGCCTGTATAGCCTGATCCGGATTGCCGGGATCCAAGAAATGCATTCAATTTTTTGCTTGCATTCAAATATTTATTAGGGAACAAGTTATGATGGATATCGCGTGCCGGTGAGGCTGACTTGAAATTTGTTTGGTTCGCCGTGGTTTTGGGAGAATTCTGCGGTGGTATTTTTCAGCACGGACGGTGCTGGGGTGAAACGAGTAGAGGTGGCGGGATGACAGAGGAAGACTACGAAAGAAATGCGGGGGAGCGTCGTGCATCAGGGTTGCGTGGGTATCTCAATCAGCCCCTGCGTTTGGCTTTCTGGTTGGCTCTGGGATATTTTAGCTTCGCTTCGATTTACATCGTGTTGTCCAGTGAATGGGCGGCAAGGGTCGCGGAGACACAGGAGGAGTTGCACCGGATCGAGCAGGCGAAAGGGGTCCTGTTCATCGTTATCACTACCCTCCTGTTGTTCCTGTTCGCTTGCCTGATGTTTCGTCGTGTGGCCCGTGACGAACGATCCTTATCGGATTATCGTGAAACTCTGCTCACCGCCAACCGGCGGGCGGTGGCGGGTTTGTTCGCGTCGTCGGTGGCGCACGACATCAACAATATCCTGATGGTGATCGAGAGTGTGACTGAACAGTTGGGCGACGTGGAGCCGGAAGAAAAGCGGAACATGCTGAATCAGCTGAGGGCCGCCAACGAGGAACTGAAATCTCTGGTCAAGAGGCTGGCCTCGGCGCGGAGTGAACGGTTGTCCGAAAGCGAGTGCGAGTTCGATCTTTCGGCCGAGATCCGAAAGATCACCGGCCTGGTTCGTTCGCATCGAAAGGCCCGCTGGTGCAACTTTCAGATCGACGGGCCGACGCATTTGCGGATTGTCGGCCGACCCGCTCTCTATCATCAGATTCTGTTGAATCTGCTGATCAACGCGGCGGAAGCCACCGGAGGAAGAGGTAACGTGCGAGTCCTGGCGCGAAGTGATGACGACGAAATTGTCATCGAAGTGCATGACGACGGCCCCGGGATTCCGCTGGAACGGCGGGCTGAGATTATGGAGCCCTTCGCGACGACCAAACCCGACGGATGCGGTTTGGGCCTTATTTCAGTGCGGGTTTGTGCCGAGGCGCACGGAGGGAAGGTGAGCGTGGGAGATTCCGATCTGGGCGGCGCCTGTTTTGTCGTCACGGTTCCGAAGAAGAGCTTGCCGGCGGCCGGTCTCGCGGCGACGCCGCCGGATTCCCATCCGGAGGGCGACTTGCATCGGGAATGAACGGTTCCATTTTCGCCATTAACGGTTGAGCCCGGCTAAAAACTAGTCTTGTTTAAGGCCGGCGCGTCCGTCACATGCTGGCATATCTTCGCAGTCTATTTAATCGGCATTTTTCCGACCCCCAGGTCATCATTCTCGTCCTGTTGCTGATCGTCGCATTCTCCGTGATCGTGCTCTTCGGAAGACTGCTGGCTCCGGTATTGGCGAGCGTAATCATCGCTTATCTGCTGGATGGTCTGGTGGGGGCTTTGCGCGGGAGAGGGATTCCTCGCTGGTTGTCCGTTCTTTTTGTCTTTGTCATTTTTATGAACGGGCTCTTTTTCACCATCTTTGCCCTGATACCGCTCCTTTACCGTGAAATCACTCGGCTGATCCAGGAAATGCCGCGGATGATCCTGGCTCTTGAAGCCTACCTGCTGGATTTGCCCGACCGTTACCCCGAACTTTTTAATGAAGACCAGATCCAGGGGTTGATCGGGAATTTGCGTCCGGAGGTGGAGCGTTTGGGTGAAACCGTGTTGTCGGCATCCCTGGCCCTGTTGCCCACCGTTATGGCGGTGGTGGTCTACCTGGTGTTGATGCCGCTGATGGTCTTCTTTTTTCTCAAGGACAAGGTCAAGATTCTCAACTGGTTCAAAAGTTACCTGCCGCGGGACCATTCTCTGGCCGGACAGGTGTGGCGGGAAACCAATCGACAGATCGCCAATTACATTCGCGGGAAATTCTGGGAAATCATCATTGTCGGTGTTGTGACCTATCTGACCTTTTTCCTGCTCAACCTGAACTATGCCATGCTGCTTGCAGTCCTGGTGGGCTTTTCGGTTTTGATTCCCTACATCGGCGCGGCGGTGGTCACGTTTCCAATCCTGGGGATCGCCTATTTTCAGTGGGGCTGGAGTCCCGAGTTGGTGTACGTCATGATCGCCTACGCGGTGATTCAGACCCTGGATGCCAACGTGCTTTTCCCCCTGCTGTTTTCCAAGGTGGTGGACCTGCATCCGGTGGCTATCATCGTGGCCCTGCTTTTTTTCGGCGGAATCTGGGGATTCTGGGGGATTTTCTTCGCCATTCCGCTCGCCACCCTGGTCAAAGCGGTATTGAGTTCCTGGCCCCGCACCAACCAGATGATTGCCGCGGAGGCAAGCACGCCGGTGGAACTCAAGGAAAGCGAAGTTTCCAGCGGAAAGGGCTAGGAGTCTGTCGGGCTTCGCCGACAGACTCCTAGGGGATCTGTCGTTTCCTACCCGTTGATTCCGTGTTCCCGGATTCAAACTTCCGGGAACCGGCAACCGTTAACCGACAAAGAAAACCGCGACCCCGCTCACTGCAGGATCACGAATTCGACACGCCGATCTTCGGCCATTTGTGCTTCGGTGCCGCCTACCGCGGCTTCGAGATCGCCCATGGACAGCACTTCGATCCGGCTGCGGGGAATTCCCAGGTTTTGCAGGTATTCGCTAACGCTGGAAGCGCGGCGATCACCCAGACCCAGGTTGTACTCCGTGGTGCCGCGCCAGTCGCAGTGCCCCTCCAGCATGATATTCTGGTTCGGATTTTGTCTCAGGTGTTCGGCGACTCGCTCGATCTTCGAGCGTTCTCCCGGACGAATGTTGGAGCGGTCGAATTCGAAGTAAACCGATTCAAAAAGGCCGCGCACCCGTTCGCCGTTGCCAAAAGGCTCCCGCTGTTCCAGGATCGGGTCCAGTTGCATGCCCCCGAAATCCTCCAGAAACTGCGAGCCGGCCAGTTCATCGGTCATACCGGTCCGATCGGCGGATCGGGTGGCGGCATCGCCCAAATAGCCTGATTCATAGGCCTCATCACCGATCATGGTCTGATCGGGGCTTGGTCGCGGCCGTTCCTGACAAGCGGAGAAAAGGCTGATGACACACAGGCCAAAGAGGAGGATCGCGATGGATTTACAGAACTTCATGGAAATGGTTTTTTGGATTTTCAGCTACGACAGGTTGCGAAAGCTCGTGAAAGATCGCAAGAAAAATTGAAATCGCCGGACGGTGGCGTGATCGGTAAATGTACGTATTCATAGGTGTATGGACGGTGACAAGCAAGAAGCGATGCCGGACGAGGAAGTTTTCCTGGTCGATAACGGGTCTTTGCGCCCGGAGGCCACATGGAATCTGCGCCGGGTGGCGAAACTTCTCGCGGAGCGATGCGGGCGAAGGGTGTGCCCGGTGTCCCTTCTGCATTCGCACAAGGTTCCGGCGGAGAAACTTGGAGGGAGGAGCGCGGAGATTTTCGAATCGGCCCTGACCAGGCGCGCCGCGCAGGGGGTGGTAAATTTCCGGGTGGTGCCCTTTTTTTTCGGGCCCAGCCGGGCGCTGACCGATTTTATGCCCGCTCGTGTCCGGCGTTTGCGCCGCGAGTTTCCCGGGCTTCGGGTGCGTCGGGCGCCGCCGCTGGTCGACACCGTTCCGGACGACGAGGACCGCGTGGCGTCGATTTTGGCCGACGGAGTCCTCGCCCGGCTGGAATCGGGATCGAATCCGGCGGTGGCCTTGGTCGATCACGGCAGTCCGGCGCCGGAAGTGACGGAAGTGCGGAATCGGGTCGCGGTGCGCCTGGGGGAAATTCTTGGAGGTCGGGTCGCCCGGGTGGCGGCGTCGTCGATGGAAAGGCGGGAGGGTGACCAGTATCGCTTCAACGAGCCCTTGCTGAGCCGACTGCTGGGAACCCCCGGGTTTGACCGCGGCACCGTGGTCGTTTCGATGATGTTTCTTTCCCCGGGACGGCATGCCGGTCCGGGGGGCGATGTGGCGGCGATTTGCGCCGAGGCTGAGGCGATGCATCCGAGCCTGCGAACGGTGATGACCCCGTTGGCCGGTGAGCATGAAGGGGTTCTGGAGATCCTGGTTGACCGCCTGAACGCCACATCGCGTTTGACCGAGATTTAAAGCGGGAGTCAGTCGATCGGACGATCGTCCAGCACCAGGGCGTAGCGGTTTTCGGAAATAAAGCGGAAGTCACCGTCGTGCAGGCTGCCGTCGTCTTCCCTGCGGTCGAACCGTCTGAGCTGGTCCTCGGAAACTTCGGGATCGAGGACCGCGATGGCGGTGCGAACGCCGTGTTGATTTCGAATCCATTCCCACTGGCCGCCGAAGGGTGTGGGTTGGCTCCAGTCGAAGCGTTCCAGGAAGGCCTCGAGGCCCTCCGGAGACTGACCGGGTCCCTGCGCGGCCGGCGGCCCCTCGTGGTTGATGGCGTACAGAGAGACCGCGCTGCTGATGCGCCGAAGGTCATTGAGGAAGGACTGGTTGCGATTGTTCTCGCGCATCCGGTCGGCAATGGGGTAGGCCACGCCAGCCAGCAGGGCGAGAATGGCGATCAGCGTGACGATTTCGAGCAGCGAAAAACCATGCGAACGGTTCCCCTTTAGGTCGATGGGAGGGTTTTTCATGCAAGTAATGACGCTATTTCTCCCGGAGGGTTCCGTCAACAGATTGTTGTCCCGCAGCGGCCAACGTTTAATCCATGGCGGCTTCGAGAATCTTGTGAACACGATCGACAATGCGCCGGGGATCGTCCAGGAGGCCGGCTGAGATCAACGCGTTGTCGAAGATCTGCTCGGCCGCCAATTTGGCCAGCGGTTCGTTTTTGCCGCGCAGGGCCGCGATTTTGCGGACCAGGTTGTGACGCGGATTGATTTCCAGATTGACCCGCACGGTGTCGTCGAAATCCGGAGTCATGTTTTTCATCATCCGGCGCATGGTGGGGGTCATCATCTTATCCGCGTTGAGCACCAGGGCGGGACTCTCCACCAGGCGCTTTCCCGGGGCGACCTCGGCGACTCGGTCTCCCAGGGTGTCGCGCAGCCAGAGGCACAGGTCGCGGGTTTCGTCTTCGCTCAGCGCCTCGCCCTGAGGCGAGCCCAGGTCCTCCAGTTTCAGGTCGGACTGATCGGCGGAGGCGAATCGTTTGCCTTCGAAATCCTGCAGGTTGTTCATGACGAACTCGTCGATCGGCTCAAAGAGGTAGAGCACCTCGAGATTTCGGGCCCGGAAGGCTTCCAGGTAAGGTCCGCTCTCGATCGACTCGCGGTTCGGTCCGGAAAGGTAATAGATTTCCTCCTGATTCTCGCGGGCGCGGGAAAGGTAATCGCTCAGACTGGTCAGGGCTCCTTTTTCGGTCAGGTTCGACTCGAAGCGCAATAGCCTGGTCAATTGCTCGCGGTGCTGGAAATCGGTGGCCGCGCCTTCTTTGATGAAAAAGCCGAATTGACGGAAGAACTCGGTGTAGCCGTCCGGCCGTTTTTCCGCCTCCTCCTCCAGGAACTTGAGAAAGCGCCGGGTGAGCAGGCGATTGAGTTTCTGCACCAGCGAACTGTCCTGCATGGTTTCGCGGGAGATATTTAGGGGCAGATCCTCGCTGTCCACCACCCCTTTGAGGAAACGCAACCAGTCCGGCAGAAGTCCCTTGGGCTGATGATCGATCAGGATTTTTCGGCAGTGCAGAGCCACCCCGGGATCAATCCGCCCGAACCCGAGGCGTTCGGGGTTTTCCTTCGGTGTGAAGAGGAGAGCATTGATGGCGATCGGAGCGTCGGCATTGAAGTGGAGCCGGTAACGCGGCTCATCGAAGGCGTTGGCGGTGAATTTATAAAACTCGGTGTACTCCTCGTCTTTGATCTCGTTTTTGTTGCGCATCCAGAGCGCCTGGACGGTGTTCACCTTTTCACCGTTGAGGTTGATGGGGAACTGGACGAAGCTGGAATAGCGCCGGAGAATCGACTTCACCCGGTCGGCGCCGGCGAACTCCTTGCCTTCGTCCCGCAGTTCCACCACGATTTTACAGCCGCGGCGCTGCCCTTCGGCCGCTTCGATTTCGTAGCTGCCCGCGCCCTCGCTGGTCCAGCACCAGCCCGACTCATCCTTTTTCCAGGATCGAGCGAACACCCGCACTCGCTTGGCCACCATGAATGCGCTGTAAAAGCCGACGCCGAACTGGCCGATGAGATTTTCTCCTTTGCCGCCGCTTTCGCGCAGGGCCTGGAGGAAAGCCTTGGAGCCGGAGTGTGCGATGGTGCCGAGGTTGGTCACCAGTTCGTCGTGGGTCATGCCCACTCCGAAGTCCTGGATCGTGATCGTTTTGGCGGTGTCGTCCGTGGTGATATTGATTTCCAGCGGCAGGCGGTCGTCGAAGATCTCCTTTTCGGTGAGCTGGATATGACGAAGTTTCTCCAGCGCGTCCGAGGCGTTCGACACCAACTCACGGACGAAGATCTCATGGTCCGTGTAGAGCGAGTGAATCACGATATCCAGCAGTTGCTGAACCTCGGCTTGAAACGTGTGTTTTTCAGGTTGCGTGGATGTACTCATGGAATTGCGGATATATTGAAAAAATCAAGTTTAACCGGCTTCCGCCGGGCTTTCTTCCGCCGCCGGCTCCGCGGGCTCCTGATCGTCGCTGCTTGCGAAAACCGCGGCGATCTGACTGGCCAGGATGACGGCGATGGCGATGGGAGCCACATAGCGGATCATGATCTGCCAGAGTTTTTCCAGTCGAAAATTCGGTGTGCCGGTTTGAATCGCCAGAGAGGCGTTCTTCAGCCCCCAGGCCCAACCGACAAAGAGGGCCAGTCCGAGCGCGCCCACCGGCAGGAAAAAACGAAACGTGATGATGTAAAGGAGGTCGAAAAAGGAGACTCCAAAGAGCCCTCCTTCGGACAGCCACTCGACGGCTCCCTGGCTCAGAGCGGAGGGAATGGCCAGAAGGAAAATGATTCCGCCGAGGCCCCAGGCTGCTTTCTTGCGCGGAATTTTCCAATCGTCGACAAAATGGGCCGTAACCACCTCCAACAGGCTGATGGCCGATGTGAGGGCGGCGATGGCGAGGAGCAGGAAAAAGGCGGAGCCGAAAATCGCCGTGACTGCGGCGCCCCCCGGGAGTTCAACCAGAATTTGCGGAAAGATGACGAACACCAGTCCGGCGCCCTGGGCCACCAGATCTTCGGCCTCGGCGCCGTGAACCGCGACCATGAAGAAGATGACCGGAAACACGATCAACCCGGCGAATATGGCGATCAGGCTGTCGGCCGTCACCACGTAGCCGGCGGAGGAGGGGAGGCACTCCTCTCGGCGCAGATAGCTGCCATAGGTGATCATGACTCCCATACCGAGACTGAGGGAGAAAAAGGCTTGTCCCATCGCCATAATAATCACGTCGCGGTTGATCGCGTTGAAATCCGGCTTCAGATAGTGGCGCAAACCCTCGCCGGCGCCCTCCAGGGTGATCGAGCGTCCGATCAGCAGAATCAGCAGCACGAACAGCAGGGGCATCATAATTTTGACCGAGCGCTCGATGCCTTTACGCACGCCGGCGGCGACAATGGCGATGGTGGCGATCATGAATATGGCCACGAAGAGGATCTCGTATCCCGGATTGGCGGTCATGGATTCGAACATCTCCCCGAAATAGGTGGCGCTGTCCTGACCCTCGGGAACCTTCAGGGCGCCGCCGGCCGCCTGGATGAAATAAAAAACGGTCCAGCCGGCGATTACGGAATAAAAGGACAGGATGACGAATCCGGTGACCACGCCCAGCACTCCGACCAGGTACCAGGGAGTCCCTGGTTTCAAGTGCTGCAGTGCTCCCACCGCGTTCTTTTCTCCCGCCCGGCCGATGACCATTTCCGCCAGCATCACCGGGAGGCCTACCAGGAGGATGCAGAGGATATAAACCAGGACGAAACCGCCGCCGCCGTTCTGGGCGGCGGTGGTGGGGAAGCCCCAGATATTGCCCAGGCCTACCGCCGATCCGGCCGCCGCCAGGACGAAGGCGAAACGTGAGCTCCAGAAGCCCCGTCCGTTATTGGTTCCTGTTTCCTGCATAGGTGTCCTTGGTTTCCTGGTCCGACCATGGAAAACGGTTCTCCAGCAAGTTCAGCGGTACTCGTGACCGCTGTCCATATCGACGATCTTGAAATTCTCCACGTGGAAACTCGCGTCGGGGCGAAAGGCGAGACTCACCCCGTGCAAGTGCTGCAAGTCCGCCAGGAGGGCTTCATCCTCCTGTTGCAGACGTTCCAGAATGCTGGGATGAACGAGAATCCGCAGCCCTCGAATGGTGCCGCCGTCACCGGTGTTCTTGCCCTCGGACGCCAGCCGCCGCAGTATGCTGGCCAGCCGCCGCTGAATCTCCACGCTCATGGTGCGCGCCGATTTGACGATGCCGCGGCCGCGACAGTAGGGGCAATCGGTGTAGAGTCCGGACGAGTGGCTTTCCTGCTGACGCTGGCGGGTCATCTGCATGATGCCGAGCTGGGATATGGGCAGAATGTGGGTTTTGGCCCGGTCGCTGGCCATCTCCGAACGCATCCGGCTGTAGAGCTGATTGCGGTCCCGGCGGCTTTTCATGTCGATGAAGTCGATGATAATCAGACCCCCGATGTTCCGCAGGCGCACCTGGCGGGCGATTTCGGCGGCCGCCTCCATGTTGACCTGGAAGATCGTGTTCTTGTCCTCGCCGCTTTTGGCCTTGTGGGCTCCGGTGTTGACGTCGATGGCGATCAGGGCCTCGGTTTCGTCGATGACAATCTGCCCGCCCGAGGGCAGGTTGGTTTGGCGCTGGAACGTCTGCTCGATTTGGCGTTCGATATTGAAGCGCTCAAAGATGGGAATGGTGTCCGAATACAGGGTGACCTTGGACTTCGAGCGGGAGGAGATCTGCGAAACCAGTTCCTCGATACGTCGATGATCCTCCTGGCTGTCCACGATGACGCGATCGATTTCCTCGGTCAGAAAATCGCGCACCGTGCGCTCGATCAGGTCGGGCTCCTGGTAGAGGCAGGCGACCTTGCCGGCCTCTTCCAACTTGGTGTTGATATCCTCCCACTTCTTGAGCAGGATGTGCAGGTCGCGGACGAAATAGCGCAGCTTTTTGCCTTCCCCGGCGGTGCGCAGGATAACCCCCATGCCTTCGGGGATAGTGAGGGAGCGGATGATCGTTTTGAGACGATTGCGCTCCTTCGGGTCCTCGATTTTGCGCGAAATGCCGCACTGGTCGCAGTAGGGCATCAGCACCAGAAAGCGCCCGGGAAGGCTGATGTTGGTGGTGGTTCGAGGTCCCTTGGTGCCGATAGGCCCCTTGGTGATCTGGACCACGATTTCCTTCCCCACCGGATAATGGGCGGGGACGTCTTTTAGGTTGAGCTGTTTGCTCTTGGCCTTGCCGTCGTCGCGCTTCTTGTTGACCCGGACCACCTCGATGGACGAGTCGGCCGCCGCCGGCAGGATGTCCCAGTAGTGCAGGAAGGCGTTCTTGGGCATGCCGATATCGACAAAGGCGGCCTTTAACCCGTTTTCCAGGTTTTGGATTCGACCCTTGTAAATGCTGCCGACCAGGCGATCCTCGCCGACCCGTTCGATTTCGAACTTGTCGAGGACGCCGTCGACCAGCAGGGCCACCCGCTTTTCCAGCGGCTCGGCGTTAATGATCAGTTCCCGGAAGCTGCCCTTCTCACGCTTGAAAGTGTCGAGGATCTTGCTCAACAGGGGTTTCCTGCGGGCGCGATCACGAGCTTCCCTTTTCAGTTTATCCCGCGGAATGGCCGGCACGTTTGGCTCGACCGGCGGGGATTGCAGTTCCTGGATTTGACGCTCTGAAATGTCATCTCGTTCGTTTTTGTCGGTAGGTGATTGTTTCATTTTTCTGGATGTGTCCCGTTTTTGCCGGGCTCTTCATCTCAGTCGCCGTTGTTGCGGCGGTTGGCAGCAGCGTCGAGGTGGTATCGCGTTCAGACATCAGTATTCCTTTCTGAAGCGATAGACGCTTTGCACCAGTCCTTGCAGGATGCAGCAGCTGATCATGAAAGAGCCTCCATAACTCAAGAAGGGAAGCGGGAGTCCGGTTATGGGCATCAATCCGATCGTCATGCCGATGTTGATAAAAACATGGACGGAAAAGATTATCGTGACCCCGAGGGCCAGCATCATGCCGAAACGGTCCCGCGCCAGGCCCGCGATGCGGACCCCGTTTACCAGCAGCAGGCCGTAAAGGCCCACCACCAGCGCGCTTCCCATAAAACCTTTTTCCTCCGCGAGGACGGAGAAAATAAAATCGTTGTGTGCCACGCCGCGTGGCAGGTAGCCGAGCTGGGCCTGAGTGCCCTGTTGCCAGCCTTTGCCGAACGCGCCGCCGGATCCCACCGAAATCAGCGACTGGCGCACATTCCAGCCGATGCCAACCGGGTCGATCCTTTCCGGCGCGACAAACGCGAGGATGCGATTCCTCTGGTAGTCGCGCAGGGGCAGGAGCGAGTGCTCCTCGTATTGGCCGCGGTCGGCGGTGGGAGAGAGATTGTGCTTCTCGAGGAATCGTTCGTAGCCTCGAACATCGATGGCTACGATTGCGATTACCAGCAGCAGTATGCCGATAACCGTGCCGAAGTAGATCTTCGGAAAGTTGGCGACATATAGCAGTGAAAGTACCATCGGTGGAATAACTAGGGCCGATCCTAAATCGGGTTGCATGAAAATCAACAACATAGGAATCGAAATCGCCAGCCCGATCTTGATCGCCGTGCCAAGGGATTCGCCGAAGGTGATGATTTTGCCGCGGGCCAGTATGCTGGCGGTGATTACCAGGCATCCCAGTTTGGCGGCTTCCGAGGGTTGTACCGAAAAAAAACCGAAATCCAGCCAGCGAACCGCGCCGTGACGGGCCTCGCCCGCCAGGGGGGTCCATAGCAGGAGGAGTATGCCGATGGATGCGAGGTAGATCCAGTGGGAGCCCTGGAGGAGGGTGCGGTAGTCCAGCAGGCTCATGAAAAGGTAGACCATCAGCCCGCCGCCGATCCAGACGATCTGCATGCGGAATTGACTTAAGCCGGTGTAAACCTGGGCGCTGTAGATGAAAAAGACCCCGGCCACCATCAGGACTACCATGCAGATCGGGTTGATGAGGTCGAAGCGCGAGTAGGCAGCCGTCTTGAAAAAGCTTGAGTAATAATGCTTTAAGTTGGATATCTGCAAGGAATGGTTCCCGTCTCCGGGGTGGCTGTGGTGAGAAATTAATTTGATTTTATGCCCTGAGAAAGGATATTTCCGAAAACGAGGATTGGATCGGGCTGTTCCCGCGGTTTAGGGAATGCCCCGAAAATATCGCTTGAGTGCTGAAATCGTCTTGGCGCTCGGGCGTAGCCGCCCAAGAGTATTGAACCGGAAGCAAGGATTTTTTCAAGTTGGATTTTATCAATTAATGCTTCATCATGGGGGTTTTGAGAGGATTTGAGTCAGATCGCATATGAGCACCGTTTGGCCTTCACTTTTTCTAAGTTTGCTGGCCGCGGTGATTTCCGCCTTGTTGGTCTGGTACCTTACGCATCGCTGGAGGGATAATACCCGGCAGCAATGTGAGAAGCTCCTTTTTTACACCAAGAAGGAAGCAGAGATCTCCTCCCGCGAGATCCTGAATGAGGCGCAAGCCAAAATCGATCGTAAGTGGGGTGAGTTGGAACGGTCGCGCGACCGCTTCGAACTGGAGCGGGAACGGGACCGCGAGCAGATCGAGAGCGGCCGGCGTTGTCTCAGCAATGATCGCGAGGCTCTCCGGGAGAGGACCCGCAAGCTGGAAAACGAAGAGGAGCGGCTGTACGAAAAGGAGGCCGAAATCAACAAAACCGTCCAGGTCTACCGGCGTCGCTTGGAAGAGGTGGCGCACCTCTCGGCGGCGGAGGCGGAAAAACTTCTGCGCGAGGAGGTGGGGGTCGATTGCCAGAGTGAATTGCGCAACCTGCGGCGGATGCTCCTCGAAAAATCGGAGAAGGAGGTGAAAACCGAGGCCCTGAGGATGATGGTCACCGCCATGCAGCGCCTCGCAACCCAGCCCCGGCACGACATCACGGCCACCACGGTGCCGATCCCCGGCGAGGAGATCAAGGGGCGGATCATCGGGCGGGAGGGACGCAACATAAAGTGTTTCGAGGCGGTGACCGGCGTAACCCTGTTGGTCGACGAGTCGCCGGATACGGTTTTGATCTCCTCGTTCGATCCCGTTCGCCGGGAAGTGGCCCGGGTCGGGCTGGAATACCTGATCGAGGATGGACGGATTCATCCGTCCAGCATCGAGGAGTGCGTTTCCCGCGCTCAATCGGAGATTTCCACCGATATCGCCCGGTTTGGCGATGATGCGGTCGATGAACTGCGTCTGGGCGGGGTTCATCCGGAGGTGCGCCTGCTCCTGGGAAAGCTCAAGTATCGCTACGCCTACACTCAGAACGTGCTCGATCATTCTCTGGAGGTGGGTTTTATCTGTTCCATGCTCGCGTCCGAACTGGGCATCGATTCCATGCTCGCCAAGCGGGCGGGCCTTTTCCACGACATCGGCAAAGCCATCGCTCACGAACACGAGGGGAGTCACGCCCTGGTGGGCGCCGATTTTCTTCGGCGGTACGGCGAGGATCCGGTCGTGGTCAACGCCGTGGCGGCCCATCACGAGGAAGTCCCGGCGGAGAGCATTTTTGCGGGACTGGTAATGGTGGCCGACACGATTTCCGCCGTGCGGCCCGGGGTTCGCAACGAGGGTCAAAGCACCTATATCGACCGCCTCAAGCGGCTGGAGGAAATCGCCGCCGGTATCGAAGGGGTCAACGAGGTGTACGCTTTGCAGGCCGGCCGTGAGATCCGGGTGATTGTTGATCCGAATTCCATTTCCGACGATCATGCCCGCGACCTTTCCCGCGAGATTCGTCGAAAGATCGAAGAAAACCTGCAGTACCCCAGCACCATCAAAGTGACGGTGATTCGGGAGCAGCGTTTCAGCGACACCGCGAGATGATAACGAGCGTGGTGATCGCGATCGGCCGGTTCGCGGGATCCCGGTCGACCCGATATCCGATTGTCCCCGACTTTGGACCTTGAACATTGTTTGGGGATCCTTGTAGTTCCAAGGGCGACCAGCATGAGTGAGACACCAAAACCATTGATTCTGACCGGAGCCAAACCCTCGGGCGAGCTGACCTTGGGCAATTACCTCGGGGCGATTAAGAACTGGGCCATAATGCTGGAGGAATACGAATGTTTTTTTCCTATCGTGGACCTGCACGCCATCACCGTGGGTTACGTGCCCGCCGAGCTGCGCAAGCACACCTACCAGTGCCTGGCCCAGTACATCGCCTGCGGCTTGGATCCCCAAAAATCGCATATTTTCCTGCAGTCTCAGGTGATCGGGCATACGGAGCTGAGCTGGATACTCAGTTGCCTCACTCCGGTCGGCGAGCTGCACCGCATGACCCAGTTCAAGGATAAATCCAGTAAACCGGGAGCCAGTGTGAATGCGGGGCTCCTATTTTATCCTGTGCTGATGGCGGCCGATATACTGCTCTACAATGCCGACCGCGTGCCGGTGGGCGAGGATCAGAAACAGCACCTCGAATTGGCGCGGAACATTGCCCAGCGATTCAATCACACCTACTCGGAGACCTTCAAGGTCCCCGAACCCTACATTCCCAGGGCGGGCGCCCGCATCATGTCGCTGCAGGATCCCTCCCGGAAAATGTCGAAATCCGACGAGAATCCCGGCGAGGCCATTCTGCTTCTGGATTCTCCCCAGGCCATTCGGAAGAAAATCCTCAGCGCCGTAACCGACTCCGACACGGAAGTCCGTATGGCGCCGGAAAAACCCGGGATCGCCAACCTGCTCAACATTTTCAGTGCGATTACCGGCCGCTCCGTCGAGGACCTGGAGCGGGA
The DNA here is from genome assembly GCA_003566885.1 of Opitutia bacterium. GTDB lineage: Bacteria > Verrucomicrobiota > Verrucomicrobiia > Opitutales > T3Sed10-336 > SLOW01. The sequence goes on along the minus strand of PXBO01000107.1, from coordinate 58,346 downwards.
GTTTGGAGATTCCGGTTACGGAACCTTCAAAAACGCCCTGGCCGACGCGCTCATCGCCCACCTCGAGCCGTTCCAGGAACGTTATCGTGAAATTATCGAGGATAAAACGTTTCTTCACGGGGTACTGAAGGAAGGCGCAGAGGTGGCGCAGGCCCGGGCGTTCAAAACCCTGCGAAAAGTCTACCGCAAAGCCGGTTTTGTGGAGCGCGCCTAGCAGCCTGTCGGACTTAGGCTACCGCCTAAGTCCGACAGGCTGCTAGTAGAGGAAATTTCATGACAATAGTGTAGCTATCAGCAATCCCGGGCCTCCCTGGTGATCGGCTTTGCTGTATAGGGCGCCGTGGTGACCGGGATCGAACTTCACAATAAGACGGTCTGGTTGGTGGTTGCGCCGATTGTTGTAAATTATTCTTGAAACGCGGCGGTGTTTAAATTTCACTCTGTTTTACTGCTGTTCTTTCAGGATCCCGTTTCGCTAATTTTTCGGGCTTATTAATGGATTTGTTCTGCATCAATTAATAATGCCTACAACCGGGCAGAATTATGAGCATTCGGGCGAGCAGTGGGTTTATAAGGAATCGAACGCGGTCGGTACAATGCAGCCTCCATGGCGTCGCTCTCCGGAATGACGAAGAGTTCGGTTGGCTGCCTTTCGCCGGCGAAATGGAAGAAAACGAAGGTTTGGTAAACGTCCGGCGGACCGACACGGTACCTTCAAGGGTGTGCCTCGCCGACCTGGAACCTTGGCTGACCCGGGATGCGGAACGGTTCGAGCGGAGTGAGCTCGCATTAAGCTATTTTCGGCCGGTTTGAAACAAAGGTGAACTTGATGGAGACTCGTATGAAAAAAAATAGGATACTGGCACTGGTGTGTGTGGGCATGATGAGCGCAATTACCGGATCGGCGGAGGAGGCGGGGGATCAGATTCTCGACGGGATCGGCGAAACGGCGCTGATCGCGCGGTATCCTTTTGACGGCCATTTGCGGGACGCTTCCAGAAACGCGTATCATGCGAGCCTTCCTCCCGGGGAAAGAACGGGTTATCCAGAGGACGCGACGTTCGGAACGGTTCTGTCGACGCCCGGTGATAACGGCGGCTTCCCCAGGGTTCCCGGTGTCGCCCTGGCCTCGGCCGACGCTTTTTCTCTCAGCGGATGGTGGCAGATCCGGTCCGATGGGGCGCCGGGCGTTTTTTTTGATTTTCGTTCCAGTGCCGGCGGACATCTTGGAGCGGAGTGGTCGGCGGATCGGTCGGTTGCCGTCCAATTGACCGCGAACGAGGGAGTCCATACCGTCGATTCCGGCGAAGTCTCCGTTCCTGCGGGCGAGTGGGCGCATATGGCGGTGGTGTTGGATCCTTCCCGCAGGACCCTGAGCCTCTATCTCAACGGTGAAAGGGTCGGAGTGACCGGCGAGGTCGAGGTGCTGTTGGATGAAGTTTTTCCACCGGATGATGCTGCCGGAAACCGCCTGTTCCTGGGATCCCCATCCGGAGTTGACGGTACCGACATCGCGCGACTGTACGACGTTCGCCTCTATAACATCGCGCTGGCGGACCACGAGGTGAACCGGATTTTTACGGGAGTGACCGAGGGTCCGGCCGCCGAGGATGCCGACGGCTTTGTCGCCGCCGATCGTGCGGCTTGGGCGATCGCGGCCGGGTTGCTGGGGGTTCCGGATGTTGAAGTTGAGACCCGCCAGGGGCGATTGCCGCACCTGCCGTGGTACCTGCCGGGAGACTACGCCAACGGACGTGAAGGGCCGCCGGTTCGGGTGATCTGGCCGGCGCCGAACGATATTTCCGCAGTGATGAGCACGGGAGAGTATTTTCTGACCGGCACTGTTCCGGGTACCGACCTTCGCCCTCGGGCGAGGGTGTTGGTCAAGTCCTCCGGAGCGCCGCTGGAGGAGCCGAGAACAGCAGATGGCGACGAATTGGGGATCGATTCGGGAGTGGTGGTGTACCGCGGAACAAGCGTCGATGGCGCGGGGCCCGGTCGGGACTTGTATCCCTTCGCCTTGAACGCCGTACACCTGGAACCGGATGACCGGGGCGAAGCCACGCCGTTCATGGAAAACCGGGACAAGTTCATCGAGGGCCTGATGGCCAGTTCGCCGGACCAGTTCCTTTACATGTTTCGAGACGCTTTTGGTCAACCGCAGCCGGAAGGCGCCGAGCCGCTGCGGGGCTGGGACGCGCGAACGGTCAAGCTGAGAGGTCATGCCACCGGGCATTATCTGACCGCCCTGGCTCAGGGCTACGCGGGCGCGACCCACGACGACGAGGCACGTGCGGCGTTGCGCGAAAAGATGGATTACATGGTGGAAGTCCTCTACGAACTGGCTTCGAGGTCCGGACGTCCCACCTCCGAAGGCGGCGAGTATAACGCCGATCCGACCGCGGTTCCGGTGGGGCCGGGAAAGGAAAGGTACGATTCCGATCTCACCGAGGACGGTATCCGCACCGATTACTGGAATTGGGGCGAAGGGTTTATCAGCGCTTACCCTCCCGACCAATTTATTATGCTGGAAGACGGCGCGACGTATGGCGGGAGCGATCGTCAGATCTGGGCGCCCTACTACACCCTCGATAAGATCCTTAAGGGGCTGCTCGATTGTTATGAAGTGACCGCCGATGACAGGGGATTGGCCGTCGCAACCCACATGGGATTGTGGGTTTTCGAACGACTCAGGCCGCTGCCCGACGATACGCTTGAGAGCATGTGGGGGCGCTATATTGCCGGGGAGTACGGCGGAATGAACGCGGTCATGGCCCGGTTGCATGCGGAGACCGGCGACGAGCGGTTCCTTGAGGGCGCTCGAATTTTTGACAATGTGTCCTTCTTTTACGGCGGCGCGGACCGTCCTCACGGGCTGGCCCGTAACGTCGACACGATTCGGGGGTTGCACTCCAATCAGCACATACCTCAGATCATCGGCGCGCTCAGGATTTTTCGCCAATCCGGAGTTCCCGATTATTATCACATCGCGGAGAACTTCTGGAATTATTCGTATCACGCCTACACCTACAGCATCGGAGGAGTGGCCGGGGCCCGCAATCCGAACAACGCCGAGTGTTATACCGCGGAGCCGGACAGTTTGTTTGCCATGGGCTTCTCCCAGGGAGGACAGAATGAAACCTGCGCCACCTATAATCTTCTCAAGTTGACCCGCGACCTATTCATGCACAATCAGGACGGGCGTTACATGGATTACTATGAGCAGGCGCTTTATAATCAGATCCTGGCCTCGGTTTCGCTCGAGCATGCCGGAAATACCTATCATGTGCCGCTGAATCCCGGGGCGCGCAAGGGGTTTGGAAACGCGAACATGATCGGTTTCACCTGTTGCAACGGCACCGCGCTGGACAGCAATACGAAACTGCAAAATTCCATCTATTTCAGAAACCGGGACGATACCGCCCTGTACGTTAATCTGTATATTCCTTCGACTCTCACCTGGAGCGAACGCGACGTCTTGATCAGGCAGGAGACCCGGTACCCTTACGGTGAAAATACGAGGCTTACGGTCGAGGGTGACGGTGATCGCTTTGAGCTTTTCGTGAGAATTCCGGGATGGGCGGGTGAAGGCGCCAGCGTGACCGTAAACGGTGAATCCCCGGCCGAGGAAATGATTCCCGGGTCCTACCTTCGGATCGATCGGGTCTGGTCGGACGGCGATACGGTGGATCTGCACTTTCCCTTCGGTTTCCGCCTGCACCGGGTTATGGATCGACCGGACCTCGCCAGTATCTTCTACGGGCCGGTCCTGCTGGCGGTTGAGGAGGAGACGGCACTATCGGACTGGCGCCGGGTGACTCTGAATGTCGACGATCCGGGATCCTCGCTGGAAGGAAATCCCGAATCGTTGCGCTTCGGTATTAACGGTTTGGCGCTAAAGCCGTTTTTTGAGTTTGGCACTGAGCGGCACTCCGTCTATCTAAAGATTCAGCCCGAATAACGACGGCTGGACAAGGTCGGTCGAACTCAAGGGCAGACTGCGGTTGGTAGGGGTGGAAATCATTAACTGAGGGGTACTGCCATACATTCGATGAAACCTTTAAGCTATCTTCCGCTGGTCGCGTACCCGCTGATCGGGAGTGTTTTTGCCCAGGACGCGGAAACGGGGTATCGTTTCGAGCTCGAGAGCGACCGTGGTGCAATCACCAGCCTGAAGCACCAGGGGGATCGCTTTCCCACCGACTACATCCGGCAGGGAGAACGCTTTGGAGATTGGGTGATCCGGGCACGTGCGGGCGATCAGCCGGATTGGGACAGGATCGAAACCGCGGCCCTGGCATCGGAGAACGCCGATCTTGATTTGCGCCACCAGGCGGACGGAACTTTTTCCGCCGCCGCAATTCGAAGTGTCGGTGACGGTGAGCTCGCTCTTGCCTGGGGCGTTACCCTGTCCGGAGATGACCTGCTATGGAGGATCGAGTTGACCAATTCGGGAGAACTGCCCTTGGAGATTGGCGATCTCGGCTTCCCCGTGCCGTCGAATTCCACCAACCACCCTAATTTTTCCCTCAGGGTCCTTCAGCATTCGCATATTGCCGGCGACGGCTCGTATGTATTTTGGACCCGCTGGACGACCGAACCGCCGTACCTCCTGATGTTGCCCGAGGCGGGAACCGCGCTGGAGTACTATCGACGCCATCCCGTGAGCGAGAGCGGAACTTCGCTCTATCATGCCTATGTTCACTCCCGCGGTCAAAAGGAAGTGATCGCGGACGAGGGAGGGCGCTGGCGCTGGGAGCACACTTCGGCGACTATTGAACCCGGTCAAAGCCTTGCCCGGGGATTCCGGTTGTCGTGGGCGGATGGATACGACGATGTGCGCGCCCGCATCGCCGCGCACGGGCTGGTCGATGTCGAAGTGGCGCCCGGCATGACGGTGCCTTCCGACCTGGAGGCACTGATCGCTTTGCGAAGTAGCGCAACGATTCACGGTATCGAGCCCGAGTTTCCCGAACAGACCGAGATCGAACTTCTTTCCGAGGAGGACGGTCAAGACATTCACCGCGTTCGCATGCGACGTCTCGGCGAGAACACGTTGACCGTGCATTTCGGGGAAGGGCAAAAACAGTGGATCGAGTTTTTTGTGACCGAACCCCTCGAGACGCTGATCAACAAACGCGCGCGTTTCATCGTCGAGCGGCAGCAGATCCGTGACGAATCGAAATGGTACGACGGGCTGCTGAGTGACTGGAGTATGAAGGACGAAGTGCTCCTCACGCCGGATGAACCCCACGACATTCCTGCCTCACGCCGCTACATGATTGCCAGCGACGATCCGGGCCTCTCGAGGCCGGCGTTTCTCGCGGCGAAGAACGCCGAGTTTCCCGTCCAGGAAGAAGTGTCGGCGCTGGATTATTACATCGAAAACTTCGTGTGGGGCGGTTTGCAGATGACCCCGGAGGAAACCTACCCGTATGCGATTTACGGTATTCCGAACTGGTACGCGAACCGTAACAGCCCCGACCCGCGTCAGTACCGTCGCTCGCGCGTGTTTCGGGCGTACGATTATCCCCACATTATGCTGATGTACCACGGCATGTACCGTGTGGCGAAGAATCATCCTTCGATCGAAACCCGTCTGACCGCGGAGGAATACCTGGACCGGGCGTACCAGACCGCTATCGCGTTTTTTATCTATCCGGTGGAAGTTTACGACGGCCACCCGGCGTATCAGCACGAGACCGGTTACTTTAACGAGGTTCTTGTCAATCAACTGCTCGAAGACCTCGAAGAGACCGGGCGGGAAGATGAAGCTCACCGCCTGCGCCGGCACTGGGAAAAGAAGATCAATTACTTCGTCGCCGGAAACCCTCGGCTCTTCTATTCGGAATACGGTTTCGATACCACCGGGTTCGAATCCACCCACGCACTGGCCCAGTACGCCGACGCGCACGTTGACCGACCGGCCGACCCGCTTTTGGCCATGGATGTCACGCGGGAGCAGGTGGACGCCTTCATGCGCCACCAGATCGACCTGAACGTCGGTGCGCGGGGATGGCTCGAACCCCACTATTACACCTACGGCTCCGACTACCGGAGGACAAACGCGGGGTACCTCCTCAGTTACATGTCCCAGATGGGCGGCTGGGCTATTTTGGACCACTCGCTGCATTACGCGGCCGATCCGCACGAGCACCTCAAGCTCGGCTACGGTTCCATTCTCAGTTCATGGGCTCTTATGAATACCGGCACCGATGAGACCGGTTTCGGGTACTGGTATCCCGGGGAGATCAACGACGGCGGGGCAGGAGGCGGTTTCGAGCCCGAAGCGTACGGAAGCAACTGGCTGACCAACCCGCACAGCCGCGGTTCGTGGTATTACGGCTGTGAAATCGATTTGGGCTTTTGCGGCTTTCTTCGCGCCGGCCGAACGGTTCTGACCAACGATCCGACCTTTGGTCCGATCGCCCTGGGGGGATCACTGGAGCGAAATGAACAGGAGTCGCGGGTCGAGCCCCGCGACGGAATCCGGCGCCGGTTCCACGTGATCCGGCCGGAGGCCAACCAGCGTTTTCACCTTGAGCTGATCCAGGACCGCTTCGCCGCGGGACGGGAAATTCGGGTACATCACGCTCTCGATTACGTTGGCTTCACCTTGGAGCGGTCCGATGCCGCGCGGACCGAGGGAGAGATGATTCTCAGCGGATTGCCGGAAGGAGGGTACGAGGTCCACCTCGACGGAGAGGTGGTACACGAGCTTTATGTGGAGCCGCACGTCGCGTTTCCCCTGGTCCTAAGGTTGGGAGATGAAAATCATGAAATTCTTTTGCTCAGGAAATAGAATGGTGCGATCAACGGCATCCTGTCTTTGTTTCATATGGGCACTCTTTGCTCTTACCGTCGCCGGCGTCTCGCCGGCCGGCATCGTCTACGAGATTGACATCGCCCCGGAGGAGCGGCTTGCCAATTCATTTGTTCTCGGGGATTGGAGTCAGGGAGACCTTGATGGCTGGCGGGTGATAGGCGGGCGGGCGGAGGTGCGCAACGGCGCGCTTCGGGTGATTCCTTTGGAAAACGGCTCTCCTTATGTCGCGATGGAACTGGACGGTATCGAGGACGCACCCGATCTTGCTTACGGTTTCCACAATTACCTGCAGTTCCGGTTACGCGTCCCTCCGGGTGAATACGAGTACGTCGCGGTCGATTTTGTCACGACCGAACACGAAGGTTTCTCCGAGGATCGGCGGTTCCACATTCCCGGCGAGGAAATCCCCACGGACGGCGGATGGCGGGAGTACCGGATCGACCTTGGACTGATCATCTGGTGGCGCGATCCGCTCACCGTCCTGCGCATCACGCCCCGCGGGCCGGCGGTCAGGGAGAGCGGGTTTGAGATCGACTACATCGAGATCGGCGACCTGCCGGGTGATGTGCTGCAAGTGAATACCGATCTCAACTTCTTCGAAGACGAGACTCTTGACGATGTGAGCCGTGTTGAATCGAAACACTTCGTCGTGTGGTGGTCCGATTCGACCGAAGGCCGGTTCGATCCCGAGACTCATGGCCGCAGAGCGTTGCGGATGCTTGAGGAGAGTTATCAGGTGTTTTGCAGATTGCTCGGGTATGAGGACCCGTTTGAGCACACTGATCGCGCACAGCGTGACGGCACCCGCTACAAGCTTAATCACATCACCTGGTACGGTGGGTTCTGGATGGGGGGCGGGGATTTTACGTATTTCAACGTACCGCCGGCGGGACTGCTCGACGAAGGCTGGGGGAATCCGGTGCCGCACGAATTCGGGCATGCCATCCAGGGTGCGCAGTCAAGCATTCTCACGGGCGGTCATTGGGAGTCGCACGCTAACTTTCTGCGAGAGTACCGCACTACGTATTACGGCCCATTATTTCCCCCGATGAATCGTTCCACCGTGGAACTCCACCCACTGCGGCAGTCGAATTTCCGTCAGGACCATTCTCGCCTGATTTACGCCGATTACCGGATTCACCTGGCCCTTGCGGACCACGGTGCGGCCTGGGGGCTCCCATCGAATATCGACGCGGTGCTATGGTCCGTCGGCCCGTCGGAGCAGACCGTTTACGAACGCCTTGAACTGGTGCTGCCCGAGGAGCACGACGTCAAAGACGTCGTCGCCAGCACGATTCGGCACTGGCCGATGCTCGACTTCGTCCACTCTGCCGAGATCCGGGCGCACCGTTGGGCGAACGAAAGGGATCGGGCGTATTACGAGTATATCACAGGTTCGCACCTGATTCCCGATGCTGCTGAACCGGGTTGGTACCGTGTGCCGCTCGAGCGCGCGCCGGAGAAGTTCGCGTTCATGTTTCACGAGATCGAACCTCTGGGTCCGACCGTGACCGCGACGCTGCGGGGATCGGAATTATTCGCCGGCGACGAGGACTGGCGCTGGTGTTTCGTGGCCATCGATGCGGAGGACGAGGTACGCTACAGCGGATTGTCGGGACCGGGAGAGATGTCTTTTGAACTTACGGAAAGCGATAAACGGGTTTACATCGTGGTGGTCGCGACGCCGGGCGATACTTCATTGAATCTGACAGATTTCAGCAACACCCGTCCCATCGGTCGCCATGTCGATCGGTTACGTTACCCTTACGAGCTCTTCCTGGAGAACGCGTCACCGCTCAAACGTCCACTGGACTGGACCAACGACGAAGGGGCGGCACATTCTTATGGTGGAGGGTTCGTAGCCACGACCGCCAGCGTCGATGAGAGCGCATACGTCGGGCCCAATGCCCGGGTTCTCGACAATGCGACCGTCCGGGGTGGTGCGCGGATTGAGGATTTTGCGGTCGTGGCCAACAATGCAACGGTCGAGGACCGGGCGATTGTCTCGGGTTTTGCGGCCGTGCTCGGGAGGGCGCGGGTTTCGGATGAGGCGCGCGTTCGGGACCGGGGAGTATTGACCCAGAACTCGCATGCGGAGGGGCATGCTGTCGTCTCCGGGCACGCGACGATGGAGGGAGGGGCGCGCGTCTCCGATCGCGCGATTGTCCGAGGTAGCGCCCAGCCTTTTGGGAACGGTCAGCTAACTGGATACGCGATCGCGGATTACGACTATTCGATGGGCGACAACCTCGATGATGGCGTCCACTTCAACCATGTTCCCTGGGGAGGATGGTTCCGGGACTTTTACAGTGTTACACAGCGCAAGCCGCGCGGCCTGATTGCGTCCTATCGCGTGGACGAGCCGGGAGGCGAACTGCTCTGGGACGAATTCGGCGCACTTCACGCTCTGATTCGCGGCAACCCCAGCCGGATGGAGTCCGCCTTTTTTGATCACCAGGTACTGGAACTCAACGGCGTGGATCAATATGTGATTCTGGACCGGAGCCTGGCTGACGTCGACGAAGCGACGTTTTCGATGTGGGTCCGTCCGGTGGCCGGTGCAGACCGGGGGCCGCTGATTTCCATGAACTCCCCCGGAGGCGGGCACTTCTTGCTGGATCTTGGCGGGGACGACCGCGGGCCGCGATTCTCGCTCTCTCATGACGGCATCCAAATCCGGATCGAGGCTGAGCGGTCTGTCCCGGCGAACCGGTGGAGCCACATTGCAATGACCATTGAAGAAGGCGAAGGGATCCTTTACGTAGACGGGGAACCAGTCGGACGCGGTGAGGTGGATCTTCGGCTTCACACGCTTCTGGGGGCTAACGATTACACTGCAGCCGAGGCGTTTTACCTCGGGCGTGACGACGACGGGCGACTGCTCGCCGCCGCAGTTAACGATATGCGTTTCTACAACGCGGCGTTGACGCAAGAGGAACTGCGAAGGGAGATGTATCGCTCGGGAGCCAGAATCGGGACTTTTTTCGGTGGCGAGGCGGCCGAGTTCGGCGAGGCCGACAGGAGAGAGGAGTCCGGCGTTCCCAACGGACTTGTGCGAATGCTGACTGCGGAGATCCGCCCCGACGGTTTTTCCGCTGGTGACTACTACCGGCCGGTTCTCGACTCAAACGATGAGCGCAACGGAGGACGGCATGGCAGCGGGTTCGGACTGATCGACGACCGGATTGTCGTCCGACTCGACGGCATGGGATTTTGGCGAACTTCAGTGTCTGTGCATCCCGGAAACTGGCAACGGGTTACTGTTGCGTTCGACGGAACCCGCGCGGCGGTTTACCTTGATGGCGAGCTTGCGGCGACGACCGAATACGAGGCCGATCCCGATCGTCTGGCGGGAAAGAATTACCGCATTGGTTGGGGTCAGGGTAGCCAGGATGAGAACTCTCGTACCTACTTCGAAGGAGCGATTCGCGACCTGCGGATCTATGACCGCGTCTTTCGTCCCTCCGAACTCTGAGCAACGAAAAGAAAGAGTGTGATGAAAAAGGAGACTACAATCCGACCCTGTAACCCTCGGACCCTATTTTTGCTGTGCTGGGTGATCGCGTTTTTTGGACACGCGGTGCCGGGGGAAGAGATTACGTTTATTCACATCGGCGACACGCACTACGATACGAGTGCTGCGGAGCATGAGGAAAAACGTGCTGCCCTCCAGCGGGCTATCGAAAAGATGAATGCTATTCCGGGGACGTTGTATCCCGAGCAGGTGGGAGGCGTGGCGGGAACGCCGATGGGGGTGTTCATTGTCGGAGACCTCACCGAAGCGAAGGAATCGGACTTTGCAGCTTTTGCCGAGGACTGGGGGCTCGCCGGAGGCGAAGCGCTTCTGGATTTTCCGGTTTACGAGGGCGCGGGTAATCACGACGGCCGTCCGTCTACTCACCCGAACGGTCACGCGCGTCGGGCCATCATCGAACGCAACCCTAAACGCCCGCACCTCGCGAGCATTTCGGAGAACGGACTACACTACGCGCTCGATTACAAAGGAGTCCATTTCGTGCAATTGAACGAATACGCCGGGATGGACAACGATGAACGCTATCCGGGGAATCCTGAATACAAGCGTAAAGGCCAGTCCTACGGCAATCCGGCCGAAAAGAGCCTCCAGTTTCTCAGGCGGACTTTGGAGGAAAACGTGGGCGACAGCGGCCGGCCGGTGATCCTCTTCCAACATTACAGCATCGATGGATGGTCGCTTCACGCGTGGGGTAATTACCTGGCATGGTGGACCGAGGAGCACGTGCTTCGGCTGTGGGAAACGATTCAAGGGTATAATGTGATCGCATTGATGGCGGGGCACGATCATTCGCACCGGGTCAGCGAATGGAACGGTATTCCCGTTTATCACATGGATGCTGTACGCGGGTTTGCCGTGTACCGTATCCAGGGAGATGAAATGGTTCGCGTGGTTCGTAACCTGGAGGACGATACCTGGGGAACGGTATCCCGCGGTTCGACGACAATCAATTCCGCGTCCCCTGCGGAACTCGTACAGGGGCCCTATCTCGTATATGACGGCGATCCTTCGAGCATGACGGTCTTGTGGCGGACCGATCGAGAGGCGGAAGTTGAGTTCCGTTGGGGCAGGGAACAATTCCAGTTTGAGGTGGGTGAAGTGGAAGTCCGACCGCACGATGGGGAGAAGTTCCTGTACCGGGTTGTCCTCGACGAGCTCGAGCCGAACGCGCACTACACCTACCAGTTGCAGATTGGTGATGCCTACGATATCGGCATGTTTTATAGCGCACCGGAACCGGAGACCGACAAGGTGAAGTTTCTGGTGTATGGTTCGACCTCGTCCGGCCTGGCCGAACTGGAAAACGTTTCCCGGGCGCTTTACGATCACATTTACGAAGACCCCGCCTACCATTCGATTTTGCTCCATTCCGGGAACTGGATCCCGGATGCCGAGGGGATCCGGGATTGGGACGAACATTTCTTCTCTCGGAAAAGCTTCGCACGGCACGCCAGGCATATTCTTGCGCGCATGCCGATCGTCGGCGCCGCAGGGACTGAGGTTGGCGATCCGGCATTGTTCCGGGAACTGTTCCCTTACAATTTAGAGGCCGGGATGTATTACTCATTTCAATACGGACCCGTTCACGTAACCGTGATGGACCCCGGTTCTGACTATTCTGAGGGATCGGCGCAGCATGCGTGGCTTGTGAACGACCTCACCGAGGCGGCTGCCCCCTGGAAGATACTTGTCTACACCGGCATACACTCCTGGTCGGATGACGCGGAAGGAGGGGATGAAAGTCGCCAGGTGCTGCTCCCATTGTGTGAAGAGCTCGGTGTTGACATGGTAATAGATGGCCGGGTTGGCGGCTACCAACGGCAGAAGGCGGGTGAAATCGACTATATACGTCTTGGTGCGGCGACCGATAACGAGGGCGATGGCCTGCGCAGGATGTATTATGGCGCGATGAAGGTTGAGGGTTCGACAATGACCCTTGAGATCTTTGATGATACCCGGAGAGCGCTAGACACGGTGGAGCTCTGGAGAGACTAGCTGGTGCAAAAACCAGCTGCTTTGCTGATAATATCAGGGGACGTCCTCTTCGCCGGACACCCCCCTTTGAGATTCGCCATTCAGACCGCCGAGTACGCGCCGGGTTTGGGTGGGGTCGATCAGAATGATGATGACGATGATGGCGATCTGGATAACTCCGGCCACGAGTAGCAGGAGAGGCACGGAATCGATCTCCAGACGGGCTGATGCCTGGATCGCCCATTCCGCGTTTTCCATGTAGCTTTCGGAGGCCCCCGCGAATTGACTGCCGATGATGCGGGAAACGTTCAGCAGGGCCATGTAAGCGGTGAATTGCGTCGCCGCCACGACCGGCCAGGAGATTTGCATGAACATCGCCCAAAGAGCCACCGTGAGAAGGCCGGTAAAGAATTGATCGATATGCATGAAAAGGAGCACGGTGGAATCGTTGGCCTCCGAGTGCAGGATGAAAGCGAAAGCGATCCAAGTGCCGCCAAGAAGCACCGTTCCGATACCGGCGATTTTCTTGACGCCGAAACGGCTGCCGAGAAATCCGCCGAACAAGGCGGCGATGACCGCGGTCAGGACGGTTGTGCCGCTGTAAACGCTGTACCGTGCCTGCGTCCAGCCTCGGTAAACGGGCCATTCCCTTTCCGTCTCTCTGACGGTATACCGGGTGTTGCCAAAAACGATGGCCCAACCCTCGAATTCCAACTCAGGATCCGGTTGCAGGCGTGCTTCGACCTGGTCGGGCCGGTCGCGTGAAAAAAGGCGTACCAGCCAAGGAAGCTCTTCTTCCGGGTCCACGGCTTCGCCGATGGGGAATCCGGCCTCGCGGAATTGTTCGAACACGGTCACCGGGATTTCACCGCCATCCAGGACCGCCCTCACATCTTCTCCTCCGGAAATGCTGAAAATTTCCGTATTCACGTCCTGAATTACGAACCGCTGAAAAATCAGTGAGGTCATCATCATGCCGACCATGACCGTAAGAGCCAGAACCACCCCGAGAATGGTGGTGCGAAGACTGAACGCCCGGGCGATTCTGCGGGCCAGTTGAAAGATGTCCACGTTCTCCCTGGCAACGACTTCGGCGCGTGCCTGTCCTTTAGTCCACGGCATCACCTTCTCGCCTGAACGTTCACGCATAAGAATCGGGAACAGCAAAATTGTGATTTGCATTCCGACAAGTACCCACAGGCCGGTGTGGAGGTTGTAGGAGCCGATGAGAAATCCCAGGCCGGCGCTGCCCACAAAGGTTCCGATGTGCGAAGAGGCGAACATCACGGCATTGGCCTTCTCCCTCTCGCCATCTTTGAGAATGTCGACCGCCAGGGCGTCCACGCCCACGTCCTGCAGGGCGACGAAGCAGTTGTGCAGCATCAAAACAAGGCCAAGCAGCCGTATCTCGGAGGTGATATCCGGAACGCTGAGAATGGTGAGGGTCGAAATCACCATACAGCCCTGAGCTAGAATGATCCACGGCCGCCGTCTTCCCATCGACAGGATGGTCCAGCGATCGACGATCGGACCCAGCGCCCATTTGAAGGGCCAGGGCCACATTGCCATTGCCAGAAGCATTCCGACCTCGCTGGTGCTCATTCCCTGCTCGTACATGTACCCGGTAAGGGCGACGGAGACGAACCCCCAGGGCAGTCCCTGTGCCAGGTACATCACCGAAAGAAACGACATTTTTGCTCTGCGACTACTGGTGAGGTACACAGTGATTGACCCTTTTTCTGGTGTTGGAATGTTCGTTGAGCTCCGGTCGAAACGCGTTTTAAGCCGGTGGCTTCAAATGGTTAAGCCGGATTTCGGGTTCGAGTCAAGAACGTGGTTTAACCCCATCCAAACAGCCCATTTTCGAAATGCACTTGCTCTAGTATCCGATTGCGTGCATTAGTATTTTACTAATGCCGGTCCTTATTAGTTGTTCGATATGTTTGCTGTAACGCGAAATTAGAGAACTTATACGTTAACCTCCTGTTCTTTTCAAGCGTGAGGTATCTGCGGTGCTTATTAGACAGGCAAGTCGACTGGTGGCGGATTGGTTTGCGATCATCAGACGAAACACTCCCTGAAAACAAAGAACTAAATTTAGCAAACTCTATGATTCCCACTCGGTTGAGGTTCGCATCGGTGTCATTTATTTGCGCGATTATTGGCGCATTGGCCACGTCCACCAGCAACGTGCAGGGGGAGGATTCGGTATCTCCGTTATCTGTCAGCGGGTCGTTTTCGGACCAATTCGACTACGTACATGATTTTGTCGCGGACGGGGTGGATGGTACCGGGTGGGACCGCATCACCGGCGTGCAATCGGCGACGGGACCGAGAATCGAAGCGCGCAACGGAGTTCTCCACATGACCTCCTCGGGAACCGCCGGTGACGCCAACCCGTTATCGATCGCGCGCGGTGTTCCGGCGGGTGTCGACCTCCAGGCGACCGTCCAGCTGGTTGACGCTCCGTCGCAAGGGAATACCTTTGAACGATCCTACGTCAATTTCTCGGCGCCAATGCTTTATATCGGTCGCTCGGATGATGAACGTGGCGTCTCTCACTACGTTTCCCATCATTTTTTCGAAGCCTTTAATTTTGGCAATGGCATGCAGGTGGTGGAGAATTTCAATCGGACGCACGACGGTTCGTTCACCTCGGCTCCCGGTTATCCCTGGATGCGAATTGAATTTGAACACCAAACCGCCCGTGTCACGGCCTGGCGCAGCCTGGATGGTGAGGTCTGGGAAGAATTTGGAAGCCGGACACTGGATGCACTGATCTCGCCCGGAGCCACGCTGGAGATCGGATTGATACATGCCGTTTGGGGAGGCAATCCCGATCCGGACGATGCTTATATCGAGTGGGACAATTTCGAAATAAGAGAGCTTTTTGAAAATCTGGAGATCACGATGATCGAGCCGCAGGAGGGATTTGATGAGAGGGACGATCCCGAGGTTACTTTTGTGGCGGAGGTGATTGACCGGGGAGGGGTGGGGATTGAAAGCGTTAGTCTGGTGATCGACGGTGAGGTGATTGCGACCGACACCTCGGGCCAGGAAGGGATCTACACGTTCGTTCACGAGCTTTTCAGAGAGGTCATTGAATGGGAGATCGTTGCGTATGACTTGGCGGGCGAGCGCTATGGGCAATCCCGGCGCCTGATTCGCGATCTCGGTACGAGTCGATCGGATATTGGCGAGATTCCTCGTGAGTCGCTCCACCGGTCGAGCCGGAGGACGGGACTGGTCATTTCGGAGATTATGTACCGTACCGGTGCCTGGGCGGACGGGCGGACCCTGGAATTCGTTGAGCTTTATAATTCGGAGCCGACACCTGCCGATATCGGCGGCTGGCGATTGGGAGGAGAGATTCGATACGTGTTTCCGCAAGGCACGGTGATTCCGGGCGAGGGCTTTCTGGTGGTTGCCGCCAGTCCGGGACAGGTTGAGGAGGAGTATGGATTGTCCGGTGTTCTGGGCGGGTATGAGGGGTCGCTCGATCGGAACGAAGGGGAAGTGTTGCTGTATCACCGAAACGGAGGCGTTCTCCTGGAAGCGGCATATTCCTCGGTACATCCTTGGCCGGCCGCCGCCGGGGCGGGACATTCACTGGTGCTGGCCCGTCCATCGTATGGTGAGGGAAGCGTTGCGGCCTGGGAGGCGAGCAGGTATAAGGGTGGTTCGCCGGGAGCGCATGAGCCGGAGACCGCGACCGTATTGGATGCCATCAGGATCAATGAATTGCTCGCACGTGATGAAGCGGATGAGGTGAATGTTTCCTTTGTCGAACTCTACAACCACAGCAGGGAGCCGGTGGATCTGTCGGGCGCCTTTCTAAGTGATCGGCCGGATGCGCATCGCTTTCAGATCCCGCAGGGTGTCATCGTTCCCGCCGGAGGTTTCCTGGCCTATGACGAAACCGAGTTGGGCTTTTCATTCGATGCTTCGGGAGGGGGTGTTTATCTGGTGAGCCCGGGTGAGGAACGGGTGATCGACGCCTTGCGTTATGAAGCACTTGCCGACGACGTCTCCCTGGGACGTTTTCCAGACGGCGCACCGGAGTTTCGTCGCCTGGCCGAACCTACGCCCGGATCGTCGAACAGCGGGTTGTTCAATGGGCCGATCGTGATCAGCGAGATTATGTTCAACCCGATTTCCGGGAGCGAGCTGGATACCTACGTTGAGCTCTATAATCGCGGCGAAGAGTTGGTCGATTTGAGCGGCTGGCGGTTTGCCGCCGGCATACGCTTCACTTTCCCCGCCGGTACGAGTCTGGCCCCTGGCGGTTACCTTGTCGTGGCCCGGGACAGGAACGGTCTTATCGACCGATACCCAAGCCTCAATTCAAGCAACACCGTGGGTAATTTCGGCGGGAGGCTTTCGAATTCAGGCGAGCGGTTGGCCCTCGCTATGCCGGTCTTGCGCCCGAGCGGAGGGATTGATCATGTGGTGGTGAACGAAGTCACCTACCGTGACGGCGGCCGCTGGGGCGAGTGGGCGAATCGTGACGGAAGCAGTATCGAGTTGCGCGATCCACGAAGCGATAATCGTCGCGCGGCCAACTGGACGCACAGCGGCGAAAGCGAAAAGGGGGAGTGGACCCTGATCGAACACATCGGCGTGATGAGCCATGGCAGCGGCCCGGCGGATCAACTGCACATTCTTCTGCCCTCGGCGGGACATACCCTGATCGATGAAGTCGAAGTCCGTGTCGATGGAGGGCCGAATCTGGTGATGAACGGCACGTTTGATAGCGGCATCCAGGGTTGGTTGGCTCAAGGGCATCACGTTACATCGCATTGGTCGCCCGACGAGGGCTTTCAGACGGGCGGCAGTTTGCGCCTGGAGGCAAGCGGTTCCGGCGATACCGGGGCGAACCGGGTGCGCGTTCAGCTCGCAAACGCCATCCCATCCGGATCGACGGTCGCGCTGCGGGCAAGGGCGCGTTGGATCGCCGGGCACCCGCAGGTCTTGCTGCGCCTGCGGGGAAACTACCTTGAGGTGATGGGAGATCTGCACGTCCCTTCGAATCTCGGAACGCCGGGCGCTCCCAATTCGGCTCACACCGCGAACGCCGGTCCTGCGATTTACGATGCACGCCACGTGCCGGTCCTTCCAGCCGCGAATCAGCCGGTGGCCGTGACGGCGCGAGCACATGACCCTGACGGCGTATCCGGTTTGATATTGCACTACCGTATCGATCCGACCGGAGACTACACTGCGGTGCCCATGCTGGATGATGGGGAAGAGAGGGACGCGGTTGCGGGCGACGGCGTCTTTACCGCGGTCATTCCCGGACAGGCGGCGGACACGCTGATTGCCTATTACATCGAGGCGGTTGACGAGCAAGGGGCGACAGCCACCTATCCCGAGAATCCATCGGAGTATGAAGCGCTGATTCGGTTCGGTGACCGGAATCGTCCGGGATCGTACCTGACCTACCACATGTGGTTTACGGACGAGGTCATGCAGGAGTGGGCGAACCGTGAGGTGCTGAGCAACCGGCGCCTTCCGGGAACGCTGGTGTACGGAAATCGTGTCATCCATAACATCGGAGCACGGTATCGGGGCAGCCCTTGGAGACGTCCCACGGGATTCTCTTTTCAGGTGCCGCGCGATGACCGCCTTCTTGGGACGCGTGAGTTTAATCTGAACGGGATCCACCACAGCGATTCCAGCGCGCAACGCGAACTGATGGGCTACTGGATCGCGGAGAAATTGGGGTTGGCTTTCAGCCACCAAACCTACATTCACCTCTATCGGAATGGCAGGGGGCAACAGTTGGGGGCGAATGTATTCACCGACATTCAGCATATCGAGTCAGAGTATTTGCAGTCCTGGTTTCCGGACGATGATGGCGGAGAGCTCTTTAAGATTGACGATTGGTTCGAGTTTACTCCTACTTTTAGCTTTACCTCGGTGCAGAACGCGCGATTGCTTCCTTACAGGGAAGCGGACGGCACTTTGAAGCAGGCCCGGTACCGTTGGAGTTGGAACAAACGCTCGAATCGTTGGCTGGACGATGATTATTCGAGTTTGTTCCAATTGGTGGAAGCGGTTAACACGGAGGATGATGCGATATACACCGCCGCCGTCGAATCCGTGGCGGATGTCGAGCAGTGGATGCGGGTGTTCGCGATAAGACGCATTGTGAGCGACTGGGACGGGTATGGTTATAATCGGGGCAAAAACGCCTGGACTTATAAACCGGAGCGCGGACCGTGGCAGATGATTCTTTGGGATCTGGACAAAGGAATCGGCGCCGACAACAGTTCCCCCACCGCTTCGCTCTTTGGCGCCGACGATCCGGTGGTGGTGCGGATGTACAATCACCCTCCCTTTCGCCGGGCGTATTGGCGGGCGTTTAATGACGCCGTGCATGGGCCTTTGCTGGCTGAAAAGTTCGGCGCGAGGGCCGATGCGAACTATGCGGCGTTCGTGGAGAATGGTCTCAACGTTACCGGAACGCAACCGCTCAAGGATTGGATCAACACCCGGCGCAATTATCTGATCAATCAACTGAACACGGTTCAGGCGGATTTGGCGATCAATAGCACCGAGGTGGCGAATGGACGGGTAGAGCTCTCTGGCGTCGCGCCCGTAGGAGCCCATACCCTGACCATCAACGGAGCCGAGTATTCCCTTATCTGGGACAGCGAGACTGAATGGCGTGTCACCCTGCCGCTGACCAGGGGACAAAATCACTTCGTCGTTCAGAGTCGCGACTCCAGTGGCGAACTGCTGGATGAAACCAGCACCACTGTGAATTTGCCGTCCACTCCGGCCAATCCGGTGATTTTCCTGTCGATCAACGAAATTCTTTACCATCCGGTTGCTCCCCGGACGGAGTTTGTCGAGATTCACAACACCTCGGCCGAGCACGCTTTTTCGCTTGGCGGTTACCGGTTGGACGAACTGGATTTTACCTTTCCCCAAGGGACTCTGATCGAACCCGGGGCTTTTTTGCTCGTTGTGCGCGACCGAACGGCTTTTCAAAACGCCTTTGGCGTCGGCTGGCCGATTGCGGGCGAGTTTTCCGGGGCTTTCCCACAGCAGAACGAGGGACTGCGGTTTCTCCGGCCGGCAACCGACACCGTTTCAGAGTTGCTCCTTGATCAGGTCTATTATTTGCCGTCTCGCCCCTGGCCGTCAGCGGAATCGGCTTCCGGAGGTTCCTACCAGAGAGTCGATCCGGCACAGAGCGGCGATCATCCCGGCAATTGGGTTCTGGCGACGCCCACCCCCGGCGAGACGAATTCGGTGCGGGAGGATTTGCCTGCGTTCGCCTCTCTCTGGCTTAACGAGTTGCAAGCCGTCAATACGGGAGTGGTTACAGATGCTTTTGGGGAATTCGGCTCCTGGGTGGAATTGTACTATGCGGGATCTCAGTCCCTAAATCTGGATGGGTTCTTTCTTTCCGATGGCGCGGATGATTTGGCGATGTGGGCGTTTCCGCCTGGGGCGACGATTGAGCCGGCAACCTACGCCTTGGTCTGGCTTGACGGGCAATCCGGACTCACCGGAGCGGATGAGTGGCACACGTCGTTTGCCATGGATCCTGATGTCGGCGAACTTTATCTGTCACGCGATGTGGACGGCGAATACCTGGTGATCGATGCCGTTGGATATGATGGACTGCCGGCAGGACATTCGGTGGGACGCCATCCCGACGGTGCGGGGGCCGCACCGATCAGATTTTCGTCGCCGACACCGGGGGCGCCGAACGCGATCCCACCGCTGAGTCTCCTGCATTACTGGAACTTCAATGATTCTGAAGGGCTGTTGCATCCCTCCTACACCGTGGGCGACGCGTTACTGGTTGTCGACGAGGGCGTTTGGGGTGAGGTACTGGCCGATGACGGACAAGGCTTCGCCGGAGCTAATGCCCGATTCGGGGATCCGGCTGGAACGCACCTTCGATTCAATTTCCCGCTGGTCGGCACTCTCACGGTTGGCGCGCCTATGATCGGCCACCGGGATATCACCCTTTCCTATGAGGCCAGCCGGTCGGGGCAGGGTGCGGGGTTGCATATTGTGGAATACAGCGCTGATGGGGACCTATTCGTCCCGTTTGCAGAGGTCGTGGTAACCGAAAATCCGGTTACTCACACCATTGATTTCGGTGCGGTCGCGGAGGTTGTCGACAACCCCGAACTTTTGGTGCGAATCCGGTTCGAGCAGGGTGAAGGAGGGACTGAGGGAAACAACCGCTTTGACAATCTAACCCTTGAAGGCCGCCCTTTGGAGGGCGCTTCAAGTCCTCCGAAGGTCAATCCCCCGGCGGAAACTTATCGCTTGGTTGAAGGAGGGGCGTCGGTGCAGATCGATCTCTCGGAGGTTTTTATCAGCACGGACGAGAATGTTCTTGATATTGCGGTTGAGTCGGAGAGTGCCGACGTATTTGGTATTACCCTGGAGAGTGACATCCTGACCATCGATCCCCGGATGCGGGGGGACGGGAGAATCCTGCTGACCGCGGACAACAACGTGCATCCGGCGGTTTCCGCGGCGTTTCGAGTCATCGTTTTTCCATCCGCCCATCCGTTGAATGACGGGGTGTTTTCCTTTGACGCATGGTCGCCCGACGAGCCTGCGGGGAGTTATCCGCAGCACATGCTTTTTGTGCAGAGCGCTGAAAGCGACACCGGAATCGCGACTCCGCTCGATTACGCCTATCGCATTCCTCCCGGCGACGCGGCGGATCCACAGGACATCGGTTTTCCATACCGGGCGGAATCGCGAACGAGAATCAACGGATTGGAGGACGACGGTATCTCATTTATCAATACAGGAAGGGGAAGAGATCTGGGCGGGGCTTTGCTTGCGTTGGACACCCGTGGGGTCGAGTATGCTCCGGTGAATTGGCTTGCCGGCACGGTGCTTCCCAACGAGCGGGTTTACGCAATTCGGTTGCAATATCGGGTGGGGATGGAAGGGGAGTTTTCCGATTTGCACCATGACAACGGTGAACCCGTAGAATACGTGCGCAATGCGACGCCGGGCCACGTAATGGCGATGGCCTCGGTTCTCCTTCCTCCTGAGGCCCTGGGAGAGGAATACGTGCAAGTGCTCTGGCGGTACTACCGGGTTTCAGGCGATTCAGGCCCCAGGGCCCAGTTGCGGTTGGACGATATTCGCGTTGCCAACACAGAGCCTGGCGTTGCGACGTCTCTTGTATTCGCAGAGCAACCGCCGGAGTGGAGTCAGAGTGGAAAGACCCTGCCGCCGGTGGTGGTCCGCGTTGTCGATGAAAGCGGCCAGGTGGACACCGGCCACCAGGGCCAGGCGAGTCTGGAGATCGTCGGAGAGGGTATACTGGAGGGTGTGCTGAACGCAGCCATCGTAAATGGGGTGGCGGTCTTCGACGAGGTGTCTGCGGAAGGGGCCGGGGTGTTTGCGTTGATGGCCTTGTCGAACGGGCTTGAATCAGCGCAAAGCGATCCTTTCAACCTGGTGCGGGTGAGGGAGGAAGTCATGCCCCGGTACATGCAGGGGAATCAGGATCAGAATAACGACAATAACGACCGCGTGCCTTTTACCTTTCGATTGAAGTTGGAGGGATTGAAACCGGAAGCCGAGTACCGCTACGGCAATCGCGTGATCACGCCGGACGATCCAGCCGATCAGAACGGCGCCGGCAATGCCATTCTCGTGACAGGATCGGGCTCCAACTGGATACGCAATACGGATTCGCCGCGGTTTCGTCCAGGGGACTATGGGTTGCGCCACTTGACCTTCACCACCGACGAAAACGGGGCCTACGCGGGTTGGTTTGTTACCGAACCGACCGGTAACCGGCGCTTTGAGCCGGGCAACACCGTATTTATCCGCCTTCTGCTCAATGATGGAGCAGGAGGTGAGGAGCTGTTTCACTTTCTCGACACCCGTGGGGAGATTCAGGTGATCGCGTTTGGGGAAGGGGCGAACCAGGGGAGCGGGTTGACCGGTGAATCCGAAATCGGACCGCGCAACATTATCGTTTACTACGATAACCTGGAGGGCGATGGACGTCCGCTGGGGGCGACGCCGGTGGAGGTGACCGGAAGCGCGATCGACAGCCGGTATGCCAGTTTCTACCACGAAACGGTTGCCACGGCGGATCACCGATGGGGAGGGATTTTCCCCAATAACCTTACGGACGGCGTCCGCCGTATAGAAGAACGTCGCTTTAACGATGGCGCCGTTTATCGGGTGTATGAAGCTCCAGACGGTTTTCCGGGAACGGTAGAAGCCTCGGGCGGGCTGGATCCGTTGCGGTTGGATCTGCTGCCGGACCTTCTTTTCGCGCGATTCGATGACTGGCGGAATGCGATGTTTGAGGAACCCTTGGCGGAATCGAGCGGGCCGGATGGAGATCCGAGCGGCCAAGGGGTGAAAAATCTTTTGCGGTACGCTTTCGGCATGGAAATTGACGAGCCCCCATATTCCAGGCTGCCCAGGCTCGAAAAGGAGGACGGCGATCTGAGTCTGCGGTTTCATCTGCTGAATGCGCGGACCGACATCGTTTACCTGGTCGAAGCCACCGGGGATTTGGAGGACTGGAGTGAGACGCTGTTTGATTCCCGTATTGACGATACAGGTACGGGTAACGGGCTTTTCGAAATCAAGCTGGAAGCAAACACCGGAAACCAGATGTTCTATCGCTTGCGGATTCTCATGGAATGAGCGTATCACCTCTCGCTTGACAGTGAATTTGCTCCGTACCATTTCAAGACTATGGCCCAAGATCCTACGCCTCCTCCCTCCTCCGCCACCCAGCCTCGCCTCGAAGGAGGCATGGCGGGAATGATTGACCGCTTTTGCCAGGATTGGGAGTCAGTGAGTCGTTTTTACCGAATTGCAGCTTCCAGGGAGGACCGGGATCGCAGGGTCGCTTTTTTGAATGAGACGAGGCGCAATCTCGACTCTGTTGCTTTTGATTCACTGAGGCCGGATGATCGAATCGACTGGATTGCAATGAGGGATTGGCTGGAGGCGACAATTGCTCGTGAGCGTCAACGGCAGGCGCAGGAGGAGGAGATTGCGGATCTGGCGCCTTTTGCCGATCGGATTGCGGAACTTGCGCATCGGAGGCGGCGTGCAGAGCGGCCGGATGGCAAGGAAATCGCTGCAATCCTGGACGCGATACGAACTGCTATCGAAAACTGTGGGGCCCGCGTTACCGATCGGCTGCCTGAAGGCGCTTCCCGAGAAGTCACCCATAAAGAGAAGGTTTTGGCCTTGAGGGCCTGCAAGCTGATCGTGAAGTTGCGGGCGGATCTTGAAGAATGGGCGGCATTCTACCTTGATTATGATCCGGGAATTTCCTGGTGGATCGGACGTCCTTACGAAGCTTTGAAAAGCGCTCTGGACACCTATACCAAACTGCTGCGGAGTGCGGTGCTCGGGGAACAGGCCGATGGCAATGGGGAGGAGCCGGTGGTGGGCGATCCGATTGGCCGGGCGGCACTGTTGAATGAGCTTGCGGCCGAGTGGATTGCCTGTGAGCCGGAGAAGCTGATCGAGATGGCGGAGAAGGAATGGGAGTGGTGCCGGAAGGAACGCATCAAAGCCGCTCGGGAGATGGGACTGGGGGACGATTGGCGGGCGGCACTGGCACGCATCAACGAAGATTATCTGCAACCCGGCGAGCAGCCCGGTTTGGTGGCGGAGCTGGCCCGGGAGGCTATCGCGTATCTGAAAGACAATGACCTGGTGACGGTGCCGGAGCTTTGTGAGGCGACCTGGGAAATGAAGATGATGACGCCCGAGCGTCAGAAGGTTAACCCCTACTTCACCGGAGGTCAGACCATCAGCATTTCTTTTCCCACTGAGGGAATGAGCCATGAGGAAAAACTGATGAGTCTGCGAGGGAACAATCGGCATTTCGCCAGGGCGACGGTACAGCACGAATTGATTCCCGGACATCACCTGCAATTGTTTATGTCTGATCGTCACCGCCCGTACCGCAAGATTTTCAGGACACCGTTCTTTCTTGAAGGATGGGCTTTGTATTGGGAAATTATTCTTTACGAGAAGGGTTTCCATCACACACCCGAAGGGCGAACGGGAGCCCTGTTCTGGCGAATGCACCGGGCGGCACGGGTGATCTTTTCACTGCGTTTCCATCTCGGTCAAATGACCGCGGGTGAAGCAATTGCCTTTCTGGAGCGGGAGGTTGGACACGAGCACCGCAACGCGGTGGCCGAAGTGCGGCGTTCCGTATCGGATGACTACCCTCCGTTGTATCAGGCCGCGTATCTCATCGGTGGGCTGCAGGTTCGGGCGTTAAGGGCGGAGTTGGTCGATCACGGAGCGATGAGCGAAAAAGAATTTCACGATGCGATTCTGCGGCAGAGTTATCTGCCGATAGAGCTGTTGCGGGCGGCATTGCGTGGCGATTCGCTGGAGAAGGAGAGTCGCTGCGAATGGAGATTCGATTGATCGGGGCTTGATTCTTTTGCCGTCGTGAACCTGGAAAAAACAGGGATGCTGTCTGCGACATCCGCTTACTTTTTATGGGGCTTTCTTCTTACTTGCCCGGGCGATCTCCCAAGCGGAGCAACGGGTCCGTTATCACTTGACCAGAGCTGTCTCCGGCACCTCGACGGACACGCGCTGCCGATGCTGACTCCAGCCGTCACTCGTCCAGCGGGCCATTTGCTGCAGGGTGGGAGCCGGCCACGTCTCGTCGAGGTAAAATTCGGGGTGGAGCAGGTCTATGGAAAACAGGATTAGATGTTTCGCCAGGGCGCCTGCGGTTGCTGATTCCCGTTCGGGTTCCTGGCCGTAAACATCAGGCGAACCCAAAACGGTGGCCAGCAGGATTAATAGGAATGAGAACGACAAAAATTTCTCTATGGATTGCTCATGTTGAGGATGAGATGTTCCGGATCAATTACTGGTAGAATGCGTCTGCGGGTGGGTCAATTCGATATTGACCGGCTGCGGGAGCCGGTCGTTGTGCCGGCGGGAAATCCTTGCCCCGGGGCTGAGATTGGAATTTCATGCAAACCTTGAATACCGCATCCTCTTTTGTTGCCGGAGCCGCTCAAACGCGGCGGGAAAACCCTGTGTGTCCTCTGGTTATCTTTTATCTGCTAATTATGCTTGCTGTGACAGGGGCGGGCCCCGTTCTTGCCGAGCCGACCCGTGCATTCTTGCACGCGCCCGGGGCGAGCGCCGAGGTCCGCGCTTCGTGGGACCAGTTCGCCGTGGACAAGCCGGTCAGTGTTGGCGTCGGATCATTGCCCTCGGACTTGTCCGAGATTGACGTCGTCATCCTGCACGAGCCGGTTGGCGCCGCGCAGCGGGGGGCGCTGGCGGAATTTCTCGCCGCCGGGGGAGGTGTCGTGGTGCTCAATCCCGAGGTCATTCGGGATGACTCCGGCTGGTGGCTCGAGCGCGTCGGTGGTGCCTTGACCGACGACACCAACGACCATCGCGACACCTTGCAGGGGCTTTATTTTCAGGATCGCGATCATCCTATTACGTTGCACTCCAGCAACTTCGATCTTCCAGATCAGAAAATCTGGTTCAATCACGAAGTCAGCGACGATTCCCATGTGCTCGCTGTTTCGTATCACGATCTGCGCATCTTCGCCCCGCAGATGTGGACGTATCAGGGCGACGCGCACCGGGCTTTCGTTTGGTTCCAGGGCCACCGCGACGACACCGCGACCTCCGGGCACCTCAGCCTGCTGCTGATGCGCGGCATCATCTGGGCGAACGGTGTCGACGAATTGCCGAAGTTGACGCAAGAGCAACACCAGGCGCTGTTTTACCCGCCACACGGACCGGTGCACCCGAATGAGGCGGTAGACACGCTCGAACTCGAGCCCGGGTTCAACGTCCGGCTGATGGTTGCCGAGCCTCAGGTCGTCAACCCAATCTCCATCGATTGGGACGCTCAGGGCCGCCTCTGGGTCGCCCAGACCCCCGAATATCCTTTCAAGCACGATCAAGACAACCCCGGCCGTGACAAAATCACCATTCACACCGATACCACCGGTGACGGGCAACTCGACCACACGCACGTCTTCGCCGACGATTTCGAACTGGTCACCAGCCTCGTTGTCTATGAGGACGGCGCGCTGGTGCTCCAGCCGCCGCATCTCTACTTCGTCCGCGACACCAACGGCGATGGCAGGGCCGACACGCGCGAGATCGTCCTCACCGGCTTCAATCGCGGGGACACCCACGCCTCGAGCAGCAACATGGTGATGGGGCTCGACGGCTGGATCTATCTCACAGTCGGCTATTCCCGCGCCAACCTGACGAGTGGCGACGGGAGTCGCGAATTTGGTCAGTTCACAGAGGGAGTCATCCGCATCAAGCCTGACGGATCGGCCGCTGAATCCGTTGCCCGAAAGGGCGGGAATACGTGGGGCTTGGACGTTGACGAAATCGGCGAGCTGTTCTGGACCCAGGCCACCAGCGGGCGGCACCTCTTCCATATTGTTCTGCCGGAATACGTGCTCGAACGCGGACGCATCGGAAACACGTCGGCCTGGCACTCGCTGTTCAACGAATTTATGAACCTCTATCCGGCGATGCGCGACGATCGTCCGGCCTATGTTCAAGTTTCCCCGACCGGCGGTATCACCGCTGTCGCCGGTTCGACCGTTTACACCGGAGGCGCCTGGCCGGAAGAGTTTCACCGCTTCCACTTTATATCCGAGCCGACCTACTGGCTCAGTCACGTCGGCATCATCGAGGGCGACGGCATCACCTACACGGGCAGCCGCCATCGTGAGGAGGTTGAGTTTCTCGCCGGTCGCGATCTCTGGTATTGCCCCATCCACCACCGCGTCGGCCCCGACGGAGCGATGTACATTGTCGATTTCTACAACCAGGCGGTCTCCCATAACGACATCCGGATGCCCGGCAGTTACCACGGTCCGGGCAATGCCGCGGTGCGGCCCGACCGCGATCAGACGATGGGCCGCATCTACCGCGTCCAGCACGACGAGGCGGTTCAGTACGATCCACCCCGTCTGCATGAAGCAGGTCCCGCCGAACTGGTGGAAAAATTGGCCCATCCCAACCAGTGGTTTCGCATGACCGCCCAGCGTCTGCTCGTGGAGCGCCGGCCGGCCGGTGTCACCGCGGAACTCCTCTCCATGGCGCGGTCTCATGAATCGCATCTGGCGCGACTGCACGCGCTGTGGACTCTCGAGCATTTGAACCGCCTCGATGACGAAGTCCTCGTCGCTGCGCTGGAGGACTCCCATCACGGCGTCCGCCGCACTGCTCAGCGGGTCGCTGCCGAACGCGGCTCCCTCACTCAATCCGTTGTAACCGCAATCATCGATCGCCTGGAGGACGATGATTTGCGCGTCCAATTGTACGTTCTGGTCGCGCTCCAGGCGGCCGAGCCGAGCGACGCCGTGCGCGACGCCGCATTGAAGATGTTTACACGGGAGGGGATCGACAACTACCGCCGTTCCGCGGCGCTGGGGGTCCTGGCTCAAAATCCCATGGAATCGATCGCCTCGCTGGCGGGCAGCGGGATGGCATTGGGCGACATCGAGAACCCCATTCAATCCCTCGTGACGAACCTGATTCGCACAGGCGATACGGATGCCGTGGCGTCATTGATAAAGTGGCTGGCCGGGGCCGAGGTGGAGGCTTCGTTCAAGACAACGATCTTGGGAGTCCTGGCCGACTCTGACGAAACGCCGCAGCCTGAGTGGGACCCCTCTTTGGAGGGTGCGCTAACCACGCTTGCCAGCCCCGACTCGCCGAACCTGGCCGCCATCAGCGTCACTCTTGCAACGGAATGGGCGCCCGACGGAGGCGTCGGTCTCGACGTGAGCGAGACGGTCCGGCAGTTGACCGCTCGCCTTCGCGATGAAGGAGCCCCGTCCGAAGAGCGTGCCGATGCCGCGCACGTTTTGGTGCGGTTGCCGGCCTCGAGGGAGCCGGCGCTTCAACTGATCCTCGAAATCCTGCCGACCGCGGATCCATCCGAACTCGCGCCGAGGCTTCTGACAATGCTCGGACGCGTCGACGACGCCGAAGTGGGGCAGGCTCTGGTCGATGCAGTGCCCTCGCTGGCTCCCGCGGTCCAGGGAATCGCGGTCGACCATTTGCTGCAACGGTCCGAGTGGACTCGAATGCTCATCGCCGCCCTGTCGGACGGTGACGTGCCGCTCGGGATCGTCAGCCTTACGCACCGTCACATGTTGCGGCAACATCCTGATGACGAGATCGCGAGCTTGGCGCGCGACCTGATCGATCGAAGCACCGCCTCCGACCAGGAAATTCAGGCCCTGACCGACCAGGTTCTGTCCAGACCGATCAGCAGCGGTAATATTACTGCCGGAGAGGCGATTTTTCAAAGCTGCCTCAGTTGTCACACCTATGAGGATCGGGGTGTCGCCGTCGGACCGGACATCACGGGCATCGGCTCGCATTCCCCGCGTAACTTGCTCGGAATCATTCTCGATGCGTCGCTGCGCACGCCGGGCACCCAGTACACTGCCTACAATGTGGAGACGCGGGACGGACAGGTTTACATGGGACTGATAGCGGAGCAGGACACCGAGGGGCTGACACTCCGGCAAGCCGGCGGGGGCGAGCAACGCATCAATCGAGACAATATCGTCTCGGTCCGCTCCACCGGGCAGTCTCTGATGCCCAACTACGACGCTTTCGGCGAGGACGGGCTGCGTGCGCTGCTGGCCTACCTGAACAGCCAGAGCAGATTCCGTGTGATCGACCTTTCGGAGGCGTTTACCGCTGACAGCACCTCCGGGATGTGGACCAACCCACACAATCCCGGAAACTCCCTTTATTTTAACGAATTCGGTCTGGTTTCCGCCGGGAGTGTGCCCTTCGAAATCGCTCACCCGAGTCGGATTCCGGAAGGCAACAACGTCATTGTGCTCAAAGGCGGCAGCGGTCCTTCGGCCCAGCGCCCGCAGGAAGTGCGGTTCTCCGTCGGTTTTGCCGCCGCACGACTTCACATCCTGGGCGGAGTCGGCTATCGCGGCTACCCGTGGGGCGATGAAGAAGGGCACGACCTTCCGGTGCTTGAGGTGGAGGTTCACTATGCGGACGGACAGGTTGAGCAACATGTGCTGCGCAACGGCGAACACTTCAGCGACTTTATCCGCCGGACCGACGTGTCCAGGTCGACCTACGCGCCCGGCCTGGTCGGGCGAAACCACCAACTGCGTGTAATCGAGCTCGATCTCGGCCGGGAGGAAACGGTTGATCATATCAAGCTCCGCAGTTTCGATAATCACGTTCTGCCGGCCACTGTTGCGATTACCGCGGAGTTGGAGCCCGGCTCGTGAAAGCAAAGCGACGCGGGCGGCGCGCCGTTCCCGGTCAATGGCGCGTTATGCACGGCGTTATGATCGTCGAACCGGGGTGCCGACGATTACGTGCATGGAAATCCGCTTGACTTTAAGAGTCGTCATCGGTTCTTTTCGCGAATTGTGAACAACCCTTCCGATCACAGTGTTGACGGTATATCCGAAATGGCACCAGCCAAGATCCTTGGCCGGGAAAGTCGGTTTTCCGCGGGCGGTTTTCCCTCCAAAAATCGATTTCATATCACCCGGCGTAAATTTATTGGCGGCATGCTTGCCGGCGGCGCGTACCTGGCAATGCCTCAAATTTGGGTAAAGGCGGCTTCTGGGGATTTTGCCAAAGGCGTCGTCTTTCACGACAAGGATGGCGATGGGCGCAAGGGAACGGGGGACACGGGAGTGGAGGGGGTGATGGTCTCCAACGGCCGTGACGTCGTCCTGACCGACGAGAAAGGACGCTGGCAGTTGCCGCTGCTCGGAGACGGGGCGACCGATTTTTTTGTCGTCAAGCCGGCGGGATGGGCGCTGCCAACGAGTCCCGATCTCCTGCCACAGCACTACTACATTCACCAGCCGGAGGGTTCGCCTGGACAGCGATATGCCGGGCTCAAGCCAACCGGACCGTTGCCGGAAAGCATCGATTTCCCCCTGATCGCCGACGAGGAAACCGATTCCTTCCGCATGCTCATTTGCGGGGATCCGCAACCCCGCAACCAGCGCGAAGTCGATTACATCGCCCAATCAACCCCCTCCGTCCTGCGCGAAGCGAACGGGCATCTCGGCATTACTCTCGGCGATGTCGCCTTTGATGACTTGCGAATCTATCCTTCGCTCAACAGGGTGCTGGCGTCCACCGGCATTCCATGGCGTCACGTGTTGGGGAATCACGATCTGAACTTCGATTCGGAGGGGGATGCCTTTGCCAATGAAACGTTTCGAAGTGTGTATGGGCCGACCTATTACAGCTTTGACCGGGGAAAAGTTCACTTTGTGGTACTCAACAACGTGCGTTGGAGTGGGGAAAGGTACCGCGGTGAACTGGGTGAGCGACAACGGCAATGGCTCGAGGCCGACTTGGCGCATGTGCCCGGTGACCACCTTGTCGTTCTCTTCCTGCATATTCCGCTGCGGGCGGAAAGCGGAGAGCCCTGGTGGGGCTCGACTTCGGACCGCAAAGAGCTTTTTCAAATTCTGAGAAACCATCCCCATACCATTTCCTTTGCCGCCCACAGGCATTATCATCGGCACGATTTTATCCAGGAAGACGGGTGGGTCCATCCCGAACCACACCATCACCTGGTGGTCGGAACATTGTGCGGCGCCTGGTTCCGGGGGAAACCCAACGCCTTTGGCGTGCCGCACGCGACGATGGGTGACGGTACGCCCAGAGGTTTCATTGCCGCGGATTTTGACGGCAACAAATGCAATATCGACGGATACCATGTGATTGGTGCCCCCGGTGGCAAGCAAATGCATATTTACCTGCCGAGCTACGAATTTTCGGTGCAGGATGCGGGAGGCATGCCTTACCATGTCAATTTCTACAATGGCAGCGAGCGCAGCACGGTGAAAGCCCGTATTGGCAAAGGCGATGAATGGCGTGAGCTCGAAAGGGTCGTCGAACCCGACCCCTATTATGTTGCTTTGGTTGAAGCGGAAGGGGAAATTGATTCCCCCTGGCGAACGATGCGAAGCAATCCCGACCGATGCTCGCACTTGTGGAAAGGGGTTCTTCCGGAAGGTCTGGGCGAAGGGGAGCACATTATCGAAGTGCTCGCCGAAGACGGCTTCGGGCACACAGCCCGGCAAATGCGCATCATTCGCCTGAGCGCTTGATTTCGGCGCAAAACCGGAACACTGGAATCCTTAAATGTAGCTCACGGTTTCAGCGTGAGTTCGCACGCATCCGCCGTTGTCCCCAGGACTATGGCGTGAAAGGAGATGCGTGCGCTACTTTTTAATTCTCTGTATACGTCAAACGCAGTGTGTCGACTTTTTCTCCGGTATCCTCGAAAATCTCCAGAGTGAGTGTTTGGTCTTCTATCTGCACCGCGCCAAAATGCAAGGTCGCCGACGCGTCTTCCCCCTGGCGTGGATCAGCACCGTGTGATACGCAGGATCCTCGTAGATTTTGTCATACAGAGCTTTGGAAATACTCGCGTGCTCCGCACGGCCGGCCGCGGTGGAGCCGTAAACGAGAAACTTCACTTACGCGTTTTGCGACCATCCCATTTCGTAGTGCCCCCATCAACACTTCCGGGAGTTTTTGCCCACGTGAGCCGAAAGGTGGGTGTCACCGGTCGGTTCGGGACCAGTCACCGGCGAGCCGAAATTTCAGGGTAGGGGGATAGCCTGGTCAACGTTTTTTGGTTTTCCGATTTGTTTCTTCCCATTCAGTTGCCCCGGCCGTAGGGCGCGGGGGGCCTTGAGCCCCCGTAAATGTCCCGCACCACCGAGGGTGTGCAAGATCGACCCGCGAATTTCCCGGGCGGGCCATTTTTGAATTTCTCCCCTTGACATTCCGGGGGTGCTCCAGCTGTGAATTCAATTGGCGATCGTTTGCATGATTATCTCGGGGCCGGGCATTCTTCACAAACGGACCGTAGCGATTACTGCTCGAGAAACGATTGCTGAGTTATTGATAACTTCAAAAGGAATAGGTGAAATGCTTGAAATCAATCGATCACGGGAATCAATGAGCGGCACTTGGTGGATTGGTGTTCTTGCAGCGGGAACGGCGGCCTGCCTGGGCTTCTCTGTCGAAGCGAGCGACCTGCCGGAGCCGCTTGTCAAGGTCGAGGCGGAAAACCTGAAGGAAGGCCGGCTGGATGTCTGGCACAACGAAGGCTCGCTCGGCGGCCGATTCGAAGCCGTCGAGGCCGCCAACCAACCTCTCGTTGAAGTGATCGGCGGCCGAAAGGCGGTCAACTACGACCGCCGGTACTGGATGCAGTCGAATTTCTCGGCGCCCAACAGCATCACCGGCAACAACGCGTTCACCGTGATCGTCTGGGCCTACACGCCCACGGTACGAGGCCATCGCGAGCACGTGCTCGCGATCGGCCGGCGTCCGGACAACAGCGCGGAGTTCGCCTACGGGGGCAGCCCGCGCGGCGCCTTCTCGAGTTGGGGCACCGGCGACACCGGCTTCTATGAGGAAACGCCTCCCTCTGCAGGGGAGTGGCACCACCTTGCCTGGTCGTACGAGCCCGGGTTGCTGCGTATCTACGTCAATGGCGAATTGAACATCGAGAGACCGTTCAACCTCGCCACCGAAGCCGGCGAGCGTGTCTATCTCGGCACCGCGTGGGACAAGCGCGATGAGGAGCCCACCCAGATCTTCACCGGCGCCGTCGCCTCAAGCCACATCTTCGACGAAGCGCTCACGCGCGTCCAGATCCGCCAGCACATGGGCCATCACGAGGCATTCGACCCCATGCCCGCCGACGCGAGCACGATCGAATCGTTACAGACCCAGCTGATCTGGACACCCGGCGACGAAAACGACGGCTTCCGTGTGTATTTGGCCACCGACCGGGAGGCACTGGAAGCGGACAGCCCGTCCGAGGCGCGGCTGCTTGGGGAAGTCGCCTCCGGCTTCCACGGCCTGAGCGTCGATACGATTGTCCCCGGCCAAACCTACTATTGGCGCGTCGATCAGCTTGACCATGCCGGCGATGTGTCGGTGCAAGGGAGAGTCTGGTCCTTTGAGGCCAGCGACGGGCCGGCCCGCGCCCCCCATCCGTCGCGCCATTTCGGCAATGTCGCCGTCGATCACGACACCCTGGAGTGGCAAACCGGCCCATGGGTGGAATCGCAGAATCTGTATTTCGGGGTCGACGAGGACGAGGTCGCCCAGGCCACCAACCCGGTGATCGAAGGCCTCGGCCCCGACGTGACCGAGGTGACGATTCCTGCCGACCTGCCGTTGGAGCACGGCCGGCAATACTACTGGCGGGTGGAGCAGATCAACGCCGGCCTGCCGGACAGCCGCGGCGAAGTCTGGACCTTCCGCACCACCGACGAGCGCAAACCCGGCTTTGTCGCATTTCTGGCGACATCGGACACGCACTATAACGGCACCCGGCTGATCTACCAGTCGAACCAGGCGACCCTGGAAATGATGAACCGGTTGCCCGGCCGGGAATTGCCCGAGAACGTTGGCGGGGGCGTCGTCCGCACCCCCATGGGCGTGATCGTCACCGGCGATCTGGTGGACCGCGGCTTCCACCCCGAGGAGGGCCCGGTGGGCTGGGAAGAGTTCACCGCCCACTACAGCCTGGACGGGACCGACGGGCTGCTGGCCTATCCGAGCTATGAAGGCTTCGGCAACCACGACGGGGGACCGGGCAGCTTCGTTCGCGAGGGGATCCGCGAACGTAACAAGGAACGTCCCGGCCTGACGATGGTGTCCGAGAACGGGTTGCACTACTCATGGGACTGGGAGCACGTGCACCTTGTGCAACTGAACAACTTTGCCGGATCCGGCCCCGAACATTGCCAGTCGGGCCCGTCGCCGCAAAACCACGATCCGGAGAAAAGTCTCGAGTTCCTTGAGGAAACGCTCAAGGAAAACGTCGGCGATTCCGGCCGCCCCGTCATTCTTGCCCAGCATTACGGGTGGGATGGCTGGGGCAAAAGCTGGTGGGACGACGAAGCCCGCGACCTGCTTGAAGAGTTGATCGCCGGCTACAATGTTGTTCTTTTAATCGCCGGCCACAACCACGCCGCCTTCATCGGCGAGTGGCGGGGGTATACCTACCTTTCCGCAGGTGCGGGCCAGCGCGGCTACAGACCCGGCGACTTTTTCTACGTCCAGATCGATGGCGATGAACTGACTATCGCTCAATGGACAGAGGGCGGCTGGAGCCAGCACGTCGATCAAATGACGATTGAAGTTCCGGGCGGCGTGGCGGATGATTTTTTTGTGCATTAACGGGAACATAGGCGAAATCGAAGTTTCAATATAAAACCCGGACGCCGCTCGGCAAAATTTTTGTGCGAATCGCGCCGGATTTCAAACTCAGTTTCTGCAAAGGGCGTCTGCAAAAAAAGACCGCCAACCCGTTTCTCCGAACTGGCGGTCTTTTCAGCGAAGCCGGGCGGGTCGGGCCCGCCTTCCCGTTTGCGGATCATTGCATCGACACATTCTTTCCATTAGGCCGCCCTTGCGGGCATCGGCAAGGACGTCCGCGGTGCCGAAAGCGCCGGTCGAAGTCACGTCCAGAATGATGCCGTCGCTCGACCCGGCGAATTCATCCATCGCGCTGCCAAGAATAGTCGTGCCGCCGGTATAGGTATTGTTGCCGCCGAGGTGCAGCCGGGCGGTGTCGTGCGTATTGATCGCCAGTTCGAGTTTCAGATGCCCCGGCCCGCTGATGTATAGGTTTAAAGGCCGGTTCTTCCGCCCGAGCGTAACGATCACGGAATAATTGCGCAACCACGGGGTGGGAGAAAAATGCCTTGCATTGAGTAGTGTGCCAACTGAATAATCGTCCTTCTCATGGACACAATACTGCTGTTTCCCGCCCGCTTTCGCTTCGGCCTCATGGTCTTCACGTTGGGCGTGCTCTGCTTTTCGCCGTTGTTGAACGGAGACGAGCCGCCTCCAGTCACACCTCCACCGGAATCTTTTTTCCAACTCGTTCGAGAAAGCGATCGGGAGGTTGCCCGCGAATTCTACGAGAAGTACATCGACGTGAACGGGCTTCCAGTAGTCGCTTCCGGCGAAGTGGACGACCGGGCGCTGCAGATCACTTATTCCATCGTAACCCACATGCTGGCGGGAAGGCCGGATATTAACGAGGCCATGGCGCAAAACGGAATGTATTTGATCATTATCGGCGCCAATCAGTTGTACACCGACATGCCGGAATATCGGAACCACCCGAATCCGGATTTTATGAATGAACGGGTTCGAGGCACCGGGGGACGTCCGACCAGTTTCGGAGAGGAAAATTTGCTGGGTTTGTCCCTGGATCGGTACGATGACGAAAGTATCGCCGTTCATGAGTTCCTCCACACCATTGATTCCACCTTGCGCGGCATCGATCCCACCTGGACCGAGCGCCGTAACGCCGCTTACCGCAATGCGATGGATAACGGACTTTGGACGGGAGCCTACGCCACTAGCAACGCGGGGGAGTATTGGGGGGAGATAGCGCAGTCCTATTTCGACAGCAACCGTCCCAACAACTGGAATCACAATCCGGTGATCACTCGGGAGGCGCTGAAGAACTATGATCCGGTCGGTTACGAACTTGCGCGAACGATTTTCAATCTGAGTCCGGAACAGGATTGGCGATACAGTTTCCCCAGCCAACAGCCGTC
Source organism: Opitutia bacterium (assembly GCA_003566885.1). Taxonomy (GTDB): domain Bacteria; phylum Verrucomicrobiota; class Verrucomicrobiia; order Opitutales; family T3Sed10-336; genus SLOW01. The sequence goes on along the minus strand of PXBO01000107.1, from coordinate 22,381 downwards.
GGTGGAAGCGCCGCCGGAACACTTTGATATCGATCCTTATTATACAAAGTTCACCTGGGCGCGTGAGTTCACCATCCTGGGACGTGAGGCGAGCGACGAGGCTCTGCTGAAAGCCAACGACACCATCCGCAATCTCTTCGCCTACCGGCATGATATCCTCAAAGCCTTGATTGACGATGGGGTCAGGCTTGTGGTTCTCGGGGAAAACGAATCGATCGGCGACCTGCCTGAGTACGACGAATTAAAGGATCTTGAGGGTTTTGATGCCCTGGCGCGTATTCTGTATTACCGGCCGGAGGCGAAACTGCTGGTTGTCGGGGAGGAGAATGTGATGGGGGACCCGTGGGATCCCTGGGTGGGGGAGTCGTTCCTGATCCGCGTGATGGCGAAGGCGGTTTACGAAGTGACCGCGACGCGCCCGGTGGATCCCGATTGGGAAGATCGGGGACGTGCAGTGCAACAGTACGAGTTGAGGGTCAAACGACTCGACATCGAATTTGACGAGAGACTCGAAGCGATTCATTCCGCGGCGGTGGCGCAGGACCTGTGGCGGGGAACTCCCGGATACACCTGTCGAATCGCGTATTGGGCGGATGCGGTGGGCGCCTATTTCGATGCCCGCCACAACGTTCCCGGGCCGGTGGACGCGTCCCATCCGATTACGACGCGGGAATCGCTGAGGGACTACGATCCGGACCTCTATGACTTGGTGCGTGAAACAATGGCGTACGAGGGCAGGGTGGATTGGCGGTTTACGCCGGCGCGATTCAACCGCTGATTGACTCTTAGCGCGAGCCCGACCTCCGCCATGATGCAGCATCTTCTCAAGACGATAGAGCGCGCCGGAAACCGCCTGCCGGACCCGGCGACGCTCTTCGCCATGGGATTGCTTCTTGTCATCCTGATCTCCCACCTCGCCTTTGTTTTCGACTGGGAAGTCGTCGAGCGCCGGCCGGTAGAGGTCGCCCCTGGCGAAGTGCAGTGGGAGAGGACCGGCGAGGTGCACCGGCCCACCAGCCTGGCCACCTCCGACGGCATCTTCTGGGTGCTGAAGAACGTCAGGAATCACTTCATCAATTTCCCGCCGTTGGGGATTGTCTTGGTCGGGATGCTCGGAATCGGGGTGGCGGAACGCACGGGGTTTATTTCGGCTCTTCTCCGGTTGACCCTCACCCGTCTACCGAACCACCTGCTGACCCCGGCTACGATTTTTCTTGGAATTCTTTCAACGGTGGCGAGCGACGCGGGATACATCGTGCTTCCTCCGTTGGCCGCGCTGGTGTACATTTCGTTCGGGCGCCCGCCGCTCGCGGGAATCGCCGCCGCGTTCGCCGGCGTTTCGGCCGGATTCAACGCGAACCTCATGATCACCACGCTCGACCCCATGCTGGCCGAGCTCAGCCAGGAAGGGGCGCGCATTATCGATCCGGAGTATTCGGTCAGCCCGGTCGCCAACTGGTACTTCATGATTGTCTCGACCTTTGTCCTGACGCTGGCCGGATGGTGGACGAGTGAAAAACTTGTCGAACCGGCGCTGCGGTCCAACAACGGAAACTCGATCGACGATTCTTCAACTCACGAACAACCCGACAAGGTGACCTCCTCGGAGGCCAAGGGGGTGTTTATCGCACTGGGCGCGACTGCGGTGTTCTTCGGCATTCTGCTGTCCACCATCCTGATACCGGGGGCTCCGCTGTACGGGACGATCGGTGAGGGGCTGGTGGCGCCGGGAGAGGATCCCGATTGGCAGCGATGGTTCGTTGTGGTGGTGCCTCTCCTTTTTTTCGCCCTCTTTGTGCCGGGCGTGACGTATGGGATCCACCAGAAAGTGATCCGCAACGACAAAGATGTGGCGAAGCTCTTCACCGAAAGCATTTCCGCCATGGCGCCGATTATCGTCCTGGCATTCTTCGCCGGTCAGTTCATTGGTTGTTTTGCCGAAAGCGGACTCGGCCGAATGCTCGCCGAGTTCGGCGGACAGTCTCTCGGACAAGCCGCGCTCCCGATATGGGGACTGCTGGTCGTTTTTGTTTTCATCACCGGCGGCTTCAACCTGCTGATCGGTTCGATGTCGGCCAAGTACGCGGTTTTCGCACCGATCTTCGTGCCGATGTTTATGATGGTCGGAATCAGTCCCGAGCTCACCCAGGCCGCCTACCGTATCGGTGATTCCACGACCAACATCATCACTCCGCTGAATCCGTATTTGATTATCGTACTGATGTTCATCCAGCGATACCGTGCGAACGCCGGAATCGGCACGCTGATCTCGCTGATGCTGCCCTACACGATCGTATTCACCATCGTCTGGCTCATCATGTTCGTCATATGGATCTGGATCGGCATCCCTCTGGGCCCACAGGGTCCGGTCGCGTATCCGTAGGAATACGACACATTTGAAATTGAATACGGGACGGGCCCGTCAGTGAACCGACTGCTTGATTCCGAGTGGATTGGCGTCTTGCAGTTCCGGCGGAAGAATTGACTGGGGTGCGTTCTGCCAGGCGACCGGCCGGCAGAAGCGGTAAATTGCCAGGGTGCCGACGGAAGTGCTTCGTCCGTCGGAGGTGGCCGGGTAGGGGCCGCCGTGGACAATGCTGGCGCAGACTTCGACGCCGGTGGGAAACCCGTTGAAGATGAGACGGCCCGTTCGTTCTTTGAGGGCGGTTACCAGGCGCGGTTGGGATGCGATTTCCTCTTCCGTGCCGTGGATGGTGGCGGTGAGCTGGCCTTCGAGTGTGGCGATGGCCGCCTCGATGCTTTCCGGGGCGCCGCGCACCAACAGGCAGGCCGGGCCGAACATCTCTCCTTGCAGTGCCGGGTTGGCGGCGAAATCGGCGGCCGATACTTCCAGGACCAAAGGAGCTCCCTGGTTTTTTCCGGGCGACTTTTGGGCCCGGGCCAGAACCTGCACGCCGGTCTGTTGGGCGAGCGCCTCGGCGGCATCCGCATAGGCGCAGGCGATGGAGGCATTCAGCATCACTCCTGGCGCGGCGTCTTCGACCAGCGCTCGCAGGCGGTCAAGGAAAGCTTCCCCGCCGGTTTCCGGCAGAAAGACCAGTCCCGGATTGGTGCAGAACTGGCCGACGCCCAGGGTGAGAGAGCCAAAAAAGCCTTCGGCCAGCGTGGCGGCCTTGTCCCCTTCCAAGGCGCCGGGAAGGAAGACCACCGGGTTGACGGAACTCATTTCCGCGTAAACCGGGATGGGGCGCTGCCTTTGGGCGGCCGCCTCCATCAGGGCGGTGCCGCCGGCCCGTGAGCCGGTGAAACCGACCGCGTGGATTGCGGGATGGCGAACGACGGAGAGTCCGACCTGGCGGCCGCCGCCGAACAGCAGGGAGAAGACACCTTCGGGCATTCCGGTTTTCCGGGCGGCCTCGACCACCGCATCACCGACGATTTCGGCCACTCCCGGGTGGGAATGATGGCCGATTACCACGACGGGACAGCCGGCCGCCAAAGCCGACGCGGTGTCGCCTCCGGCCACCGAGAAGGCGAGTGGAAAATTGCTGGGGCAGTACACGGCCACCGGACCCAATGGCCGGTACATGCAGCGCAGATCGGGTTTGGGCAGGGGCTGCCGGTCCGGCTGGGCGCGATCGATACGGGCGTCCACCCAGGAACCTTCCTCAGCCAGCGCGGCAAAGAGCCTGAGTTGGCCGGTGGTGCGCGCGGTTTCCCCGCGGATGCGGGCGTCGGGCAGACCGGTCTCGCGCGGAGCCCGTTCGACGATGGCCGGAAGCGCGGCCTCAATGCCGTCGGCGATGGCACGCAGGAAAGCGCCGCGGGTCTTGCCCGGGAGGTCGGAGTAGGGGGCGAAGGCCGATTCCGCCAGTTTGACCGCGCGCTCGACTTCGTCGTCGGTGGCGCGGTTATATGCGGGCTCCAGCGACTCTCCGGTTGTTGCGTCCAAGCCGTGACACCAGGTTGACGTGGAGGTGGAGCGCGAGAAGCCGATGAAGGATTTGCCTTGGAGTGAAGTGGTCATAACGAGTAAAAAGGTTAAAGCTCCGGCGCGCTGGCGAGGGCTTTTTTAATGATTGCGGTGGCGGTGGCGAGTTCCTCACCCTCCAGTTCAAGACGAGGAGGGCGCACCCGGGTGTTTCCGAGACGGCCGCCGGTGGCCATCTGTTGCTGGAGTTTAAGTAACTGCACGAACTTGGGGACTGTGTCCATGCGCAACATTTCCAACATCCAGAGGTAGATAGGCATTGCTTCCTGAACGCGACCGGTGCTGCCGAGTTCGAAGAGCTTGACGTTGTGGCGCGGAAAGGCTCCGCCTACTCCGGTGATCCAGAACGTGGCGCCCATGGCGAAAGACTCCAGTGCGCAATCGTCCACGCCCACCCCGATGGCCACCCGGTCGCCGCAGGCTTCACGAATCCCGGCGACCCTACGGATGTCGGTCGAGGACTCCTTGACCGATGCGACGTTGGGCAGTTCCGCGGCGAGTTCCGCGATTTGTGCCGGGGTAAAGTCGGTGCGGTAGGCAACCGGGTTGTTGTACACGATGCAAGGCAGGGACGTGGCGGAAATGACGGCTTTCATATGAGCCTTCATTTCGCGCCAGTCGGTGGAATAAAGGTAGGGCGGCAATACCATGAGACCGCTGCACCCGTTGTCTGCGGCCGCTTTGGCGAGGTCGACGGCTTCGCTGGTGGAGACCGCGGCGATGCCCGGGATGATCGGCGTGTTTGGCAGGGCTTCGACGTAGGTCTTCTGCAGGGTCGCCTTTTCAGTGAAGGTCAAGGTGGCCCCTTCGCCCAGCGATCCGTGCGGCACGATGGCGGTGCAGCCGTTTTCGACCAGCCAGCGGCCGTGTTCGGCCATCAGACCATGGTCGATGCTCAGGTCGGCGTTGAATTGCGTGAGCGTTGCGGGCATGACGCCCTTCCAGGAGATATTCATAATAGATGGTATGCGTTGGTTTTAGACTGATTTAACACGGTGATGCAATACCGTGGCGAAAGGGGTCGTCCGGGTGAAAATAGTAGGTGGATTCTCCGGTAACCCAGGCCCATCCGCTGACCCTTGGCAACACTTTGCCGTCGGGGAGCAGTTCAATGGAGCCATGAAATTGGGTTCCAAGGATGCCGGCCTGTTTCCAGATCTGGCCGGGAGCCAGTTTGCCGTCGGCGAAGAGGCAGGCCAGTTTGGCGCTGGTGCCGGTGCCGCAGGGCGAACGGTCGTAGGCGCCTCCCGGGCAAAGGACGAAGTTGCGGCTGTCCGCTCCGGAGCCCTTGAGTGGCGGAGCGAAAACCTCGATGTGATCGATTTCGGCGCCGTCGCTCCCCGTGATATTGCGGGCCTTGAGTTGGCGGCTGACCGCCTGGGTGAAGGACGTGAGTTTTTCCAGCTGGGCGAATTCCACCGGCGGGCCCTGGTTCTCGATCAGGAAGAACCAGTTGCCGCCCCAGGCGATATCGCCGCGAATCGTACCCCAATCGGGAACCTCGACTTCGACGTCCGCGGCCAGGCGGTAGCTGGGAACGTTGGCCACTTCGACCGATCCGTCTTCGCGCAAATGGGCGGTGACGACTCCCACCGGCGTGTCCAGCCGGTGAGCGCCAACGGAAATATCGCCGCGATGTGCCAGAGTGGCCATCACGCCGATCGTTCCGTGAATGCACATATGGAGGGTGGAGAGGTTGTTGAAGAATATGATACCGGTCAGGCAATCCTCTTCGTGGGGTTGGGTCAAAAGCGCGCCGACCATGGCGTCGTGCCCCCGCGGTTCCAGGCATACCGAACGGCGCAGCCAATCGTGCTCTTCCCGCAGGAGTCGGGCTCGTTCGGACATCGGTCCGGATCCCAGGTCGGGCCCGCCGGCAACGACCATTCGCGTTGGTTCCCCGCCGGTGTGCGAATCGATGACCTGAAGCAGAGAGGTTTTCAGACCATTTGACATAAGGATCTTATTTTAGCACGAGCATCTAGCTCAATTGGCCAGCGCCAACTTGCCAATCCGCACAATTTCTGTTTGCCTTACCTTTCTGAAATGACTCTTGCTCCCAGTCTACGACACCCTTCCATCCGGCCGCTGGGAGGAGGGTTGCTTCCGGTGGACCGCCTTTTCGACGGGGTGTCCGATATCGTCTTTTTTGTCAAAGACGAGGCCGGACGGTACCTGGCCGTGAACGACACCCTGGCCAAGCGTTGCGGCTGCGCGGGAAAGGATGAGGTGATTGGGCGTACGGCGGGCGAGTTGTTTCCCTCTCCTTTGGGCGAGGCATTTGCCCGGCAGGATCAGGCGATTTTGCGGGAGGGCGGATCGATCCGGGATCACCTCGAACTCCACCTTTACCCGGACGGCGTTCGCGGCTGGTGCCTCACCTTCAAAGAGCCGGTGCTGGGCGAAGGAGGCCGAGTGGTGGGGGTTTGCGGAATTTCCCGCGACCTGCATGCTCGAGCCGATCACGAGGACGACTACGCCGCCCTCTCGGCGGTGGTCGATCACATACACCTGCATTTCGATCAACCGCTCCGCCTTCCGGCGCTGGCCGGGATGGCCGGTCTCTCGGTGTATCAATTCGATCAGCGGATACGCGCCCTGTTCCATCTGACCGCCGGTCAGTATATCGTGAAGGTTCGTGTCGATGCGGCCTGTCGTCTGCTGGCGGAGACCGATCAAACCATATCCCAGATCGCCCTGGCCTGCGGGTATTCCGACCAATCCGCGTTTTCCCGTCAGTTTAAACAAACCACCGGGCTCAGCCCGCTGGCCTACCGGCGAAGCGCGGCCGTTCGGTCCGCTTCCGGAAGGGGGGCCGCCGGGAGGTGATCTTCCGCCGTACCTTAGCGCGGATTACTCTCGGTCTTTTAGGAGTCTGTCGGCGAAGCCCGACAAACTCCTAGGAGTCTGTCGGGCTTCGCCGACAGACTCCTAGAACCGCCCCGGCGCCAGGGCCTCGATGGGACGGAAGGGGGGGTCGCCAACCAGGAGGTCGCTCACCAGGCGCCCGCTGACCGGGCCAAGGCTAAGGCCCATCATGGCGTGGCCGGAGGCGATGATGAGGTTGGAGAAGCGAGAGGTGCGTCCCAGGTAGGGAAGCCCATCCGCGGAAACAGGCCGCAGTCCGACCCAGGGAGTAACGTCCTCGAAATAATCCTCACTGAAGCGGGGAAAATAGGCGTGGACCCCTTTCAGGATGCCGCGGACGCGCGCGGGATTGACGGCGAAATCGAGTTTTCCGATCTCCATGGTGCCGCCGATGCGGACGCCGCCTCCCAATGGCGTCATGGTCACTTTGGCCTCCGCCAGAATGGCGCCGATCGAGGGCTGCTCCGGAGGATCTTCGAGCGTAAGGGAATAGCCTTTTCCCGGCTGCAGCGGAAGCTTGATGCCCACATGGGCGAGGATTTGAGCGCTCCAGGCGCCTCCGGCGATCACGAACTGGCCGGCTTCGAAGCGGCGAGAGCCGGAAGTGAGCGCGGTTACCTTTCCTCCGGCGGTTTCAGCTCCGTCGATGACGGTTTCGTCGACGAACATTCCGCCGAGATCCTTGACTCGGGTACGGATCGATTCCAGGAAACGGGTCGGGTCGAGATGGCAGTCCTGCGCGTAGTGGACCGAACCGAGAATGTCCATGGTCACGTCCGGATTGAGTGCGGCCGTGCTCTTGGCATCAAGTACCTCGACCTCCAGGTCGAGACGGCGTGCCGCTTCCGCGATCTCCGCTTCTTCATCCAACCCCTTTTGGGTTTTACAGAGCATGAGGAGCCCTCGCTTTTGCAGTCCGAAGTCTTCATCGGCCGCCAGCTCGCTGAACAGCCGGCGGCTTTCCAGGTTGAGATCTCGCAACAACTCGCCGCTGGCGGCGACATGCCGTTCGGTGCAGTGGCGATAGAAAATCCACCCCCAGCGCGCCATAGCGGGATCGAGTCGCGGCCGGACGAAGAACGGGCTCTCCGGGTTGAGCATCCAGCGTATCCCCTGGGTCATGACTCCGGGGGCGGCGATGGGAACGAAGTGACTGGGCACCACGAAACCGGCGTTGCGCATGGAGCAATTGTCGCCGCCCTCCGCTTCGCTCTGGATGATCGTGACCTCGAGGCCGCGTCGCAATGCGTAGTAGGCTGAACAGAGCCCGACCGCTCCTCCACCGAGAATCACAACCGGTTGTGCTTTCATGATGGTTATTCTATCCTGACTGTCTTGTGGGAAAAGCGAGCGATTGCTTGAGATTCAGCGGCAGCAAAGATGAAGGCTTCGCTGGATCATTGTTTCGTTGCCTTTGGCACCCGTACAATCCCAATCGGCAGTCAGCCCGGAAATTGCGCGCGAGATTCCCGGTCGTGACAATGGCAAATTATGCTGTGGCGACGGTGTTAATTCACGGCAGTGCCACGCGGACGAGTCCGTATCCGCGGGGTGCCGAAAAATCGAATGGGACCCTCACAATCGCGCGCTCCCATTCAGAATTGATTTCAATTACTTGTGGCAACGCGGCCGCCGGAATCCATGTTTCCAGGTCCGTTGACCAGAACGGGGTGTATATAAGCCCGCTGTCTTTTCGCCGGAGGAATTCAATGACAAGCAAGCGATTCGACCTCGATTCGCTGATGGCGACGCACGGAAGACCGGACACCTCGCCGCCGCCCGGCGTCAGCGTCCGGCGATCGGCCCGCGAAAGATCCATGTTGAATGCGTACTTGAGAAGGTTTTCGACACCCTCGTCAAATGGAATAGCGTTCGGTTCGGCGTCGAAGCCGTTCAGGCCGGCGACGGAGGCGGAAGCTTCGAAAAGCTCCCGCTCCGGGAATATTGCCGGCTCCACGATCGTGTACACCTGGTTCGGTTCCAGGTCGTACACGTCCTGCTCGATCCCGCTCGGCCAACGGATATGCACGTGTTCGACCGGTCGTCCTTCCATGCGGTTCAATCCGAAGTGCGCGGTCGTTTCGTTATGTGAGAGAAAGTTCGCCTCCAGATTGACCTCGTGCACGTAACGGCTGTCGGGGTTTTCCAGGTCCGGCGTCACGGTGATCCACGCCCCGATGCCCTGGCGGTTGGACACCCGCCCCTCGAGATTGATGCGCAGCCAGTCGTTCTCCCCGCCGCGATTCTCATACAGCGCCGGGCGGCCGGCGTGTGCCAAAATGAGAATATCCTGCCAGCCGTTTCCGGTGAAATCGGCGGCGATCACGCCCCGACCGTAGAATCTTTCGGTCAATCCGGCCTCCTGATCCGTCCTGGTAAAAGCGATCTCCGGCACACCTGTGTTGTGGTACAGATGGACAGGTTCCCGGGTCAGCCATCCGTTGACCATCACGAGATCCCGCCATCCGTCGTTGTCGTAATCGATCGTCGCTGCCCCCCAACCCCAATCGGCTTTGCCCACGCCGGCCTGAGACGCCCGCTCGGTAAAGTACAGTCCGGAAACGTTCTGGTGCATTTCATTCCGGTAAAGAATGTTAAAACCGATGTCCGTCAGGAAAACGTCCAGCCAGCCATTGTTATTGAAATCGGCCACCGAGATGCCCATTTCGTGATCGCCGACCGTCGTGCCCGTTTCGTCCGATGACTCCCGGAACGTGCCGTCTCCCTGGTTCCAGAAGAACTGATTGTTAATTAAGTCGTTGTAGGGGAGAAGATCCAGGAGCCCGTTGCGGTTCATGTCGGCGAATCTGGCGCCGAATCCCCATTGACTGCGCGGTCCGCCGACACCGGCGGCCTCGGTGACGTCCTCGAAAAACCCGGGAGCCTGGCTGCCACGATTCCGCAACAGACGGTTGCGCGAGTTTCCGGCTGTAAAATCGCTGATGAACAGGTCGAGGTACCCGTTGCCGGTGAAGTCCCCCGCGGTCACGCTCATCCCCGCGCGAACTTCCCCCGTCTCAAGCGCCGCCCCGCGTGGCCGCGCCTGTTCAAACAGGCGGCCTTTCCCGTCGTTGATGTAAAGGTAATGCCGCGATGTGCCGGTGCCGGTCACATACAGGTCCAGGTGCCCGTTATTCGTGAGGTCCGCCAGCAGGGCGCCATTGGTTTCCGCATTGATTGGATTCTCACCGAAGACCTCCTTCGTACGGTCTTCGAACGTTCCATCGCCCATGTTCATGTAAAAGATGTCCGTGTTGTCGTGGCGGGTCACGAACAGATCGTTGCGCCCATTGCCGAAAAAATCACCGACCGCCGCGCCCCCGGTGATCGTCTCGGCGAACCACTCTTTGACCTCAAGTTTCTCGCGCTGGACGTGTGTCAATCCGGCCTGCTCGGTAATATCCCGGAACTGCTTACCCGCCTCCGCGGGAGCAACGAGAAGGACAAAGGCCCCCGCCAAGCCTGAAACCGTTCCCCTCAGAAGGAAATGACGCACCATCAAACAAACATCGTAAGCGCACATATTTTTCTCATGGGAGGGCGGGGGAAGGCGAATCCTTGTCTCAGGCTGGAAGCTGGAACAATTGCCGCGATAAGAGCCCCGCAGTAGTTCGGAGCGATGGCATCTCTCCATTGTCCATGTCCTATTCTGGATCCGACGGATTCCTGGGCAAGCGAAAACTGTTCGATTCCGTCCCGCTCTCAGGGTGCCGGATTCAAAATACGTAAACCGTTGATGCTTGGCGATGAGTTTGATGGATTTTTCAAGCTTCATTTGTCGGCGTATGCCGACGATCCGGGTCCCATTTCCAGATGGACTCGATTTGCTTGCTCGGGTAGTATGGCTTTCACCAAATCAGCATTCGATCCGAACCCACTTATTCCCTCCAAATATTATGGCTGCCAAACAAGATTCGATGGACAGATTTTCACGCCGTGCGTTTTTGCGGAGATGTGCCCTCGCCGGGACGGGATGGGCTGTGGGCGGGGCTTCCCTGTCCCGTCTGTTTTCCGCTGAAGCCGCCGGAGCGTCCGAAGAGGCCTGGTCGTTCTTTATTATCGCCGATACCCATTACCTGGCGCGTCGGGATAGCCCGGAGACGATCGAAACGGAAAGCTTGGAACTCAATGACCGCTTGATTGAAACCCTCAATGAACTCCCCGGCCGCAATCTTCCGGAAAGTATCGGCGGCGGACGGGTTGAGACGCCGCGCGGTGTGATCCACCTTGGAGATGTGGTCGACACGGGCGATAAGTTCGGCGGGGTTAATGAAAGAATGACGGATACTGAGTGGCAACATTACGTCGAAAGGTATGGCCTGACCGGCAAGGAGGGAAAGCTTCGTTACCCTGTTTACGAGATTCACGGAAATCACGACAGTCCGCGCCAGCATAACGCTCCGATCCAGGGCATCATTGAGCGAAATCCGAACCGTCCCGGAGTGACTAACCTTTCGGACAACGGGCTGCATTACTCCTGGGATTGGGGCGACATTCACTTCGTCGCCCTGGGCAACGTGGTCGGTCCCAACGACGACGATCGACCCATCGGGCGCTACGAGTCTTTTCAGAGTCTTCCATTTCTCATTTCCGATCTCGAAAAACATGTCGGCAACAGCGGTCGGCCGGTGGTGCTGCTTCAGCATTCCGATCTGCATCGCTATGCCGTGCCGTGTGATACCAGCCAGGAAGCCGGCAGCCATGAGATGTGCTGCGAGGGCATGGAGAGAATCGCCTGGTGCAGCAGCGGGTGCGACCGGCCGACGGGCATCCTTCGCACGGAATGGAGCGCTTGTGATGTCGCCGCTTACTTCAACGTCATTCGAAGCTATAACATCGCCGCGATTTTCCATGGCCATTTGCATTCGCGCCGAACGGACCGGTGGGATGGCCTGAGGATGGATGCCGAAGCCGGAATACCCGTCTTTGGTTCGAATAATTCAGGGGCCGGCGGCGCCAATCGCGCCTTCTTCTATTGCCGGGTTAGCGGCGAGCGTCTTGAGATCCGCGAGTACCATTCGATCGGCGAGCGCGGTTGGGACGAGGAGCAGGCACAGGTGGCGTGGACCCCGCAGGTTTGGAGTTTGCCTCTGGGTGCGAAAGCCTGAGCCGCTTTCGGTGGATTAAGGCTTGGGAAGCCGATTGATCGTGCCGTGGAGGGAGTGCTCTACGGGTGTGCCGTCCGGCGCCCGAACGTTGACCATGAGTTCGTAGAACCAGGTGGGTCGGAGGGACGGTACGGAGAGGAATACGGTGCGGCTGTCGCCGTGGACTCGGGCGCTTTCGATCGGTAGAGCCTTTTCATCCTGATGATCCGCACCGTAGCGTTCGGTGCGCTCGACTGACCAGACCCTCAATGCGAAAGCTCCGGGGGTCACGCTGGAGGCGTCGATCGGGTCGCTGAAGGTCAACTTGAGTCCGCCTGATGTCGCTTCGATTCCGATCGGCACATGCGCGGGATCGCCGCGGTAGCGGATGCGGTAGAATCCTCCGGGCGCCGTGACGTTTCCGGCCCAGGCGAACATGCCGGCGGCGTAGAGCGCGCCGTCGGGGCCAAAGCGCCCTCGCATGATACCGGTTTCAAACGCGGGCAGAGGAAGTTCGCTCACCGCACCCTGCCAGATTCCGTCGACTTCTTCGTGGGGAACAATGAATACCTTTCCGGTTCCGTAACTGAGATTCAGCAGTGATCCGCCCAAAGGCCCCCAAACGTTTTCCGGCACCCATACGAGTTCGGCCGGACTGCGGTCCTTCTCGTTGGTAATCCAGACCATCGACGGTTCCATGGCCGAGTCCGATGGGTCGGTAACATCGGTGTATCCAAGCATGTTGCCGTAAAACCCTCCGATCTCAACGCGGTTGATTCGGTTCTTCGGCATCCAATGGCCTTCCTGGTCGGTAACGAAGAAGGTGCCGTCGTCATTTACCAAAACTCCGTTGGCGGCGCGGAATCCGTTGGCCAGGATATCGGTCCGGCTACCGTCGGCGCTGACCCGCAGCAACGTGCCGTGGTGCGGAACCAGGCCCGGAAGCGCGTGGCGGGCGGATTTGGCGTAGTAAAAGTTGCCCTCCGGATCGGTCTGCAGCCCCATGGCGAATTCATGAAAGTGTTCGGTGACCTGGTGGTCGTTGTTGAAAGACTCGATGTAGTCGACCTCGCCGTTGCCGTTGAGGTCGTGCAGCCGCGCCAGTTGATCCCGGCAGGTAATGAAGAGCTCGCCATCACGGTATTTCACTCCGAGCGGTTGGAAGAGTCCGGTGGCCAGGCGCCGCCAGCGGAGGGATGCGGGCGCCGGGTCGAATAACCCGTCGACCCGCCAGACATCGCCGTTCCACATCGCAATGACGGCTCCATTCCCATCGGGAGTGAAATCAAAGCCGCCCGGGCGCATCGAACCGTCCCAGGGATTGTCCTCCGGCAGCGGGAACGTATCCGCGATAAAAGGAGCCTCGGGGTTCCCGGGCTGCGAACGGGTGATCACGGTTTCCGGCCAACTGGGCGGGCCTCCTTCAATGAGCGGGCTCAGGTCGAGCGGCTCGGTGTAGGAATCCGCGAGCGCGCTGAGCGAGGCCGGATCGACGGTTGAAATGAAGATTCGAGTCTGTGCACCCGGGGGAAGTTCCGCCACCCAGAATCCGTCGCGTGTCTCCAGCGAACCTTCCCCCGATAGCTCGACGTTCAACTCGTCCGGCGCCACCCGGAGCAGCAGTGGATTCGTCCGGGGTCCGACGTTTACAGTGCGCAGAAACACCGGAGCTGCTCCGTAGTCGATCCATCCGGGAGATTCCAGCACGCGGGTCCCGCCGATGTCCGCCGCGATCACCACCCGTTTCCCGTGAAGGTGGAGCCCCCGGTAATGAGCCCAATCGCGCGGCAGCGGGCCGTAGGCCCGTCCGTCTCGACCGAGCGGGCGCGGATCCTCCCAGGATCCGGATGGTGAGGCCCACCCCGGGCCTACCGGGTTTACGAGGTGCCGCTCGCCGGTCAGGCGGGTGTGGGAGTTGTGGCTGCCGTCGAAGGCGATTCCGCGCCAGTCGATGAAGCTGCCGGTGGTCGCCGCGGCCAGTCGCAGGGTATCGTGATCGTAAACCATCCATCCCCGGCCCTTGGAAACGCCGCCCGGACCATCGTCCACCCGGATTGCGATCCCCTTTTGCGCAATATTTCCCTGCTCAACCTCATAGGTCCAAAAAAGGGCCGGGCCGATTTCCATGCGTTCGTAAACCGGCAGCGACCGGTCCTCGCGTTCGGGTTCCGCCAGGGCGAGACCTTTCGGCAGTGAGTTGAGATAGGAATCGGTGATTTCAACAAACTCCTCCGGATTGTAGCGGCGGAGAAACGCTTCGCGAATGTAGTGGGCGACGGCATACTTCTGCTCCGTGGTAAGCTGCGGTTGCGGCACCATCATGCGGAAGCCATCGGTCAGGGTGACGTAAATGGAGTGGGGGTCCGAACCGTTGAAGAAGTTGTCATGGGCGAACTGGGTGGCGGTTGGCAGTGACCCTGGCTGATCGCGCGTGCCGTGACAGGCCAAGCAGGATTGCGTGTAGATCTGCCGGCCCTGCTCGAGGGTTGCATCGTTCCAGGCGGCAACAATCTTCGCGTGATCCGATTGCTTGAGAGGCTGAATCCAAGCGCTCTCGATGGTTGGGTTAGGCAAAGTGGAATCCGTTCCCGTTTCGATTGTGATGACGGGAAATTCCGGGTTGCCTGGTCGAGTCAACGCGGGGACTTCTTCCGGACCGCGGACAAGGTTGTCGTCGGCCCAGACCCGAAGCAAAGCGGTATTTTCGGTCGGATGTTCAATGGCAATGTCATGTCGCTTCGCGACGGACAAGGGAACGGCAAGGTTGGAAGCCAGTTGGGCCGCGCCTGCGGCCGGGAACGAAAACTCAATGTGCAGCCGGAAATCGCGAGGATGCTCCGGCGCATCGACCGCCATGGCGTCGCGCGGCCGATCCGCGGATACCAGGGCACAGATTGTGAGTACCGCGACGGTCGAAAGGGCGGAGGAGATGATCCTGATCATACTGCAGGTGGCGAAAAGGTATCGGGGTCGATTGTTACGATAACCTGCCGTCCAAGGGGGCCGAAATCAACGTGAAGGGCTGCGGCATAGCGGAGCCTGCATCTTCTGCGCTCGATTCTACCTGGAACGGGCCGCTGCACCGGTCTATTGTTCCCAGATTTCAAGTTCGGTCACACCGCTGCGGGCGTTCCCCCGGTGTGTGAAGACGACACGAACCTTGTTGGTGCTCACTGGCGGAAAGGTTACCGTATTGGCCATATTGCCGGTGGGTGTCTCGGGATTTTTCGTTTGACCCGAGACCTCCTGCCAGTCGGCGCCGGTCCAGATTTCAACCGTGTAACGCTCCGGCGCCTGAACCCCTCCCCGATCATCGTAAATGTGCAGGATAGCGCGGCCGACCGTCTTTTCTTCGGCAAATTCAATCTCGAGCCAATCCTCGGTGTCGGGCGAACCATACGAGGTCCAGCGGTGCACGGGATTCGCCTCGAAAACAATCCGGCCGTCGATCGCACGGCGCGGAATTCCCCCGAAACGGTCTGAAAAGGACGCGGTGGCGATGGGATACCCCTCGCCATCCGCATTGTAGGCCAGATTTCCCGCAGGAGGCGGGGCCGGGGTGTAGGGACGCTCACCTGGTCCCCATGCCTCGAATTCGGTAAGACCGGATCCGGCGCCTTCCGCATGAATGACTTCCGCCCGCAGGCGTTCCGTGTTCAGCGTGGCAAAACGAATGGTGAAGGGACGCCCCCCCATCGGTCTTTCCGGATGGGTTTCACGGTAGGGGACGTCCCTCCAGTCCGTTCCGTCCCAATAGGAGAGCACGATGCTTTCGGGCGCACGGACCTCGGTGCCCCCGCCGTCATCGAGCACGTAAAGCCGCACTTCGTCAATGGGTCGCTCGATGCCAAAATCGACTGAAACCCAGTCGCTGACGTTGCCGGACCCCACCGTCGTCCAACGGTTTGCGGGGGGGACGTCGTACCGGTATTGACCGTCGCTCAGCATGGCCAGAGAGGTGTCCGGATTGACAAAGGACGCCTGATAGCGGGGATAGTAATTGCCGTCGTTATTGACCGCGTAATTCATCGGCGGGTTTTCATCAACCGGGATGACGCGGGCCGTGGGGAGGTCCACGGTCAACTCGCCCAGCTCCGGCGCCGTGGCTGCCGGTTCGCCATTGACCAGAATCTGAAGGCCGGATCCCATGCCGTACCGATCACCGGTGCGGTCCCAGATTATGGATAGGGTGTGCCCGCGGTAGGGCAGGTTGTCGAGGGCGAAGTAATCCCAGTCGTCCGGAACCAAAGGCTTGATGGTGAAGGTGTCGTCGTTCCTTGGCTGAACTCCGGCCAGCCCGGTAATCACCAGATCGGTGAAACCGGAGTGAAAATAGTGCTCGCTGCGGTTCCTCATGTCGTGTCCTTGCCAGGAACCGGTGTAGGGATTAACGGCTTCGGCGATGTAAGGCTTGCCGTCTTTGCGATGAGTGATCGCGAAGGTGTGGAAGAGGGAAGCGTAATCATCACGGTCGACATGGTCCTGCTCGTAATTCTGCAGGAGGTTCGCCATCGCCTTTAGGGTTTGCGTGGTGGCAAACGGCCAGGACTGGCCGCTCCACCAGCAACAGCCGGGTTGCAGAACGAACAGGGGATCGTTTTGCTCCACGGTGGTCGGACCAAAGGGCGCCTTAAAATAATCCTCGTCCATCAGGAACCGCCAGGCATCCTCGAAACCGGGACTCGGCATGTTGAAGGCCCAGGGGACATAGCCGTGCAGTTCCCGTCCATGGGGGCTGCCCGCGAACCTTCCGGTCTCGTAAGTCAGAGTATGTCGCTCCACAACGTACCCGTCCCTCTCGTGCTCCTGATTGCTCATGGGGAAAAAGAATTGCCGTTCCGGATCCCACAGGTGGGCTTCCACCTGGCTCTTGATCAGGTCGGCTTTCTCCAGAAATCGATCGACGATGGCCCGATCGTCATTCAACCCCGCGATTCGCGCGATGGCGTGGGCGTCCGCCCACATATAGGCATTGAAAGTGGGCCGGAGCGATTGACCGCCGCGCAGAATGTCCCGGGTCTGTTGGGCATTGATATCGAATTCCATACCGTCATCGTGACCCAGTTGCCAGAACATGCCTTTCTCTTCCACCCATTGACGGTCCTGCCAAGCCTGGTAGTTCCCGATAAGATCGGGCAGCAGGTCGATCAGAAACGCCTCATTGGGATGGACCTGGTGGGCGGCCCAGGCCGAGTCGGCCACCCAGAAGGAATAATTGCGGGGTTGGGCTCCGGGATGCCGCATCCAGAATCGGAGGTAATCGCGTACATACCTCGGCTCATGCAGCCAGCGTACTTCGTAGATCTGATGGCCCGCCGGACAGGAGATCGTGCCGTAAGCGCCGGACCAGAAGGGCCGGTTCGCGAACTCGGTGAAGGCGTACCCGAAGTTCGGGTTTCCGTAAACGAAATGCCGGGTCACCAGCTCCCACCGGTAATAGTAGGTTGTGTTGATCTCCGCATCGGGAGAGTCGAAGAAAGGAATGTGTTCCTCGAACCATTCGAAGTCACGATTGGCCCAAAATGTCTGATCCTCAAGCAACGAGCGTCTGTCGAGCACTTGCGAAAAGGCGGTGATCGGAATAATAAGGCTGAGAAGGTAGGGAGAGAAAGAACGAAGTTTCATGCATGTTAAGCATGCGAAGGGCGCCCCTTGAATGTCAATTGCAACTGCCGGATTTCAAACCTTATTAGAGGAGCTGGGTCATGGCAGCGGGTTTTGGTCCCTCGGTTCCTTTGTTGTTCGACAACGCTTGACTCGATTGGGATTAGCGATTTCGGTAATGGCCTCGGCCGGTCTTTATTTCCTCGGATTGCTTGTGGCTGATTTCCGAAGAAATGTTGGCGGATACCCGGTGGAACCTTCCGGAACCATCTAGCGGTGAAATGCGAGACGAACCCGGGGCTGCAAGCCCCGTAATCTGAAAACAAAGAATGATTGCTTTCCGAAGCGATGGCGCACAGGCCGGGGGTTGTGTCCTTTGTGCGAAGCAAAACCGGAATTATATTATGAGACTACCGAATCTGACTCTGCTGGTTGCCATCACCTTTTCCGCCCTGAATGCATTTTCGGTTACTGACGATCGGAATGAATTTGCACCTGCTCCGCAGATCACTTCCGAAACCTCCCCGCAGGAGGCGCCGCAGGCGCGCCGAACCGGTGGAGGGGGCAATAACATGTATCGGGCGACGGTCGATCCGCAGTGGTTCGATGACAATACGAAGTTTTGGTATCGCAATGCGCTTTCCGACGGCGAAAGCGAGTTTATCCTGGTTGATGCCGAGGCGGAAAGCCGGGAGCGGGCTTTCGATCACGCGCGATTGGCCGAGGCCCTTTCCGCAGCGTCCGGACAAACGTTTCAAGGCGAACGTCTGCCCTTCAGAGAAATCCGTTTTATCGAAGAGGGTGCGGCTGTACTGTTCGAGGCCAGGGGCGAAACCTGGCGCTATGACCTGAACGATCACACTTGTGCGCCGTTCGAGCCGGACGAGGAGAACGCGGGAGCCGAGGATTCCGGTTCCGGTGAGTCGGCATCCGGATCCCAGCGGCGGGGTGGAGGCGGACAGGATGGTTTGGTCTCGCCGGATGGCCGGTGGGCGGCTTTTGTCAGGAACCACAATGTCCATCTCCGGGATCGCGAGAGTGATAGCACGATTCTTTTGAGCGACGATGGCGAGGCGGGTAACGCTTACCGGAACCTCGAGTGGTCGCCGGACTCCTCCGCCCTGATCGCCTGGCGAATGGAGGACGTGGAGCGCAAGCAGGTGCACCTGATCCGTTCTTCGCCGCCGGGGGGAGGACGGGCTACTCTCGAAAGCCGAAACTACTTTCTTCCAGGCGATGCGTTTCCCAAGTTCGAGCCGAATGTGTTTCAGGTTGCGGACCGGATTGCAATCAAGCCCGAGGTCGATCGATTCGAGCATCAATGGCTGTCGCCCCGGGTGCGTTGGAATTCGGATGGCCGGCGTTTTATGTATGAGCAGATCGATCGCGGCCACCAGAGACTTAGGGTGATCGAGATCGATACCGCCAACGGAGACACCCGCTACCTGGTGGACGAGCGGACCGAAACCTTCATCTGGACTCACCACACCGAAAATGTGGGGGTGAACCGCTTGACCTGGCTCGATTCGAGCGACGAGTTTATCTACGCCTCCGAGATGGAAGGATGGCGCCACCTCTACCTGGTCGATATCGAAACGGCAAGCATGACGCCCATCACCCATGGCGAATGGGTGGTTCGCGGAATGGATAGAGTCGACGAGGAAAACCGCCAGATATGGTTTACGGCGTCGGGGAAGAATCCCGATCAGGATCCCTATTTCATTCATTACTATCGGGTTGATTTCGACGGGAGTAATTTTGTCGCGCTGACCGAATCCAACGGGACCCACCGGATCTCCTTTTCGCCGGATAGCCGCTACCTGATCGCCACCCACAGTCGCGTGGACAGTCCGCCGGTCAATGAATTGCGCCGGACCGCCGATGGCAGCTTGATTACCGTATTGGAAGAGGCTGACATCAGCGAACTGATCGAAAACGGTTGGGAAGCGCCTGAGGTCTTTGTCGCCAAAGGGCGCGACGGAGAAACGGATATCTGGGGTTTTATCGCGCGTCCGCGTGATTACGACCCGGCAAAGAAATACCCGGTAATCGAGGCCATTTATGCCGGACCGCAGAGCTCCTATACTCCCAAGTCCTTTTCCACCAGCCGCCGTTATGCCTCACTGACGGATCTCGGATTTGTGGTGGTCAAACTCGACGGCATGGGAACGGCCAATCGTTCGAAAGCATTCCATGACGTGGCGTGGCATAATCTCAAGGACGCCGGTTTTCCCGACCGTATTCTATGGATGCAAGCGGCGGCGGAACAGGATCCGGGGATGGATCTGACCAGGGTAGGGATTTATGGCAATTCCGCCGGAGGACAGAATGCCGCCGGCGCTTTGCTGTTCCATCCTGAATTCTACAAGGTAGCCGTCGCTTCCTGCGGTTGTCACGACAACCGTATGGACAAGGCCTCCTGGAACGAACAGTGGATGGGTTACCCGGTAGGAACGCAATACAGCGAGTCATCCAACATCGACAACGCTCATCGACTCCGCGGGCACCTTCTGTTGATCGTCGGCGAATTGGATACCAACGTTCCGCCGGAGTCGACCCTGCGTTTCGCCGATGGGCTGATTCGAGCCAATAAGGATTTCGACCTCCTGGTGATTCCCAATGGCGGCCACAGTATGGGGGGCGCCTACGGCAACCGTCGTATGCAGGATTTCTTTGTGCGTCACTTGATGGATGAAGATCCTCCCAACCGAAATCTGGAGTAAGCCGGATTATTTCCGGTTAATGGCTGCAATTGCCATCCTGTAAATCCTGTTCATCCTGTCCGAATTCAACGTCATCGTGCAGTTCCTTCTTTGACAGGATTCACAGGATCGACAGGATGGTTTGATTGATCTGCTTCCAAAGTCGAGTCCTCTTTCAGGAGTCTGTGGGCGAAGCCCGACAGACTCCTAGCACCCCGTGTAACGGCATTGATCCAGAATGCTAATCGGTTAAGGGCACTCTTCGTAGCGACGCCTGCAAAGGTGTCGACCCGGGCGCGTCCCGGACGCCTCTCGTTTCGACTCTTGAGCCAAAGATTCGCTACGGAAAACCACATTATCCGAGTGCCATTCCATTGATCCAACTAATACCCCCGTCATCAAGTTTTCGGAATCCCTATGTAGCGTGTTCGCTTGCGAACGCCCTCTCTGACGCAGGCCCGCTCAATCGCGCCCGGGCGGGATACATGGGGTCCGCCAAGGCAGGCAATGGTTTTCCGAAACTTGATGACGCAAAACGGCCCCCTCTCGTGTGGAGAGGGGGCCGTTTTGTGCAAGGGCTCACTGACCAGTTGCCCGGTGAAGGAATCCAATTACCACCAGAACGGAGGTCCGGATTGGCGATTCACCATCTCGCTGAACGGACGCCATTCGACGTGGGCATCGAGGAATACAATATTGCCCCCTGCCGGATAGTTCCCGTCCATGTGGTTGGGCCGGTGGGGAGTGGGGGCGCCACCGGAAACGGTGAAATTGTTTCCTTCGGTGCCAAGGACCGCATCAACCGCCAATTCACGTTGGGTCTCGGAGAGGTAGGTCACCGCTCCCTGGGCGCCGCCCCGTCCACCAGCCCGCTGCGGGGGTGGCTCACCGAGTCGGCGGTTGTGGTATTGTGGGTCGAGACCCGGGGTGCCGTCGAACAAGAGGACGTAGGAGATGAAGCGGTAACCGGTCTGCATCTCAGGGTTGGTGGCGAAATCCCAGCCCTCGGTTTTCATTTCCGGGGGTGAAGAGGGACAATAGAACATGTCGCGCTCACCGCCGCCAACGACGATCAGGCTGTGCATGACACTGTACTGGACGTCCCACGGCCAATTGCCTCCCGTCATCCTGGGCAGACGGTTGTCGTTTTCGGAGGCATACAAATGGGCGGACAGGCCGATCTGGCGAAGATTGCTGGTACAAAGCGAACGGCGGGCGCTTTCACGCACCTGTGCCACGACCGGGACCAGAATTGCGGCCAGAATGCCGATTATGGCAATAACGGTTAGGAGCTCAATTAGGGTGAATCCTCTGGATGATTTCTTCATAATGGGTTAAGGCAAAAGGCCTTATGCAGTTGAGTGTTGGTTAAGATTGAAGGTGGGAATACCTGTTCTCGGGAGAGGGTGATTGACCTGGATTTAATGTAAATCAGAATTATCAGAAATCAAGGGCTTGCTCAATATGAGACGGTTATGGGATTGAAAGGCTGATTTTATCTATTTGGATATTACTCGGGAATAAATGATATTATCAGATTTGGTGAAGGTGTTACTTGTTTGTTTGCGACATTTATGTGTATTTTTTCGACATATGGATTGGTGGTAGCGGGCTTCGCACCTATCCGAATCAACTCTGGAGGATGCTTAAGTCCTTTATAGTGATAGGAGTGCCAGGTTGGGCCTGCTTCCGGGCCTTATACAGAGCATCACTAAAAGAAAAAAGCCGATCCGCGAACGGATCGGCTTTTTTTTAACTTTGGTCGGCTTTGCGAACCGATTTTTCAGGTGTTTACTCGGCCCGTACGTTCAAGCGGATGAAACGAAGCGGATCCGTGCCGATCGGAACGCTGTCGATGAATATCTCCCGTCCCGGACCGGAGAACGGGCCGAAAACCTGAATCGGTTCCCATCCTTCGTTGAGATTATCCGTTGCCTCGATGTTGTAGGTCAGCGAGGGATCGCCGATGTAATCGAACTCGATCGAAAGGACTTCAACATCCCCTCCCGATCCGTCGTCCAGGAGATCCCTGATTTCGAAATGCCCAAATTCGACCCAGGCGACCGCAGCAATATCTTCCGCGGTTTGAGTAATTTCTTCCGGAGTTCCCTCAGTAGGTTGTTGCTGCCACGTGGTATGTAACAGACCGATTTCCAGCTCGGCGTCTT